>JAZFUZ010000063.1:0-4909 GCA_036447475.1 Lysobacterales bacterium | reverse complement strand
CCACATGGGCGGCAAGGTGCTGGTACCAACCCGCGAAGCAGTACAGAAGCTGATCGCCGCGCGCCTGGCAGCGGACATCATGGATGTTCCTACGGTTCTGCTCGCACGTACCGACGCAAATGCAGCGGGCCTGATCACTTCTGATGTAGATGAGTACGATGCGCCATTCATTACCGGTGAACGCACGGTGGAAGGCTTCCATGTAACGCGGCCCGGCATTGAACAGGCCATCTCGCGCGGCCTTGCCTATGCACCCTATGCCGACCTGCTGTGGTGCGAGACCGCCCATCCGGATCTGTCAGAGGCAAAGACATTCGCCGAAGCAATCAGGAAGGAATACCCGGACCAATTGCTGGCATACAACTGCTCACCCTCGTTCAACTGGAAAGCGAACCTGGATGAAGCCACAATTGCCAAATTTCAGCAAGAACTCGGCGCAATGGGCTACAAATTCCAGTTCATTACCCTGGCTGGTTTCCACGCACTGAATTACAGCATGTACACGCTGGCGCATGGTTATCGAGACCGTCAGATGGCAGCCTATGTGGAACTGCAGGAAGCAGAATTTGCCGCGGAAACAATCGGTTACACCGCAACCAGGCACCAGCGTGAAGTGGGAACCGGCTATTTCGATTCCCTGGCGCTGGCAATTGGCGGTGGGCAGTCATCGCTTTCCGCCCTCAGTGGCTCAACCGAAGACGAACAGTTTGAAGAAGTTGGTTGATCCCGGACTGTATTGTAAGAGCCCGCAAGCGGGCTCTTACAGCAAGGCCTGCTGCTACAGGAGATCGACTCCCAGGTACAGCACCAGAGTCAGCAGCAATCCCATGTGGAGCACGCCTTTGACACTGGTCATGGGGCCGGTCTTGCCCTTGAGCCCGTTGATTTCCAGCGCCAGGATAATGCCGAACACCACGATCAGAGAGAGGTAGCTGGCGTTCATCACCGGTGTTGCCAGTTGAGCCAGGTGTACGGACGAAGCCATGAAAAACAACATGGGGATTGAGAACAGCGTATTGGTTCTCGACGCCAGGCCGGCCTGGGCCAGCGCACCGGCAGCAGCCGGGTCCGCTTCACCGCCGGCTGCCACTTTTTCAGCCGAAGCAATCACGATTTTCTGTTTGGGCCAGATCACCAGCCAGACATTCAGGAACATCAGGGTACCCAAGATTGCGCCGACGATGATGCCATAGCCGGTCAGCTGCTTGGCACCCAGCAAGGCGATGCCGCTGAGGAAGGTAAACATCGCACCCCAGCGGAACCACCACAGCGCCCGCGGCACCAGTTTACGGATGGCGTCCGACTTGGAAGAAGCATCGGCTTCCTTGAAATACTCTCCCTGTACGAAGTTGAAATACCACAGCAGGCCAATCCAGGCCACGCCGGCGAGCAGGTGAATCCACCTGAATAAAAAGGCAAGTGCATTGCCCTGAAGTAGTGCAAGTTCCATGATTTGGCTCTCCTTGGTTTCTCTTTTTAAGGTGGCTGCCAGAGGGGGCGGCCACTTCAAGGCATAGAGTACACCCATATGGATGGAACCTGAACAGTACCGGCGTACTCCCCTGCCGGGCATCGACTCGGGCACCGGGGTCAGCGGATTTAATGCACTGTCAGATGGCAGGATATTTTGGGCTACCACAGTCATTTTCTTGTAGCATCGTATCTGATTTCATTTTCACGTCGCCTGGGATTATGAGTTTCTTCAAAACATTGACCATTGCGTTTTCCGCACTCCTGGCTGTTCCGGCTTGTTTCGCCGAACGTCTGTCCGAACGACTCGACATGATTGAGCTGCCCCCGGGATTTGAAATCCACGTTTATGCTGAGGGCGTAGAGAATGCGCGCCAACTGGCGCTGGGAGATCATGGCGTGGTATTTGCGGGGTCGCGTAAGGCAGGCAAGGTTCATGCAGTGGTGGATGTCGATGGCGACCAGGTAGCAGACCGTGTTTACCTCATCGACCAGGGCCTGAATATGCCCTCGGGACTGGAATTTCGGAACGGGGCGCTGTTTGTTGGTGCGGTAGACCGGATTCTGAGGTATGACGGTATCGAGTCCCATCTGGAAGCTCCGCCCGAGCCTGCAGTGCTTAGCGCTGCGTTTCCGGACAAAACCCACCACGGCTGGAAGTATCTTCGGTTCGGGCCTGACGGTAAACTGTATGTTCCGGTGGGTGCGCCATGCAATATTTGCAATGAGCCCGGTTTCGCCCAAATCCGCCGTATTTCAGTAGATGGCAGTGGTGAGGAGATTTATGCACAGGGCGTGAGGAACAGCGTTGGTCTGGCGTTTCACCCGGACAATGGTGAGCTGTGGTTCACCGATAACGGCCGCGACATGCTGGGCGATGACTTGCCCGCTGACGAACTGAACCATGCACCGCGAGCCGGCATGGATTTCGGTTATCCCTGGTGCCACCAGGGCGACAGCCTCGATCCCGAATTCGGAAAAGGTAAATCTTGTGCAGATTACACGCCACCCGCGCTGCAATTGGGCGCCCACGTGGCTGCGCTGGGGCTGGCGTTTTATACCGGGAGGATGTTTCCATCCGGCTACCACAATCAACTGTTTATCGCCCAGCATGGTTCCTGGAACCGCAGTGAAAAAGTGGGTTGCAACATAGTCCTGGTGCGATTCGATGCGGCAGGAAATGTGCTCGGCCAGGAACCGTTCGCCAGCGGCTGGCTACAGGGAGATGATTGCTGGGGGCGTCCGAATGATGTATTGCAAATGCCGGACGGAGCGTTGCTGGTATCGGATGACAAGGCCGGTTTGATTTACCGCATCAGCTATACGGGCCGGTAAAACAACATGCCCCTGATCCACATAATCGTACTCGCCCTGATCCAGGGCCTGACTGAATTTCTTCCGGTATCCAGTTCCGCCCACCTGATCCTCGGCAGCCAGGCCCTTGGCTGGCCGGATCAGGGACTGGTCTTCGATGTGGCGACGCATCTCGGAACCCTGGTGTCTGTATTTATCTATTTCCGGCACGAGCTGATGGCTATGGCAAAAGCCTGGTTGGGTCCCGTGGCCAGTGAGTCTGGCCGGCAACACAGGGCGATGGCCCGCTACCTGGCTCTGGCCAGTATACCGGCCTTGTTGGTGGGGGCGCTGGCCCATGACGCGGTGGAGTTCTATTTGCGGGATATTCGCATCATTGCATGGACCACGATTGGCTTTGGCCTGTTGCTTTGGATCGCTGATGTCCGGGGCTCCCGGAAGATTGAGCTGGAGCAGATTAATTTACGCGGCGCCCTGCTGATTGGTCTGGCCCAGGTCCTGGCTTTGATACCGGGTACGTCGAGATCGGGCGTCACCATCACAGCCGGTCGTTTTCTCGGCCTGACGCCTGATGCCGCTGCCCGCTTTTCCTTTTTACTGGCGATACCGATTATCGGTGCTGCGGGCAGCTACGGAGCCCTGCGGGTCATCCTGGGCGATGCAAATATCGACTGGCTTCAGTTTGTCCTCGCCATGGCCATCGCTGCTGTCGCCGGCTGGGTCTGCATCGCCGCCTTTCTTGCTCTGCTGCAACGAGTTGGTTTGATGCCGTTCGTCATTTATCGCCTGGTGCTCGGACTGGTTCTGCTGTGGATTGTCTATTAGCCCACATATCGCACCTGTCCTTTGCCAAAATCTGGGATACCGGCACGATATGTGGGCTGAGCGCACAGAAATGGTGCAGTGCTGGTTAAGATTGCACTAAAATAGTGCACATGGCATACTGCCGACAGGCTCCTGGATGCCTCGGTCAATCCGGCAATTTATGTGCGGCGGGAAATTTTTAGCCGTGATGTATTTGGCACGAGTTCTGCATATATTTATGACCGATAATGGAACTGCAACAAGGAAATTGAGCAATGAGCGTTGATAAAATCCTGAAAACCCTCAAAGAAAAAGATTACCAATTCGTCGACCTGAGGTTCTGCGACACCCGCGGCAAGGAACAGCACGTGAGCCTGCCGGTCAAGGCTGCGGACGAAGCTCTGTTCGAAGATGGCAAGATGTTTGACGGCTCGTCGATCTCGGGTTGGAAAGGCATCAACGATTCAGACATGGTGCTGATGCCGGATGTTTCCACGGCTGTAAAGGATCCCTTTGCCGAGCACAAGACCATGATTATTCGTTGTGATGTACTGGAACCGCATACGATGGAAGGCTATAACCGCTGTCCACGCTCCCTGGCAAAGCGTGCTGAGGCTTACCTGAAATCCAGTGGCATCGCCGATACCGCGTATTTTGGGCCTGAACCCGAATTCTTCGTATTTGACGATGTGCGTTTCAACGTCGACATGAACGGTTGCTCGTACCGGGTTGATTCCGAAGAAGGCGCCTGGAACAGCGGTGCGGAATACGAAGACGGCAATACCGGTCACCGCCCCAGCGTGAAAGGGGGTTATTTCCCGGTACCCCCGGTGGATTCATTGTATGACTTGCGTAGCACAATGTGCCGGATCATCGAAAAAGTGGGCATCGGGGTGGAAGTCCATCACCACGAGGTGGGCACGGCCGGCCAGTGTGAGATCGGTACCCGGTTCAACACGCTCACCACCAAGGCAGATGAACTCCTCATGATCAAATACATCATTCACAACGTTGCCCACGTCAACGGGCAGACAGCGACCTTTATGCCCAAGCCGCTGGTGGGTGACAATGGTTCCGGCATGCATGTTCACCAGTCCATTTTCAAGAACGGTAACAACCTGTTCACCGGTGAAGGTTATGGCGGTCTTTCAGAAACAGCATTTCACTACATTGGTGGTATTTTCGAGCACGCCCGTGCCATCAATGCATTCACCAACGCGTCCACCAACAGCTACAAGCGCCTGGTTCCCGGTTTCGAGGCGCCGGTCATGCTGGCTTACTCTGCCCGCAACCGCTCCTCTTCCTGCCGGATTCCGTATGA
>JAZFUZ010000062.1:0-7750 GCA_036447475.1 Lysobacterales bacterium | reverse complement strand
TCTTGATGCCGCGGTTTACCGGGGTGGCGACCTGGTCAGCGGCTGGATCTACACCGGCCTGGTGGCGGTCGGCTGCTCAATTGCTACCATCGCTTTGATGGCGGCGCCTGTTGCCGCGGTCTGGGCTATGGTGGGATTGGGGCTGGGCCGCCGCGAGCGCGCTCTGGCTTAAGCCCGCATATTGCACCATGCGGGCTAAGCGCGTTTCGGTCTGATTTTTCTGCGCAACGGCCAATCGGGCGTGGTCCCAGGTCGACCCCTTCTCGTCTTTCACTTCGGGCCCCTCGATTGCTTCTGCTTCGCTCACAATCCAGTCGTCCCGAACCTCGGTAAGAAATCCGCCGGATTCGACCGGCAAATTATCCGATATGGCCGACGTAGGGTTGGAGCACCCCAGCAACAACAGCGCGCTGCCAAAGTCAGGGCATGAAAACTGTGCTGGGTTGCTCCAGCAGCTGTTTCAGGGCCTGGATCATCTGGGCTGCATCAAAGCCATCTACGAAGCGGTGATCGAAACACGATGACAGGTTCATCATGGTCCGGATTACCACCTGACCGTGGCTGACGACGGGACGCTCAATCGCCTTGTTGACGCCGATAATGGCCACTTCGGGTTGATTGATAACCGGCATGGTCACGACACCACCGATTCTGCCCAGGCTGGTGATGGTGATGGTTGAGCCGGTCAATGCTTCGCGTTTGGCCGTTTTATCGCGGGCGGAGGTGGATACGCGACGTATTTCGTCAGCCAGGTCTTCCACGTTTCGCGCTTCGCAGTGGCGGACCACCGGTACTTTCAGGCCGTCAGAAGTCTGTGTGGCTATGCCCAGGTGTATGCCCTGGTGGCGGATGATGACATTGCGTTCCTGGTCATAGTGGGCATTGCACTGGGGAAAATCCTGCAGCACGCGGGCCAGTGCGAGCCCGATGAATGGCAATAGCGTCAGTTTGGGCTGGTCCGCTGTTTTCTTCGAATTCAGCTGCTGTCGCAGTGATTCCAGCGACGTGACGTCTATTTCTTCCACATACGCGAAGTGCGGGATTTCCTGGCTTGATCGGGCCATGCGCTGGGCGATCATGCGGCGCAGGCCGACCACCTTGATTTCTGTTGTGCCGGTCAAGGGCTGAGCAATTGGCGCGGGGGCGGAGCCACCCGTTTCATGCCTGCTCAGGAAGGTTTCCAAGTCTACCTTGAGAATACGCCCGCGCGGGCCGCTACCCCTGACCTGGTTGAGATCAATGCCTGCATTCCTGGCCCGGTTGCGAATCGACGGTGAGGTCATGACCTTGGTGCCGCCCGGCGAAGTCTCTGCCGCGGCGGCCGGAGCTTCAGCTGTAACCAGCGTGGAGGCCTTTTTCACTTCGCTTGCAAAACCCCCTTCGGTTGCGAACACAATAAGGGCCGCACCCACCGCCACCATGTCGCCTTCCTCGCCGGCAACCGAGACCACCTTGCCGCTGACCGGTGCGGTCAGTTCCACCGCCGCCTTGTCCGTCAACATGGCGCAAATGGGGTCTTCCTCATCGACCACATCACCGACTTTGACCATCCATTCTGCGATTTCCGCCTCGACGGTGCCTTCGCCCAGGTCGGGCAGTTTGAAAATGTACTCGCTCATGCCGCCTCCATGACTTTATAAATGCCCGCTGCAAGGCGTTGCTGGCCGGGAAAGTATTTCCACTCGAAGGCGTGGGGGTAGGGCGTATCCCAGCCGGCAACACGCTCGATAGGAGCCTCCAGGTGCCAGAAGCATTCCTGCTGCACGGTTGCAACCAGTTCCGCACCGTAGCCGCAAAAACGGGTGGCTTCGTGAACCACCAGGCAACGCCCGGTTTTCTCAACGGATTTTTTGACGGTGCCGATGTCCAATGGGAACAGGCTGCGGAGGTCAATAATCTCGGCGCGAACCCCCGTTAGCCTGGCAGCTGCCTGCGCGACGTGAACAATGGTTCCGTAACAGATGATGGTTAATTCATCGCCTTCTTCAACCACTGCTGCCTGGCCCAGGGGAACCTTGTAATAGTCTTGCGGAACCTCGCCCATGGGGTGGGAAGACCAGGACACCCCGGGCTTGTCCGGATCACCGTCAAAGGGTCCGTTGTAGATGCGCTTGGGTTCAAAGAAAACAACCGGATCATCGGACTCGATCGCACTGATCAGCAGACCCTTGGCGTCGTAAGGATTGGACGGCATGATGGTTTTAATGCCGGAAATGTGGGCAAAAATGCCTTCGGGGCTCTGGGAATGGGTTTGGCCTCCACGTATACCGCCACCGCAGGGTGTGCGGATCGTGACCGGTGAGAAGAATTCACCCCCACTGCGATAACGCAAACGTGAGAGTTCACTGACAATCTGGTCAAAACCGGGATAGATGTAATCGGCAAACTGGATTTCGGCCACCGGGCGCAGACCGTTGATGCCCATGCCGATGGCGGTGCCGATAATGCCCCCTTCGGCAATGGGAGCATCGATCACGCGGTGCTCACCGTATTTTTTCTGCAGTCCGTCCGTGCAGCGGAAAACACCGCCGAAATAACCGACATCCTCGCCGAGGACCACGACGCTGGGGTCTTTTTCCATCATGATGTCATGCGCCGAGTTGATGGCCTGGATCATATTCATTTGGCCCATGATGTTGCTCCCGCCAACTCCAGCATTTCGTCCCGTTGTTTTTTCAGGTGCTCCGGCATTTCCTTGAATACGTCCTCGAACATCAGTTGAGCATCCAGGAACGGTGGTTCGGTCATGGTGCCAAATGAAATGGCTTCTTTCCAGGCATCGTCAACCACTGTTTTTGTCTCTTCTTCCAGCGCCGTTTGCTCCTCGTCAGACCAGTGATCCAGCTTGATCAGGTGCTGCACCAGACGATCCATCGGGTCTCCCAGCGGGAATGCAGCCCACTCGTCCCGCGGGCGGTAGCGTGAGGGGTCATCACTGGTCGAATGCGCACCGCCGCGGTAGGTGACGTGTTCGATCAGGGTGGGCCCATGCCCGCTTCTGGCGCGTTCAGCGGCCCAGCGAGTCACCGCATAAATGGCCAGCAGGTCATTGCCATCCACCCGGATGCCCGGCATGCCCAGGCCCAGGCCGCGAGCGGCAAAGGGCCGGCGTTCACCTCCGGCAAATCCCTGGAAAGTGGATATGGCCCACTGGTTGTTGACCACGTTTAGAATCACCGGTGCCTGGTAGACCGCGGCAAAAGTCAGGGCGTAATGAAAATCGGCTTCCGCGGTACTGCCGTCACCGACCCATGAGGCCGATATGTGTTTCTCGCCCTTGATGGCGGAACCCATGGCCCAACCAACTGCCTGAGGATACTGCGTGGCCAGGTTGCCGGAAATCGAGAAAATATTTCTTGCCGGATCCTGGTACATAACCGGCATCTGCCGGCCCTTGCACATGTCACCCGTGTTGGAAAGGCACTGGCACATCAAGTCGACCAGCCCGGTGCCGCGCAGGATGAACAGGCCCTGGTTGCGGTATGAGGGGAACAGCATGTCTCCGGGTTCCAGCGCCAGGCCCTGGCCGATTGAAATGGCCTCCTCGCCCAGCGATTGTATGTAGAAGGAGATCTTTCCCTGCCGCTGTACCCGCTGCATGCGATCGTCATAGGCTCGTGTCAGAACCATGTAGCGCAGAGCTTTGAGCAGGACGATCTTGTCCAGGGAAGGGTCCCAGGGGCCTTTTGCTGCGTGGTTATCATCCAGTACCCTGACCAATTTGTGCGACAGGTACTCGATATTTTTGGCCCGATCTTCTACCGGCGGCCGGTCAACTGCTCCAGCGTCAGAGAGTTTCAGGTAACTGAAATCAGGTGCTTCCCCAGGCCTGGCGGCGGGATGCGGGATGTGCAGATAGGGCTTCTGGGTCATGTGTTTTAGTCTCGTGATGTTCGAGCAAAAGATATTCGTCGGTGACGGTATACGCCTCTGGCGCCGGGAACGCAATCCGCATCAGAGATAAGGCCATCTTGAGCTGGGTAATGTCGACTTCCTGCGGTCGGAAATCAAGTTTATAATGGACTTGCCCAATCCTCTGTCCCGGGTCAGAAACCGGGCCCTTTCTGATTGCTCGCAGTGGATCATCGTGTTGTATCATTGGTTTTGGATGTGGCCGGGAGAAGGATTTCATGACCGTCTATAGATTTCCTTACAAAGATGCCGAGTTTATCTTCAAACAATTGCTTGATTTTGACTCAATGTGCCAGGAAGGCGGGCTGGATGAAGTCAACAGTGAGTTGGCTTTTGCCATATTGGATGAAGCCGGCCGGCTGGGAAGTGAAGTCATTGCGCCCTTGAACCCGATTGGTGACCGGCAAGGCGCCATACTGGGTGAAGAGGGGGTGCAGGAGACACCGGGTTTTGCCGATGCCTATCGCCAGTTCGTAGACAGCGGCTGGCCTTCTCTCAACGCCAGCGAGGCTTATGGCGGGCAAGGAATGCCCAGGGTGTTGGGGGCTGCAGTAGCCGAAGTCTGGCAATCTTCCAGCCTTGCTTTCTCTTTATGCCCCCTGTTGACAGGCGGGGCGATCGAAACAATCACGGCGCATGGCTCGGATCCGCTGAAAGACACCTATTTACCCAAATTGGTAAGTGGTGAGTGGACCGCCACCATGAATCTCACGGAATCGGCAGCCGGTTCCGATCTGGCCGCGGTGGCCAGCCGGGCTGTTCCTGAGGGCGATCACTACCTGGTGACCGGGCAGAAGATTTTTATCACCTGGGGTGACCACCAGATGACGCCAAACATCATCCACCTGGTCTTGGCCCGCCTGCCTGACGCCCCCGCTGGGATCAAGGGCATTTCACTGTTCCTGGTGCCGAAATTCCTGTTGGATGAAAACGGCCGGCCGGGCAAGCGCAATGACGTGTTTTGCGTTTCTCTGGAAGACAAACTCGGCATCCATGCCAGTCCGACCTGCGTGATGAATTTCGGCGATCATGGCGGAGCCGTGGCTTACCTGGTCGGTGAACCCCACGATGGTCTGGCCGCGATGTTCACGATGATGAATGATGCACGCCAGGGCACGGGCATGCAGGGTCTGTCTCTGTGTGAGCGGTCGTATCAGCAAGCCCTGGAGTACGCTAAAGAGCGCCTGCAGGGTACCCATGGTGATGGCATGCGGTTCCCGATTATCGAATTTCCGGATGTGCGGCGTATGCTGATGCTGATGAAAGCCGCAACCGAGGCGATGCGTGGGCTGGCCTATATAGCTGCCGCGGAAATCGATAGGACCCATTGGGCGAAGGATCCGCAGGAGGCGCAAAAACACGCTGCACGCACCGGGCTGTACACACCCATTGTCAAGGGCTGGATCACGGAGCTGGCCCAGGAAATAACCTCCCTGGGCATACAGATCCACGGCGGTGTGGGTTACGTAGAAGAAACCGGAAGCGCCCAGCATTACCGGGATGTGCGCATCACGACGATTTACGAGGGCACCACCGGGATTCAGGGACTGGACCTGGTGGGTCGCAAGATTCTCGCCGACAATGGGGCGGTCCTTCAGGGCTTGCTGGATGAGATCCAGGCCACGGCTGAAGCCATGGCGGATATTGACCGGTTGGACGGCCAGGCCGAAGCATTGAAAAATGCGGTGGATTCAGGCCGGCAGGCCAGGGCATGGCTGCTCGAACATGCGGCGCAGAACAGGAATGTTGCCGGTGGCGTCAGCGTAAATTTCATGATGCTGCTGGGATACATCTGTGGTGGCTGGGTGATGGGGCAATCGGCGTTCAAGGCAGTTCGTTTACTTGAGGGCGGTAGCCGCAATGAATCCTTCCTGCGGGCCAAGCTGGTGACCGCGCAATTTTATACCGACCATCTGCTGCCGCGTACCGGCAGTTGCCTGGCAACCATCAAGGCAGGCGCTGACAGCATCATGGCGCTGGACGTAGAGCAGTTCTAGACCTCATATTGCACGAGTTGTTGGAATTGCTGGCCAGGGGAGAGGAGTAGGATGCCTGTATGCAGGACACGCTCGAGACATCCCTGTTCGCTCATCATCTGTTCCCGACAGATGATGGTCCTGCATACAGGCACCCGACTCCTCTTACAGGCAAATGTATATGAACCAGGTCGAAATCAGGCAGGTCACTGACTCAAGTGACCTGAAGGCGTTTATTGAAGTCCCCTGGTCAGTCTATCGCAACGATCCCAACTGGGTCCCGCCGCTGAAATTTGAACGCAAGGAAGCATTTTCAGAGAAAAATCCTTTCTTTGAACATGCCCGCTGGCAAGCTTGGCTTGCTTGCCGGGACGGCGTGCCGGTCGGGCGTATTTCGGCCCAGATTGATTCACTGTACCTGGAGCGCCACGACGCCCACACCGGTTTTTTCGGACTGATCGAAGCGCCGGAAGATCCCGCAGTGTTTGCTGCCTTGTTTGCTGTTGCCGAGACCTGGCTGCAAGGGCAGGGTATGAAAACCGCACTGGGGCCATTCAACCTGGGTATCAACCAGGAAGTCGGCTGCCTGGTGGAAGGTTTTGATTCACCGCCCTACGTCATGATGAGTCATGCCAGGCCCTACTATGGTCAACAGATAGAAAATCAGGGTTACCGCAAAGCACAGGATATGATTTCCTACCAGTTGGATCGGGACTCGTTTGCCTTTCCGGACATCGTGCAGCGTTTGTTGCAACGCCATGCGAAAGAAATCAGCGTGAGGCCTATTGATACCAGGAATTCTGCCGCCGATTTTAAGACGATGCGCAGCATTTTCAATGATGCCTGGTCCGACAACTGGGGGTTTGTGCCTTTCACCCGCCGCGAATTTTCTGCGGTAGGCAAGGAATTGATGATGATTGTGCCTGCAGACTTTATCCACATTGCGGATGTAGATGGCAAACCTGCAGCGTTTATCGTTTTGATTCCCAACCTGAACGAGGTGATTGCCGATCTTAATGGCAATTTGTTCCCGTTTGCCTGGGCCCGGTTGTTGTGGCGGCTCAAAGTTCGCTTCCCGAAAACGGGACGGATAGCCCTGATGGGCGTCCGCCAGGAGTTTCAGCACACCCGCTTGGGGTCGGCGCTGGCTTTTAGCGTTATGCGGGCATTGCATGGGCCCATCATTAGCCGTGGCTTGAATCGAGTAGAGGCGTCCTGGATTCTGGAGCACAATCAGGCCATGCGAAAAATCATGGAACAGGTGGGCGGTGTTGTGACCAAACGATACCGGATGTATCACAAATCACTGTTTTGAAACGCCGGAAGTCTGGGACGCCGGTAAAACACAAACTCGACTGAATTTTGCTGTTCCGGATTAATCTTCCGGGTTTACCCGGATGTAGACGCCCTGACTACCACCTGCCTTGACGCGGTCCTGATCAATGTCGTACTCGATTTCTTCGCTTTGCATTGTCTGGCCGGTTGTCGAGAGACTGGCCCCGCCCTCCAACTTGATGCTGTTAGTAAGCCTCTGGTAGATGATGCGGGCAGCCTTTCCCGATAGGGTCTCTATCCGGTCATCGAAAACGGTTTTCAGCTGAATATTTGCCGGTGATCCTGTCAGGACTGCAGTCTTAGGGTCGTCCAGATTGCCGTATAATGTTGCCTGGTCGGCGGACAGGTACCAGTCGCGTGCTTTCAGTTCGAAATGGCCGCTGAAATGAATGGTATCGGGCGCCACATCTTCCCAGGCATTTTCAGCCTGGATCGAGACGGTGTCGCCCGCCGAGAATCCGCTGAGCCGTTCATCAGCCGGCATGGCGGGGCCCGCAGGCAGCAGGGACCAGACCAACACAAGAATC
>JAZFUZ010000061.1:0-8591 GCA_036447475.1 Lysobacterales bacterium | reverse complement strand
CACGCGCCCGCGACCGCAGGCGAGGTAGCGACAGCGGTTCGGTTGTTTCAACCTGCGTATCCCTGCAATACGGGCAGGCACTGCTCAAGAGCCGAAATCCCGGTCAGGCCGAAACGGCAAGCGTGATATTGCGCCGGCAATTGTTGACTCACCCCGATGACCCAATGCTGTACGAGTTATACGCCCGGGCGTCTAATACGGCTGATGATTTTGTGCGTGCCAAAGAAGCCATTGCAGAGTCCTACTACCTAAGAGGCGGCACTCACGAAGCCGTGCTGCAACTCCAGGAACTGGCTGGACGTGATGACCTGGATTATTACCAGAGAGCCAGGATTACAGACCGCCTGAATGAACTCCGCGTCGAACTGACCAAGATGAACCTGAAACATTGAAAAGCAAAATTTCTAGCGCCCACATTGCATGAGTTGCTTTGAATCAGGCTGTCACTGCGTCAATCGAAGGGATATTTGAGGATGATGTTTTCATTGCGCTCCGGACCGGTTGAGACGATGTGTATCGGCACTCCGCACATGGCTGCCATGGCTTCGAGGTAGCTGCGGGCGTTGGCCGGTAAATCCTCCATGCGCGTAGCGCCCCTTGAAGAATCCTGCCAGCCCGGGAAACTTTCGTAGACGGGTTCCAGTTCCGACCAACTCATAGCATCGAGCGGCGGTGTGTCCAGAGTTTCGCCGTGCAGGCGGTAGGCTGTGCAGACCTTGATCTCATCGAAACCATCCAATACATCCAGTTTGGTCACGCACAAGCCGCTGACGCCGTTCAGTTTCACCATTCTGCGCAGCGCGGCAGCATCCAGCCAGCCGCAACGGCGGGGCCGGCCGGTGGTTGCGCCGAATTCATCCCCGCGCCGCGCCAGGCGTTCACCGGCCTGGTTAAATAATTCAGTGGGGAATGGTCCACCACCTACCCTTGTCATGTAGGCTTTGGTGATTCCCAGCACATAGTCGATGGCATCGGGGCCGACACCCGCGCCGGTACACACACCGCCTACGGTGGTATTGGAGGAGGTGACATAGGGATATGTGCCATGATCAATGTCGAGCAGGCTGCCCTGGGCGCCTTCGAACATGATGCGTTTGCCCGCGTCGCGCAAGTCATAGAGTCGCCCGCTGACATCGGCCACCAGATCCGCGACATAATCACCCAGTTCCAGAGCCTGGTCCAATATCCGGTCAAACGACACCGCTTCCTTAGCAAAACGCCGCTGGAGTACAAAGTTGTGATAGTCGAGTATGTGGCCAATTTTTTCGGCCAGTACGACCTCGTTGAGCAAATCGGATGTACGCAAGCCGCGACGCGCCACTTTGTCTTCATACGCCGGGCCGATACCCCTGCAGGTGGTGCCGATGGCACGGTTACCGCGTGCTTCTTCGCGCGCACGATCCAGCAGTACATGGTAAGGCATGATAATGGCGCAGGCTGGCGAAATCCGCAGGCGCGAGCGCACCTCCACACCTTGGTGCTCCAACTCCTCGATTTCCTGCCGCAAGGCTTGCAGCGAGAGCACCACGCCATTGCCGATCAGGCACTCCACACCGGCTTGCAGTATGCCGGCCGGGATCAGGTGGAGAACCGTTTTTTCACCATTGATGACCAGCGTGTGGCCGGCATTGTGCCCGCCCTGAAAACGGACGACGGCGTCTGCGTCACGGCTCAGAAGATCGACGATTTTGCCCTTGCCCTCGTCCCCCCACTGGGTGCCCAGAGCGACGATGCTGTTATTCATTGAGGGGTTCCATGGTTCAGTGCAGGAACTGCAGCAGCAAAGCACCACCGAGCATGCTCACGATGCCGCCGATGCGGATGAATTTCGGCTGGGAGCGCGACAAATCCTGCATGGCTTTCTGCCACGCCTTCGGCGCCAGCACCGGCACCAGACCCTCGATGATCAACAACAGGGCAACAGCCGTGAGCAGATCCTGGGCCATATTTTTATTAGCCGTGTACTTTGGACACCGTTATTATTTCCGGGGATCGCCAGAACTGAAGTAGTCGAAAAAGGCCGATGACGGATCCAGGATCATCACATCCTGACTCGCGCCGAAGGCGTTTTCATAAGCCTGCAGGCTGCGATAAAAAGCGAAGAACTCTTCATCCTGCCCGTATGCCTTGGCATATATTTCGGTGGATCGCGCATCGCCATCGCCTCTCAGAGTCTGGCCGTCACGTTGGGCTTCAGCCAGCAGGATTTGCACCTGGCGGTCGGCATCCGCACGAATGCGTTCGGCTGCTTCACGGCCCTCGAAACGATACAGGTTGGCTTCTTTCTGCCGGTCGGCAGCCATGCGGCGGAATACCGAATCGCGCACATCATCCGGCAACTCAATGGCCTTGATCCGCACATCGACCACCTCGATACCAAACTCAACCGTCGACAGGTTGGCGCTGGTTGCAATATCCTGCATGGTCGATACACGCTGCTCCGAAATCACTTGCACCAGCGTGCGACTGGCAATCTGATTGCGGATCCTGTCCTTGACGATACTGTCGAGGCGGCTCATTGCAACCCGCTCGTTACCCTGCGTCGAGGTATAATAACGCGCAACATCCACGATCTTCCACTTGACGAAGGAATCGACCGCGACAAATTTCTGTTCCGAGGTAATCATCTGTTCAGGCGGTGTGTCCAGGGTCAGAATGCGCCGTTCGAACTTGCGTACGTTATTGACGAAGGGCAGCTTGCCGTGCAGGCCGGGCATGTAATCGGACCGCACAATTTTCCCCAGCTGAAACTTGATGGCATATTCGGTTTCGGTGACGATGAACACGCTGGATACACCCAGCACGCCCGCCACCGCGATCAAAATGAGTATTACGGTACGTTTCATTGCCGGCCCTCCCTGCGTAAGTTGCGTGAAGTATTTCCTGTTGATGAACCCATATCCGGTGTCACCAGCGGCGGCATATTGCTGCGTCTTGACGTACCGCCGCCAGCTCCAAGCTGGTCGAGGGGCAGGTAGAGGACGTTGCCGCTGGAATCAGCATCCATCAGCACTTTGTTGGTACTGCTGAAAACGTTCTCCATGGTTTGCAGGTAAAGACGTTTACGGGTAATCGCCGGCGCCTTGTGGTACTCATCGAGCAACAGCGTAAACCGGTTGGCTTCACCTTGCGCCAGCGCCACCGTGGCGGCCTTATAGCCTTCAGCTTCCTGCAGGATGCGGGCCGACTGGCCACGGGCTGCCGGTACCACACTGTTGACATGCACATGTGCTTCTTCGATGTACCGCTCCCGGTCCTCGCGGGCCCGGATCACGTCGGAATAGGCCTCGCGGACCTGCGCCGGTACATTGACGTCAACCAGGTTGAATTCGGTTATCTGGACACCGGCCCCGTAGCGATCCAGAGTTTCCTGCAAGACACGCTGGGTTTCGATGCGCACCGCTTCGCGCGTGCCGCCTTCCAGAACCGAATCCAGCGTGTTGGTGCCGACCGCTTCGCGCAAAGCACTTTCGGCGGCAAGCTGTACCGTGGCCTCAGGAGTCCTGACGTTGAACACAAAATCCTGGGGTGAAGAGATGCGATACTGTACCTTGTAGATGAACTCAACCAGGTTCTCGTCCTGGGTGAACATCTGGCCGCGGTCTTCGATTGAGCGAACGTTACTGACATTGACCACGATCAATTGTTCTATGGGCCGTGGAAAGGTCAGGTTGATACCGGGAGACAGTATCCGGTGATAGGCGCCAAATCTCAGCACGATACCTTGCTCCGCTTCGTCGATGAGGTGCACGGCATTCCATCCGACCCATAACAGGAATGCGATCAGCAGGATACTGAACATGCCAGCCCTGCCAGGCGAACCATTTTTACGCTTACCGCCACCACCAAAGATGGCGCGCAGGCGATTGTTCACGGTGCGGAACAATTCCTCCAGGTCGGGGGGCTGCTGGCTCCCCGAATTCCACGGATCCTTGTCACCCTTTCCGGGTTCTTTCCAGGGCATATGATTCTCCTGTCCTTGTAGCTGTGTCGCAGAGTCCTAACTTGGGTTCCAGGCTTCCAGTTTCAAGCAATCTCCGGGGTATTTTCGGGCCAATCGCTCCGCGGTTTCCATTGGCATGTCAATATGCAGCATCCAGCTCCCATTGTCCGCGATCCGCTCTTCGCTGACCACACCCAGCTCAAACAACTGTGCGCGCAGCCTGGCGTCAGATCCCTGCAGTTCGATCCAGCGATTGATGCGACCACTGGCCAGCATGTCACTGATGGCTGCCCTCAACCGGGTTATACCATCACCGTTGAGTGCAGAGACGCTCAGGCTGGAAGGCCTGCCGCGGTCATCCCGGCGTAAAGTGACTGCCTGATTGCTGCGGTCAATCTTGTTGAACACCCGGATCACCGGAATCTTGTCGGCCCCGATTGATTCGAGCACTGTTTCCACATCATGCTGACGTTCCATGTGATAGGGATCAGAAGCGTCGATCACGTGCAACAACAGGTCGGCTTCTCGTGCTTCTTGCAGGGTGGCGCGAAAAGCTGCGATCAATTCATGGGGCAGGGCACTGACGAAACCTACCGTATCTGCCAGCAATACGTCGCCGCAATGCATGTCCAGCATGCGCCGCACCGTGGGATCCAGGGTTGCGAACAGGCGGTCTTGTGTATCTACCGAGGACCCGGTCAGCGTATTGAACAGGGTTGACTTGCCGGCATTGGTGTAACCGACCAGCGTGACCAGCGGGGCCCGTGAACGCACGCGCTGGCGCCGACTTTGCTCCCGTTGCCGGGATACTTTCTCCAGGCGGGCATTCAACTGACGGATCCGAGCGCCAATGAGACGACGATCGGTTTCCAGCTGGGTTTCACCCGGACCGCGCAAGCCAATGCCGCCTTTCTGTCTTTCCAGGTGGGACCAGCCGCGCACCAGGCGAGTAGAAAGCCGCCTCAACTGCGCCAGTTCCACCTGTAATTTACCTTCATAGGACTGGGCGCGCTGGGCGAAAATATCCAGGATCAGCGCGGCGCGATCCAACACGCGGCACTGACAGATTTTTTCGATATTTCTTTCCTGGACTGCGCTGAGGGAGTGGCTGACCAGGATCAGCCTGACGCCGGTTGCGCTGACCAGCGCCTCCAGTTCCTCGATTTTTCCACTGCCCACAAAGTAGCGCGGGTCCTTACTATTCCGGGGGGCCGTGATGATACCGTCAATTTCAGCGCCAGCGGACAGCGCCAGTTGCTGGAATTCATCCAGTACCTCCGCACCGGTAGACCGAAATACAGGATGCAGAATAACAGCATGGTCGCCGCGATCCGCCCGTTCAAACAAGGAATTGCCCCCTATTCATGATCCTCGTCAGACACACGGACATTCCGTGCCGGAACAACGGTGGAAATGGCGTGCTTGTAGATCATCTGGCTGACCGAGTTCTTCAGCAGCACGACGAACTGGTCGAACGATTCGATCTGGCCCTGAAGCTTGATGCCGTTGACCAGATAAATGGATACCGGTACGCGCTCCCTGCGCAGGGCATTGAGGAATGGTTCTTGTAAAGACTGACCTTTTGACATGTCGGCTCTCCTGTTTTTTTTGTCGTGCCGCTCGATCGACTGCCTTGACACGGCTTCACTTTATGTTGGTGCGGCAGCATCAGTTTTCAATGAAATGAGCCACCGCCTCAAACACGGATTCGCGTACAGACTCCAGCTCCAGATCATACCACAGGGCACCACTTTCCTGCCGCAACCAGGTGAGTTGGCGCTTCGCCAGTTGACGCGTTGCGGCCAGGGCTTGCTGACACATTTCCTCCAGCGTCGATTCGCCCTCCAGGTAGACCCATGCCTGGCGGTACCCCACACAGCGCATGGAAGGCAGGGTTGGGTCCAGGTCGCCGCGTGCTCTCAGGGTTTTCATTTCATCCATGAACCCCTGGTCCAGAATTTGATAAAAACGCCGCTCAATCATCCCATGCAGTTGCTGCCGGGACTGCGGACAAACGACGATTTTCAGTACCCGGTATCCCCAATCCCCTGCGGGCTCCTGCTCCGATTTCCGCTCTCGTTGTTGCCGGTGCAAATCACTCATTTTCCGGCCGCTCAGTTCGAGCACTTCCAGCGCCCGCTGGATGCGCTGAGGGTCATTGGGATGAATACGTGCCGCTGTCTCCGGGTCTTTTGCCGCCAACTGTGAATGCAGGGACGGCCAACCCAGCTCGCGTGCCTGTTGTTTGATCCGGGCGCGTACTTCTTGATTGGCCGCAGGCAGGTCCGCCAAGCCGCCGGAAAGGGCCTTGAAATACAACATGGTGCCGCCGGCCAGCAGCGGCACCCGGCCCTGCCCGGTGATTGCGCTCATTTCTGCCAGGGCATCATGCCTGAACTCCGCTGCAGAGTAGTTTTGCGTAGGTTCCCGAATATTGATCAGTGCATGCGGCGCACGCCGGAGTATCGTCTCATCCGGCTTGGCGGTGCCGATGTCCATGCCCCGGTAGACCAGTGCGGAATCGACGCTGATGATATCCAGCGCAAATTGCTCTGCCAGGTCCACCGCCAGGCCCGTTTTTCCGGATGCCGTAGGGCCCATCAAAAATATGGCCGGTGGCCTGCTGCGGTCCTGCGGACCGGGTGGGTCGCTGTGCATCATCGACCGCGCAGGAACAATCGATCCAGCATCGGCATATCGAGTTGCACCCAGGTGGGTCTGCCGTGATTGCAATGCCCGGAGCGCTCGGTGCGTTCCATGTCCCGCAACAGGGCATTCATCTCAGACAGGGTCAACTGGCGGTTGGCGCGAACGGAACCGTGACAGGCCATGGTGGACAGGATTTCATTGGATTCCTCCTCTACCCGCTGGCTCTCACCCAGGCGGGCAATATCAGACAGGACATCCTGCAGCAACTTTGCCACATCGGAGTGGGCCAGCAGGGCAGGCACTTCACGCAACAGAACCGTTTCCGGTCCGCTACGGTCTATCACCAGTCCGAGATTTTTCAAGCTCTCCTGTTGTTCTTCAGCCAGGTCGGCTTCGATCTCACTGAGCTTTATGCTGACCGGCACCAGCAAGCTCTGGCGCTTGATGCCTGCCCTGCCATAGCGGAATTTTAGTTGCTCGTAGGTAATGCGTTCATGGGCGGCGTGCATGTCCGTCATCACCAGCCCAGCCGCGTTCTGGGACAGGATGTACACACCGTGTAATTGTGCCAGGGCATAACCCAGCGGCGGAACCTCCCCTTCCTGACCGTGACCGGGGTCGGCTCCCGCATTGCCCGGATCCCCTGGCCCGGGACTGCGCATGGAACCCGGTCCCGGCAATCTGGAGTAAGCACCCAACCGGTCACGGACCGGCAGGGCCATGCCGGCCTGTCGGGGCGGGTAAGCATCTGCTGCCGCCGGACCCCGGTCCAACCAGCCTGCCCCGGGTCTCGGAGCGCCTGAACCGGCATCAGCCAGGGCATGGTGCAGCGCCGAGAAAAGAAAATCATGCACGCTGCGTGCATCGCGAAAACGCACTGTATGTTTCTGCGGATGGACGTTGACGTCCACCCCCTCCGGCGGCAGCTCCAGGAACAACACGAAGGCCGGATGGCGGCCATGAAAAAGTACATCCTGGAACGCTTTTCTCACCGCATGAGAGATCAGCGGGTCGCGTACGGCCCGGCCATTCACAAAGAAAAACTGGCGGTCGGCCTGGGCGCGGTTATAGCGTGGTTCGGCCACCCAGCCATGCAGGCCGATCTCTCCTCGTTGCTGGTTAATTCGCACCGAGTGCTGCAGGAATTCCCGGCCCATAACCCGATCGATCCGCCGGTCCTGCTCCGCCTCGGAGATTGCCGGGGTCAGGACACTGGTGCTCTTACCGTTGTGCTCGAGTTCAAAGCCGACGTCAAATCGCGCCAGCGCGAAGCGCCGCAAAAGCAGGTCGACATGATTGAATTCGGTACGGTCGGTGCGCAGGAACCTGCGGCGGGCCGGCACATTGTAAAACAGGTTTTCCACATCCACCCTGGTACCGCAATGGATTGCACAGGGTTGGATTTCAGAAATTTTTCCCCTGCGAACCTGCACTGACCAACCGTGCTTTGCTGCCTCATGGCTGGAGGCCAGGTCCAGGCGCGAGACCGCAGCGATACTCGGCAGAGCCTCTCCCCTGAAACCCATGGTCGCCACCCGTTCCAGGTCTTCAAGCGAAGCAATTTTGCTGGTCGCATGCCGCTGGAGGCTCAGCGCCAATTCATCACGGTGCATGCCCGCACCGTCATCCACTACGCGTATTGCCATTTTGCCGCCCTGCTCCAGTTGGACTTTCACCCGCTGCGCACCTGCATCCAGGCTGTTCTCTACCAGTTCCTTGACCACCGAGGACGGCCGTTCGACCACCTCGCCAGCAGCAATCTGGTTAATCAGGAGGTCCGGGAGTGGTTTGATGGTCATATGCCGGACATCTTATATTCCAGAGCCCAGCTCTGGAATAAAAAAGTGCTCTGATCCGCGCTCTGGAAGATTAGGTGGTGGGTATGAGGAGTTGGGCGCCGATGCGGATGTTGTCGGTCTTGAGATTGTTGGCCAGACGCAGCCTGTACAGGCTGACACGGTAACGGCTGGCGATTTCACCCAAGGTGTCACCGCGCACG
>JAZFUZ010000060.1:0-8208 GCA_036447475.1 Lysobacterales bacterium | reverse complement strand
GCTGCACAGGCGCCGGAACCGCAAGCGAGGGTTTCCCCGGCACCACGCTCATACACCCTGAGCTGGATCCTGCTATGGTTTTCGATTTGGGCGAATCCCACGTTACATCCTTGGGGAAAGGAGTCGTGGGTGTCGATAAAGGCTCCGATTTCCTGGATGCGGATGTCGGTAATATCGTCAATGAGCACCAGCGCATGGGGGTTCCCCATGGATACGGCAGCAAATTCCAACGGACCCCAAGGAGATTCCAGCCGGTATCTGCCATCTTCCGGGATCAGGTTCAGCGGTACCTTGGCCGGCTCAAAATCAGGCACACCCATGTTGATTTCAAATTGCCCATCGGCGCATTGTTGCATAACGATTTTGCCGGTAGGGCTCTCGAGAGTGAACGGCCCACCGTCGGTATCACCGTTCAATTGCAGGTAAAGTCCGATGCAGCGGGCACCATTGCCACACTGGAGCGCCTGGCTTCCGTCCGAGTTCCAGATTTCATAGCACGCAATATTTTCCGGCTGTGTCGCTTTCCGCAGCACCAGTATCTGGTCGCAACCCACGCCCCGATGGCGATCCGAGATCAGCCCGGCACGTTTTGGATCCAGCGGGTAATCCTGCTCACGTAGATCCAGCAGCACAAAGTCATTTCCAGCACCGTGCATCTTGTGGAAAACGATGCTCCCGGTCCGGGCCTCTGTGTCCATCAGCTTAGCCAGTTCCACGCTGAATCCCGAATCCCTCATGCAAAATTCGGCTCAGGTTCCGGGCGTCTTTTCACGATCATCCCCAGTTGCGTTTGTCTCGGCTTCAATTATTTCAACCGGCTCTTGTTCCGGTTCCGGTAGATACAGGGGGCCACGCTGACCACAGGCGGCCAGCAGGAGCACCATGGCCGCCAGCAACAGCTGAGTTTTAACTCCTCGCTTGATTCGGTTCATGTGCAGATAGAGTGTTGTCAGGGCTGATACACTATACGCCATGAGCACGCACGAATCAGCCATCAAATCTTCCGACATCCATCCGGCTTTGCCGGCGTTGGAAACCGTTGAATTGAGCAGCGGTCCTGACCCCACCGCAGCGGTCATCTGGCTGCATGGCCTGGGGGCGGACGGGCACGATTTCGAGCCGCTGGTGCCGCAGCTTTCATGGCCCGGAGCTCCCGATATTCGTTTCGTATTTCCCCACGCGCCGGTCAGGCCGGTCACCCTTAACGGTGGCATGCCGATGCGTGCCTGGTACGATATCCTCAGTATGGATATCGGTCGCGACCACGATAAGCGTGGCATCGTGGACAGCGTTAACCTGTCGGCAGCGCTGATCAGCCGGGAGCTGGACCGGGGTATTCCATCCGGGCGCATTGTTCTTGCCGGGTTTTCCCAGGGCGGAGCCATTGCTGTGCAGCTGGCCCTGAGGTATTCAAAAAAGCTGGCCGGGTTGATTGCGTTGTCCACCTACTTGCTGTTTCCTGACCGGCTGGAAAGCCAGGCACATGAGGCCAACCGCGACCTGCCGGTATTTGTGGGCCATGGAAGCTCGGATCCGATGGTACCCTTCAGCATGGGAGAAGCCCTGGCCCGCCAGCTTGAATCGATCGGCTACCCGGTAGAGTGGCATTCCTATCCGATGCCGCATGCCATTTGCCCGCAGGAGATTTCCGATATCACCGCGTGGTTGAGGGACCGATTGGGTTAAACCTTAATGGTAGTCCCAGCGCAAAATAAATTGTCTGGAAGGGATTTACGCGAGGCGCATGCGGGTGTTTATCCACCTTCCTTTTGCACCTGGAAACTGTTGCTTACCGTCATGGTGATCACTGAGGTTTCAGTTGTGCTGGTCGGCATGGGGAGGGGTGGGTTTCCGGGTTGGCAGTGGCTGGCTGCGGCTAGTGTCTATGCCCAGTGGATGGCACTATTTTGCGCTTCCGGGCTGTGCGTGATGAGCGGCTGGACAGGCCGCTGGTCTGCGCGGGGCGCCTGGATTGGCAGTTGGCTGATCGCGGTTGTGCTTGCGGCTGTCTTCAGTAGTGCTGCATGGTTTGCTGCCGGCTACATTGGCCTGAGCCTTGCGCGCGAGCAGCAGGGATTGTTCGTTGTGAAAAGCACCTTCTCGGTGGGTCTGGTTGCCGTGGTATTTTTTCGCTATCTGTTGATACGCAGCCGCTGGCGTTCTGAGTTGATCGCACAGGCCGAAGCGAGGGTCCAGGCTTTGCAGGCCCGGATACGGCCACATTTCCTGTTTAACAGCCTCAATACGGTTGCCAGCCTGATACCGGTGGATCCGGAAAATGCGGAGGCTGCTATTTTGGACTTGGCGGACATATTGCGCGGTAGTATGAGACGCGCGGACCGGTTGATTTCCCTGGGCGATGAGTTGCAGCTTGCCCGTCAGTACCTGGACATGGAAAAGCGGCGCTTGGGTAATCGCCTGGAAATTGACTGGCGGGTGGATGAATTGCCACCGGCCGCTTCAGTCCTGCCGCTGATGCTGCAACCGCTGCTGGAAAATGCCGTGGGACACGGGGTTCAGTCCCATCCAGAGGGTGGCAAAATCGTTGTCTACGGCCGTTCTGAAGGAGATCGGGTCGTTATCACAATTGGCAACCCGATGGCCGCAGAGGGATCGGAGTCGGGTGGTCACGGAATGGCCATTGACAACATCCGGGAGCGTCTGCAACTGGCATTCGGTTCGCGTGCCAATTTGCTCACCAACCAGGATGCGGATCAGTTTTATGCTGTTTTGACTGTGCCTTATGTTGAATATTCTGATCATTGACGATGAGGTTCCGGCCCGGGATCGCCTGCGCCGGCTGGTAGAGGCGATCTCCGGCTGTGAGGTGGCCGGGGAGGCCGCAAATGCCGCTCAGGCACTGGAGCAAATCAGGCAGTTGAAACCGCATGTTTTGTTGCTCGATGTATCCATGCCGGGCATGGACGGTATGTCGCTCGCTCGTGTTCTGCAGGAAGGCGGAGCTTCCCCTGCTGTGATTTTTTGCACGGCCTACCAGGACCAGGCCCTGGAAGCCTTCGAACAGGAGGCAGTCGATTACCTGGTCAAACCGGTGCGGGTTGAGCGGTTGGAAAAAGCCCTGGAAAAGGCCAGGCGCTACCTGGGTGACGGACAGGCTCCGGAGGACGAACATTTTTTGCGTTCCACCCTGGGCGGAAAAGTGATCCTTACCCCGATTCATCGCGTGATCTGTCTGTTGGCCGAAGACAAGTACACAACTGTAATTCACGAGAAAGGCAGCGCGGTAATCGAAAATTCACTGACTGATCTTGAACACCGCTTTGCGGAAATATTCTTCAGGATCCATCGCAATGCGCTGGTATCACGCAAGCATATCCGCGGGCTGCAACGGACCCGCACAGGAAACACACAGGTGCTGTTGAGTGGCACGGACCTCAAGCCCGACGTCAGTCGCAGGATGGTTTCTTCGTTGCGCAAGCTGCTGAGTAAACTGTCATAAAACCCACCAATAAAAGGCGCAGTATTAAAATCGCAACGCGAAAAAGCGAACTGGCCTTGTGGCAGGCAAACCACGTTGCCGGCCTGCTCCGCGACAAGCACCCTGGCCTGGAAGTCGAACTGTTGCCGATGGCAACCCGGGGAGACATCATCCTGGACCAGCCGCTGGCGCAGATTGGCGGCAAAGGCTTGTTTCTCAAGGAACTCGAAAGAGCCCTGTTACGGGAGGATGCCGACATCGCCGTACACTCGATGAAGGACGTGCCGGTAGAGGACGTTCCAGGCCTGGTCGTGGACATCGTGCTGGAGCGCGCTAATCCTTTCGATGCCCTGCTCAGCAATTCAGGCCAGGGCGTGGCGGAATTGCCGGCCGGGTCCCTGGTCGGCACCAGTAGCCTGCGCCGGCAATGCCAGCTGAAATCCATGCGACCCGATCTCCAGGTGGCGAATTTGCGCGGCAACGTAAATACGCGCATCCACAAACTGCAGAACGGCGAGTACGATGCGATTATCCTTGCTTGTGCGGGCCTGGAGCGCCTTGGCCTGGATCAGCTTGTGAGCGAAATCCTGCGCCCCCCCAATTGGCTGCCTTGCGCCACCCAGGGCACCATCGGTGTGCAGTGCAGGAAGGGCGACGAGGCGGTCAGCAGGTTAATTTTACCGCTGTTGCACCCGGACACGGCGCTCCGGACGCAGGCGGAACGTTCTGTTGCGAGGTTATTACAGGGCAGTTGCCATGTACCGCTGGCGGTGTTTGCACAAATCAGAGACCGCCAGTTAAATATCACCGCTCTGGTGGGAACGCCGGATGGTCAGACCGTGCTCCGAAGTGAAATCTCCGGTGAGGTCGCTCAGGTCGAAAGCCTGTCCACAAAAGTAGCGCAAGACTTGCTCCACCAGGGTGCTGATCAAATCATCGCCTCACTCGCCGTGATAGACTGAAAACTGGTTTTGGCAGGGGTGTTTATGCGGTTCTCGCATGTTTTTGTGACGCGGCCACAGCTGGAGTCGGAAGAATTGGCGGCCATGCTGGCACCGTTGGGCCTGCAGGTGGTGGTGCAGTCAGCGTTTGATTTCAGGAGACGTGATGTTGCTTCTGAGCAGCCTGAAGTGCTGGCGGATCTTGAGGGTGACAAAGCCCCCCACTTGCTGATTTTCACCAGTACCAGGGCCGTCGAATTCGGCCTGAAACAACTACCGCGCGAGTTACTCAGGAAACAAAAAATAGCGGCAATCGGCCCCTCGACGGCCAATGCACTGAGTGCTGCGGGTGTGTTCGTCAATGTACGCCCCGCATCTGGTTTTACCAGCGAGGCATTGCTGGATTCACTTGAAAAAGATTCCTCTGGCATTATCTCATCGCAAAAATCGGCTGTCATACTGGCTGCCCCCGGTGGCCGCCGGAAAATGGAGAAAGGACTGGTCGGCATGGACTGGGCAGTGCAGACACTGATGGTTTACAGTCGGGCAAACGCGGAACTGGACCAGCAGGCGCTGGAGGGTTTAAAGGGAGCTGAGGGCATCCTGTCCGTGTGGACCAGTGGTAATACCATGAAGGCCCTGTCGCAACGCCTGCAGCCAGCGATCTGGTTTCAGATCTGCTCGGGAGAATGGCTGGTCATCTCCAATCGCCTGATGCGGCTTGCCCGCGCTTATGGTCCCACACAAATCCACCTGTCTCCCAGTCCCACCAACCGTAAACTCTGGCGCACCATCCGCGCTGTGGTGACCGCTTCGTCATCCAGGAAAACATCAAGCGGGGTTCCGGGATCCAGTCTGCGGTGACCGGCAGGACGGCCCCGATGGTTGTGCTTTGTGGAGTAAGCGTCGAATGGATTCCAGCCTTAAATTTGATGCAGTGCCGGGTGGATTTGGGTAGCATTTGGCTTCTTGCAGTCACAGCAACGGGATTGACCTGGTGAATACAGATATTTCCGCAATCGAAGACCAAACAGACGACATTCCTGCAACACAAAAGAAGCCCCGGCGCGCTGGTTTTGCACTGGCTTTGCTGGCTTTCATTTTTGCGCTTGCCGCCCTGGTGGGTACGGTGTGGATGTGGTGGCAGGATGAAATGGCCGGAGAGCAGGGTGACGACCGAATTTTTGCTGAAATCACGCGCCTGGAAAATGCCGACAGCGAGTTTTCTGTCAAATTGAAACACGTCCAGGTCGGACTGGAATCCCTGGCTGACAATGATGACAGTGCCCAAATTGCCGCCTTGCACAAGCGTCTTGAAACAAATGGTGCACAGCTTGCCAGCGTGGATCAAAGCATCAGGGATCAGCTGTCCCTGTTGCGCTCGTTACAGGCGGCCACAGAATCCATGCAGGGACGTTTGCTGGCGGTCGAGGCCGCGCTGGCCGCCATGTCATCACCGAAACTGGATGCCGGTGGCGAACTGGACCTGGCGGAAGTGGATTACCTGCTGCGGCTCGCCAATGAGCGCCTCAGGCTATTTTCCGACCCGGTGACGGCGGACCGGGCTCTGGAAATCGCGGACAGGCACTTGGCAGCTATGAATAAGCCGATGTACCTGGGGGTCCGCAAAGAAATAGCCACGGCTCGCGGCGCGCTGGCTGCAATCAACGCGCCGGATTATGTGGGTATTGCCAGTCAATTGGATGCCATCCGGGAATTCACCGCTTTGCTGCCATTCCGGGGTTCGGCGCCGGTCAACCAGGAGTCTGAATCGGAGGTGGAAACGGGCTGGTGGGAGAAGGTCAAGAGCGTTTTTTCAAGTCTCGTTACCATCCGGCACAGTACGGCGCAGGAGAACGCGAGAATCAGCCTGGAAGACAAGGACTACATTCGCCAACGCCTTTGGATGCAACTGGAGATTGCCCACCTGTCCCTGATGCGCCGGGAGCAGGGAGCATTCAGGAATTCCCTCGAGCGGGCGCGCGAGACTCTGTCAACCTGGTTCGATTCCGGGGACAGCGCCTACCAGTCTGCAATGAGCGCTATGGATGAGTTGCTGGCGCTGGAAATCGAGCTGGATGTCCCGGATATCAGCGCACCCTGGGCAACCATTCGCCTGGTTCGGGAAGGGCGGTCCAGGCTGGCGCCTGTTCCTTCTGCGCTTGCTCCGGTTGAACCAGCAGTGGATTTGCCGGAGGAACAGCAAGAACTTGAGGAAGTACCTTGAAATGAAACGATCTTTCCTGGTCGTGATCGCCGTCGCCCTGGCACTGTTTGCGGCCGCCATCGCACCGCTGTTCAAGTCGGACCCCGGGCTGGTGCAAATTCACTTCCAGGGCTGGACCATAGAGACCAGCGTGCTGATTCTGGGGCTGGCTGCAGTGGCCCTGTGGCTGGTCGTGCACTTCGTCATCAGGCTTTGGCGCATGCCGGCCGAAACTGCGCGGCGTATTCGGGAACAGCGGGCGCTGGCGCAATTGGAAAAGGGCCTGCTGGCTCTGACCGAGGGTGACTGGAGCACTGCTGAGAAGGCGCTGGAGAAATCAGCGAGCTCACAAGGCAGGACAACGGCCCGTTACCTGGCTGCGGCACAGGCCGCGGACGGGCAGGCGGCCGGTGACCGGGCCGAATGGTACCTGGAGCAGGCAGACAATCGCAAACGGAAACAGCGCTTCCTGGTCGAGCTGACACGCGCACGGATTCTCACCACCAACGGGCAGTATTCAGAGGCGATTCCGATTCTGCAAGGTCTGCAAAAACGCCGCAAGCGTCATGCCCAGGTGCTGGAACTACTGGCCCGCTGTTACGACGAGACCGGACAATGGAAACCCTTGCAGAAAATATTGCCGGTGATGCGAAAAGCAGGTGTTGTGAATAAAGCGCGTGTTGTCGAACTGAAGCAACACGCAGCGATATCAGAGCTCAAGCGGTACGGCGATGCCGAGGCGCTTAAAGCAGGCTGGCGTGGACTGCCTAAAGACCTGCAAAAATCGAGCGAAGTCGTGATGGTTTTTGCAGACCAGGCGATCAGGATCAGTGCGCCGGAACTGACCGAGGAAGTATTGCGTACCAGCCTCAAGCGCGAATGGAATTCAACCTTGTTAATTCCTTACGGTGAGCCGGGATCGGAAGATACGCCCAGGCGAATGAAACAGTGTGAGAAATGGCTGAAAGATCACCCGCAAGACCCCTGGCTTAACCTCGCGCTCGGTCGTTTGTGTGCCAGGGAAGAGCTGTGGGGCAAGGCCAGGCACCACATGATCAGAAGCCTGGAGATTGAACCGTCCGTAGGTGGTTACGATTCGCTCGGCCAGTTGCTGGAACGGAAAGGGGAGCTGGAAATCTCCATGGTCTGTTTCCGCAATGCGCTCAGAATGAACCAGGGCAAAGACCCCCTGCCGTTGCCCGGTGAGCAGATAAAGCTGGCATCGCCGGAGGCTTGAATACAGACCAATGAAACAGTGCGAGAAAGGACTGCAGGACGACCCGGAAGGCTTCGATATTATTCGTTCGGCTATCGACGGGCCATCACTTGCGCAAACGATTCAAAAGGTCAGTCCCGTTGTCGAGCAAGTGTGCTGTGCTGGCGAAGGGTGCACGCAGAAAGCAGTTCAGCCATGTTTGCCGGGCTCCCAGCCGCTGCTGCCGATTGTTTTGCCTGCGACTTTTGACGGATACGCCTCCAACTCGGTCGCCATCGAATCATTCCAGCGATTGAGATAACCGAATAATGCTATCGATGCCACCAGTTCAACGATCTGGCCTTCATCAAAATACCTGGCCAACTCGTCGAAATCTTCCTGTGTCACCTGATTGGGCAATAACGAA
>JAZFUZ010000059.1:0-4926 GCA_036447475.1 Lysobacterales bacterium | reverse complement strand
CTGGGCAACATGGGTATTTTCATCGTGGAGGTCATTTCCCACATCCCGGGTTCGATGGGGATGCCTTGCGCGAAGACCGAGCTAAATACCAGGCTGAATAACACGGCGAGGCACCGATATTTCCCTTTCATACTGCTTTCCTCCGAGTGTACTGTCAAGCTTGAATTGATGGGTTCAGAGCTGCCCAGATGATCCAAGACAAGACACAGTCCGCAGGAAATGGCATGTCCTTTACAAGGGCTGTAACGCAGTATTGGGTCATCTGGGTAGCTCCCTTCGGGCGAGCCGTGAAGCAGTCGTCCGCGGTGTTGCAACTCTTGGTAAGGACATGCCATTACCGGCGAGGCGCGCCTAACGGTCAACCGCTTCACGACTCGCTGAACCCAACAATACAAGCTTGACAGTACACTAGAACGGAAGTTGGAGATCCGGTTTGACGCCCAGCATCTGCGACCTGAATGCCGTCTTGATGCGCCCGAGCGCTTCTTCCGTTTCGGCATCGAATCGCAGCACGAGGCTCGGTGTCGTATTGGATCCACGGACCAGTCCCCAGCCATCCGGCCAATCTGCCCTGATGCCATCTATTGTATTGATGCTGGCACCATCAAAATGCGCCGCTTTCTTGAACGCCTCGACAAAAGTGAAGTTTTCGCCTTCCTCCATTTGCACCTTCAATTCCGGGGTGCTGTAACTGGACGGAAGGGCATTGAAAATGGCCTCCGGTGGTGTTTCCGACGCGGCCAGGATTTCGAGCAGCCTGGCCGCAGCGTAAATTCCATCGTCCACGCCATACCAACGATCTTTGAAGAAGAAATGACCGCTCATTTCCCCGGCAAAAGGTGAACTAATTTCCTTCATCTTCGCCTTGATCAGTGAATGACCGGTCTTGTACATAAGCGGATTTCCACCTGCCTGGCGAATAACCTCAGCCAGGTGCCCGGTGCACTTGACGTCGTAAATTATTGTGGCCCCCGGATTGCGATCCAGAACGTCCATGGCCAGCAGCATCATCACCCGGTCGGCATAAATGATATCTCCAGCCAGCGTCACCACACCCAGGCGATCCGCATCACCGTCGAGTGCAAAACCTAGATCGGCGTCAATCAGGCGGACGGACTCGATCAGATCTATCAGGTTTTCCGGTTCACTCGGGTCCGGGTGATGATTCGGGAAAGTGCCATCAACCTCATCATACAGCGGCAGAACTTCCGCTCCGATAGCTCGTAGCACATCCGCAGCACACACACCACCAATTCCGTTGCCGCAGTCAATCACCACTTTCAGCGGCTTTTCAAGCTGGATATCCTGCGCGATGCGTTCGATGTACTGCGGAAGTACATTTTCCTGTTGCACTATTCCGCTACCGGCCTGTACATCTCCTTCTGTAATACGCCGGTAAAAATCCGAGAGTTCCTTACCGTGGATCGGATCACCGCCTACCATGATCTTAAAACCATTGTAGTCGGGTGGGTTGTGGCTTCCAGTGATCATCACGCCCGAACCGGCGGCCCGTTCATGGGCCGCATAATAAAGCACTCCGGTCGGTACAGCACCGATGTTCAGCACATCACAACCGGTGGAGGTAATGCCCTCGATCATGGCGTCTAGCAGATAGGGTCCGGACAGGCGGCCATCACGGGCCACCACGGCCGGGCCAGCATTTCTTTCCAGCACCACGGTTCCCACCACTTGCCCTACCTGCCTGGCGATCTGCGCGTCCAGTGTCTTGCCGATCACGCCACGGATATCGTAAGCACGAAATATACCCGCGGTCAGATCTAGCGGCTGATGGTCGGCTTCTTGCGCTCTTCGCCGTTCGGCAATATCGTACCGCAGCCGCATTGGCGGGGGCTCAGACTCCGCATCGTTGACTTCCGGCGCATCCCCGATCTGCTCGCCCTCAGCACGCGGCGCAGCTGCAATTACCCGGGCAGCAGGTTTTTTAAAGTCAGGCCTTACAGCCGGCACGGTGGCAGCACCCTTCCTGGCCGCCGGCTTCGCTTGCGCAAACTTGCGATTGTTGAGGTGCAGTAACGTGGCGCCGGCCAGAAAAAAAACGCCGGCCAGAAAAAAGGCCAACAAGAGACCTTTTCCACTCAGGAACGCTATGTGCTGCTGGAGTGGAAATTCGATTCGGAACAGGGTGCCGGGGACAGATTGCCTTTCTGGCACTTCCCTCGCCAAGGAAAGATCACCCAATTCCGCCAGGATGTTCGGGGCCTGTCTTCCGTTGTACTGCGACAGGCTGATATGGCCCAACAGAGAATAATCCGGGTTGAAGTGTGCCAAGACGTAGTCCGGTTCCAGCGTCACGACCATATAACCCACCAGATCATCTCCGGACATGATCTGAACCGCGTTCACCATCCGCGGGGGAACAAGACTATTATGGTATTGCAGTTGGGGGCGTTTATTTTCCTGCAAATGCAGGAGCATGTCCAAAACAGCATAGCCGTTCAAGCCCAACTCACTGGGGTCAACGGAGGCCAGACTGCTGCCAAATACCCGGACTTCGCTGATTTTGTTGATGCGCCCGTTCAGATGGGATCTGAGATCTTCCACGGCATCCGGAGCCTCGATTGCACGGGCTGCCAGGCTCTGTACCTGCTCATCATTCATTACCCGCTTCAGCGCCTGCACCGGCCTCGCCAGCTGATCTACAACCGCCTGCCCGTGCGCTGCTACTTGCAAAACTGTCCGCCCGGAACGCAAGTCATCAAAAGCGAGCCACACGGCAGCCACCATGATGACCATGCCAAGGACCCCGCTGGCCAACAGCAACCATGAATCGATATACCTGTTTTCAGCCGGCTTCAGAAAGTTTTGCAGTGTATCCTTCAAATCCATATTTCAGTCCATTGGGGCCTTGTCAGGAGTGACCCGTATGGCCAAAGCTCCCGGCTCCCCGGTCAGAGGTGTGAAAATCTTCAACCAGCTCCCAGCGGACCTGCATCACCGGCAGAAAAACCAGCTGGGCAATACGCGCCCCTGGCTCTATTTGAAAATTTTCCTCGGAACGATTCCAGCACGAGACGAATACCTGGCCCTGGTAATCACTGTCTATCAACCCCACCAGGTTGCCCAATACGATTCCATGCTTGTGTCCGAGCCCCGAGCGGGGAAGGATCACAGCTGCCAATGAAGTGTCTTCCATGTGCATTGCAAAACCCGTTGGAATAAGCCGGGTTTCGCCGGGTGTTATGGTTAACACCTGGTCCAGGCAGGCGCGCAGATCCATCCCAGCGGACCCTGCTGTTGCATAGTCTGGCAGGGGAAAATCAGTTCCCAGTCGCGGGTCGATTATTTTTATCTGAACGGCTTTCAATGTCTGCATCCTTGAGCCTGGCAGCCACCGCCTTAATCAGGAGTTGCGCCAGTTTCCATTTGCTGCCCTTGCCGAGATTCTGTTCCCCGCCCGGGGTTAACAATAATATTTCATTTTGATCACTTTCAAAACCGGAGCCAGTCTGACCCACCCGGTTCGCAGCAATCATATCAAGCCCTTTACGCGAAAGCTTCTGCAGTGCATGCTCCTTCAGCTTTTCCGTTTCTGCGGCAAAACCGACCGTTAACGGACCGTGCTCCAGCGCAGCCACCTCGGCAACAATATCCGGATTAGCCACCAGCTCGATTTTCTGCTGTGGCAGGCCCTTTTTCAGTTTCTGGGCAGCGGGTCTGGCTGGCCGGTAATCGGTAACAGCAGCTACACTGATGAAGACATCTGCCGAAACTGCCAGGTCGAGCGCAACATCGCACATTTCCCGTGCGCTGCGTACGTCCGTACGCTCGACGCCATGTGGCGTCTCCAGCACGACGGGGCCTGCCACAAGACTGACTCGCGCCCCGGCCTCACGGGCAGCCTGCGCAATGGCAAAACCCATGCGTCCGGACGATCGGTTAGCGATGAACCGGACCGGATCAATATCCTCGTAAGTGGGGCCTGCGGTCACCAGCACGTGCCTCCCTGCCAAGACTGATTCTTCGAGGGCTACCAAGACATCAACCAGATCAGCAGGCTCAACCATACGACCCGGACCGGTTTCACCGCAAGCTTGTGCACCACTTGCAGGGCCAATCAGGCGTACTCCGCGCAGCGCCAGTGTTTCACAATTGGCGCGGGTAGCCGGCTTAGACCACATTTGCTGATTCATCGCCGGTGCCAGGGCAATAGGCGCTGCTGTGGCCAGGCAAATGGTGGACAGAAGATCATCCGCCAAACCATGCGCAAGCCGGGCGATGAAATTGGCCGTGGCCGGAGCCACCAACACCTGGTCCGCCCATCGGGCCAGTTCAATATGGCCCATGCCCGCCTCGGCTGTTTCATCGAGCAACTCCGAGTGAACCGGGTTCCCGGAAACGGCCTGGAACGTGAGGGGTGTTATGAATGCCAGTGCACCGCGGCTCATAACGACGCGAATCTCGGCACCGGCATCTCGCAGGCGCCGGACCAGGTCGGCCGACTTGTAGGCGGCGATGCCCCCGGTCACGCCGAGAAGGATTCGTCTGGCCATTAATGGCTTGATGTTTTCCAACATTTCACTCCTAGCCCGCATATTGCACGAAGGATCCGGAATTTGCAGTGTAGCTGGCAATACTGTTTGGTTGATCGTTCGAACAAACATAACCATAGCTATGGTTTTCGAAGGATCGGCCGAAATGTGAAGACAGATGCAGTGCAAAACCGGATAGGACAAATTGGATTTTTCGCATGGTAATCATTTTAGCTATAAGCTCTTAAATTTGTTTGTTATGAGTCATTTAATCGTCCGCCTTCGCGCAATATACGGGCTAGTGTGCTGTCACACGTATATTGTAGGGTTCAGAGCTACCCTGATGTTCCAAGACAAGGCGCAGTCCGCAGGGAATGGCTTGTCCTTTGCAAGGGCTGCAACGTCGTATTGGAGCATCAGGGTAACTCCCTTCGGG
>JAZFUZ010000058.1:0-10291 GCA_036447475.1 Lysobacterales bacterium | reverse complement strand
TGGCAAATTCGGCTCCTCGCACCACCATCAATGCCACCGGGGTACGCACCTTGAAACCTTCCGGGTTCGATTTTGCCATGGCGCCGGCGATGATGCGCAGACCACCCGCTTCCAGGCTCACGATCGCGGCATCCTGCGCAGCTTCCTGGTAGCGGTAGCGTTCAATCAGCACGGCTGAATTCGCCAGTATAGTAAGCCTGGCGCCGTCGACGAACTGCAGCACAACAAAACTCTTGTCCCCGGTGACGATGCGGTCGTTGACAAAAATAGGATCACCCTGCTGCAGCGGCCTTTGTTTGCGGGAAAGTTCCGCTGTCACCGTTCCACTGGAAGCATACACCACGCCGGTATCTCCCCCGGCCACGGCAAAGCCGGATGCAAACACCAACCATCCCAGCACGAAACCCCTCATTACCCTGCTTGGCACTCCCGCTTCCAACATGTCCCTCAAGTCCCGTATCTATCGTGGCAATTACCTTCAAGAACCCTAAATCATACATGCAAGTGCACTATTTATCATTCCCCCGGCCGACAAAGCATTATGGGTGTCTATAACTTGCTTATTATGGGTGTCTATAACTTGCTACTTGCCAAACCGGCCAGGAATGCAAATTCCTGTGCAGTTTCCTTGTAGCGGCGATAACGACCGGAGGCACCGCCGTGACCGGCTTCCATATTGGTGTGCATGATCAGGCTGTTGCTGTCCGTACGCCGATCACGCAGCCTGGCAACCCACTTGGCCGGCTCAAAGTATTGCACTTGTGAATCGTGCAGGCCGGTGGTCACCAGCATATTCGGGTAATCCTGTTCTCTGACCTGATCATAGGGCGAATACGACAATATGTAGTCATATGCCTGCTTGTTGTTCGGGTTGCCCCACTCATTGTATTCACCGCTGGTCAACGGGATGGATTCATCCAGCATGGTGGTTACAACATCCACAAACGGAACTGCGGCAACGACACCGTGATACAGCTCCGGCGCCATGTTGACCACGGCCCCCATCAGCAAGCCGCCGGCACTGCCGCCCATGGCATAGGTTCGGGCCGGGTCGATGAGTGGCTTTTGTTGCAAACTTTTGGTGACATCTATGAAATCCATGAAGGTGTTTTTCTTGTTCATCAGGCGGCCGTCTTCATACCAGGCACGGCCCATTTCCTGGCCACCGCGGATGTGTGCGATAAGGTAAACAAAGCCCCGGTCCAGCAGGCTGATGATGGAATTTTGAAACCATGGGTCGCTTGAATAGCCGTAGGATCCGTAGGCATAAATCAACGCAGGCGCTGACCCATTCAGCTTGGTGTCGCGGTGATAAGCCAGCGATACAGGCACCCTGGCGCCATCACGTACGGTGACCATCATGCGTTCGGTGCGGTAGTGATCGCTGACGAAACCGCCCAGCACGCGATCTGCTTTCAACAGCCGGCTTGCACCGGAATTCAAGTCAATTTCCCAGGTCTGATTGGGTGTTGCCAGGCTGGAAAAGCCGTAACGAATGTGGTCGGTAGCGGTGCTGACATTGGTGGACGGCCACATGACAGACGCATCTTCAGCGGCATCAAGATAGCGGTCCAAGCTGCCATCGTGCGCCATCACCCGAACCTTGCGCAGACCGTCTTTGCGTTCCCCCACCACCAGCCATTTATCGAATGCCTGAAGGTCACGCACCATTGCGTCTTTACGATGCGCTATCAGCTCTTTCCAACGGGACTTATCGGCAGCATCCTCCAGCTTTACGGTCATCACGCGAAAGTTCCGCGCTGCCCAGTTTGTGCGGATAAAAAACCGGCCCGCGGCATGGTCAATGTCATATTCATGCCCGGTCTCACGGGGTAAAAATGGCTTGAAGGTCCCCAGCGGATCATCCGCGGCCAGCAACTGGACCTCTGTGGTATCGGTATTTTTGTGCACCAGCATGATGAACTCGCCTGAACGGCTACGCTCTACTCCATTGTAGAAGGTGTTATCAGTTTCTTCATAAACCAATACATCGGCGGAGCTGTCGGTGCCCAGTTTGTGGCGCATAAGCTGATAAGCCAGCAGGGTTTCAAGGTTTTTATTCAGGTAGAACAGGTACTGGCCATCTGCTGAGAAGGCCAATGAAGCGGAGGCATTGCCGATCAGCTCCGGCAAAAATTCACCGGTTTGAGTATCGAGTATGCGAAGGTCGTTAATCTGCCGTCCGGTAGTGTCTTCGGCGATTGCCACGTAGCGGTGATCATCACTGACCTCCAACCCACTGAGCCGGTAAAACTCGTGCCCCTGTGCGCGCTGGTTACCATCGAGCAGGATCTCTTCCTGCGCTTCCATGCTGCCCTTGCGGCGGGCATGGATTGCGTATTCGCCGCCCGGCTCATAACGTGAGTAATACCAGTAACCATCCTTGAGGTACGGCACGCTGGACTCTTCAGGATCGAGACGTCCGGTCATTTCCTCAAACAGTGTTGCGCGCAAACCCGCCACCGGTGCCATGATCTTATCGAAGTAAGCATTTTCTTCCTCGAGATAAGCGAGCACTTCCGGGTCTTTGCGCGTATCGTCTCGCAACCAGAAATACTCATCAATACGGGTATGACCGTGTAAGGTCATTGCATGGGGGCGTTTTTCAGGCATGGGGTGTATTTTTTGGGGCCTTACCGGTTTATAGGGCGGAGAGGGAGGGATTCGAACCCTCGGTACGGCTCAACACCGTACACTCACTTTCCAGGCGAGCCCATTCGACCACTCTGGCACCTCTCCGAATTCGGCTGTTCATATTCACTGGAAGGGCGGCAATTTTAGGGGATGTGGGCCGCTTTGGCAATGTTATGCGTTGCGCCAGCAGGCCTGCACTGGCAGAGTATCGACTGATCAGAAGGGCAATCCATCAATGACCATCAGACTGAACTCCATTTTCACCTTTTCAATCCTGCTGCTGATCCTGGCGGCTTGCGCGACCACACCCCAGGCCGAGACCTGGCTGCGGGAGACCAATAGCCTCGTTTCGGTGGTTGAAGATGCCCAGGAGTCGGCGAAAATCCATGGCACAGAACGGGTCCTTGTGGTATTCGATATCGACAACACACTGATGGCGATGGAACAGGGGCTGGGGTCAGGCCAGTGGTACGACTGGCAGAGTCATTTACGACTGGCCGATCCCTGTAACGCCAGGCGGGTCAGCGACCTGCTGGCAGTTCAGGGTGCCCTTTATTACATCAGCGCCATGCGGCCAACCCAGCAGGATGCCGCCCAACTGGTGCGGCGCTTGCAGGATGACGGCCTGAAAGTGATCGCCCTGACCTCGCGCGGACCTGATTTCCGGCTGGCCACTTTCCGCGAATTGCGCCGCAACGGCTACAGCTTTTTCGCATCGGCGATTGGGCCTGGACGTGGTTATCCGGATGTCTTTGTACCCGCAGGCGGTTCGCGTGCAGCCCGTTACGAAGAGGGTGTTTTCATGACTGCAGGGCAGCATAAAGGTATCATGCTCCGCGCCCTGCTGAAAAAGACCGATACGCCCTGGCCTGCCGTCCTCGTCATCGTCGATGACAAGGAACGAAAACTGCGTGACGTATTGGAAACATTCGAGGATACCGGTACCGCCGTGCATGCCTGGCGCTACGGCCGCGAAGACGGAGCCGTGAGTTCCTTTGACCGTGATCAGGCAACTGAACTGTGGCTGCAGATCAGGCCGGCACTAGGGCAAATCCTGACCCTGCTGGGCCGCGACAATTTTTACTTCCCGCCATCCCTTGTCCCTGCGGAATGCGCGTTACCGGTTGAATGAAGACACCCATTCTAATTAAGGTTGCCGACAACAGGCTGGTCTGGCTGGATATTTCGCAATGAACACACAGAACAAACCCGGTAGTGTTGACGACTTATCCCGCTTGTATCGCACAATAATCCTGCGACACTCATCCCAGCCAGTTGGTTTTCAGAAGGTCATCAATGAAACCTGTCGCAACGAACAGTTCAACCCGCTATGCGGTGATCGCATCATCATCATGTTGCAGGTGGAAGGCAAAATAATCAGGGACGCAGCTTTTGACGGCGAGTCCTGTGCGATCTGTCAGGCCTCGGCTTCGTTGCTGTGTGAGTTGGTTCCGGGTGGCTTGATCGAAGAATTCGGCAAGACGCACAACTGGCTGGAGTATTCGCTGGTATCGGGTGAAGAAACTGACGGCCCCGAGGCTTTGCAAGCCTTGCTGGGTGTCCGTAAATACCCCAGCCGGATCAAGTGTGTCACCCTACCGTGGACGGCGGCCGCGAAAGCTTTATTGTAGGAGCACGCGATCTTTGAGCTGATGTATCTGGTCTCTGACCCTTGCTGCTTCCTCAAACTCCAGCAGCTCCGCGTGTTTGAACATTTTCTTTTCCATCTCTGCGATCGCCTTACCGAGATTTTCCGTGGTCACGTCCTCATACTCCCCACCGGCCTCGGCCACGCGCGCATAACGGCGCCCGCGGCGTGACGTATTGTCATAGGCACCTTGCATGATGTCCGTGACATTTTTCCGTATCGTTTGCGGCGTAATGCCATGCTCTTTGTTGTAGGCAATCTGTTTTGTTTTGCGCCGTTCGGTCTCCACCATGGCGCGCTCCATGGAGCCCGTGATCCGGTCAGCATAGAGGATCGCCTTGCCGCGCACGTTACGCGCTGTCCGGCCCATGGTCTGGATCAGTGAAGATTCCGATCTCAAGAAACCTTCACGATCCGCATCCAGAATAGCTACAAGAGAAACTTCCGGCATATCAAGTCCTTCTCGTAACAAATTAATGCCAACCAGCACATCAAATTTACCCAGGCGGAGGTCGCGTATGATCTCAACACGCTCCACGGTCTCTATGTCCGAGTGCAAGTAACGAACCCGCACACCGTGGTCAGCCAGATATTCCGTCAAGTTTTCAGCCATGCGCTTGGTCAGTGTTGTCACCAGCACACGATCACCCATCGCCACCCGCTTGTTGATCTCCGATAACAGGTCATCCACCTGGTCGGTAGCGGGCCTGACCTCCACTTCCGGATCCACCAGGCCGGTCGGCCTGACGACCTGTTCTACCACTTCTCCGGAACGCTCCAGTTCGTACGGCCTGGGCGTGGCCGAACAGAAAATTGACTGCGGCGCCCTCGCCTCCCATTCCTCGAATGTCAGCGGCCGGTTGTCCAGCGCCGAAGGCAGGCGGAAGCCGTAGGTGACCAGGGTTTCCTTGCGTGAACGGTCCCCCTTGTACATGGCGCTCAACTGGGGAACCATCACATGGCTCTCATCCAGCACCAGCATCGCGTTGTCCGGCAAATAATCGAACAGGGTCGGCGGCGCCTCCCCCACTCCCCTGCCCGTCAGGTGGCGGGAATAGTTCTCGATCCCACTGCAGTAACCCAGCTCCAGCATCATTTCCAGGTCATAGCGGGTGCGCTGCTCCAGGCGCTGCGCCTCCACCAGCCGTTCCTGAGCGCGCAACACGGCCAGGCGTTCTTTCAGTTCCTCGGATATGGATTGCGTCGCATCGAGAACCACCTGCCGGGGTGTCACGTAATGAGACTTCGGGTAAATGGTAATCCGCTGCAGCTTTCTCAGGGTCTCACCGGTCAGCGGATCGAGTACGCACAAGGAGTCTACTTCCTCGTCGAACAGTTCAATCCGGATCGCACGAGCCTCCTCGTCACCGGGGAAGATATCGATAATGTCACCACGAACCCGGTAAGTTCCCCGGCGCAACTCCATATCGTTGCGGCTGTATTGCATTTCAGCCAGGCGCCGCAGGATGGATCGCTGGTTGATTATTTCGCCGCGTGACAAGTGCAGCACCATACTCAGGTACTGGCTCGGATCGCCCAGTCCATAGATTGCCGATACGGTCGCCACGATGATGGTGTCTGGCCGTTCCAGCAGTGCCTTTGTTGCCGACAATCGCATTTGCTCAATGTGTTCATTTACCGAGGCGTCTTTTTCGATATAGGTATCCGAGGACGGCACGTAGGCTTCGGGCTGGTAGTAGTCGTAATAGGAAACGAAGTATTCCACCGCATTTTCCGGGAAAAAGTCCCGAAACTCGCCATACAACTGGGCGGCAAGGGTCTTGTTCGGCACCAATATCAATGTTGGTCGCTGTTCATGTTCGATCACGTTGGCAATCGTGAAGGTCTTGCCTGAACCCGTCACACCCAGCAAGGTCTGATGCGCAAGCCCGGCTTGCATGCCCTCGATCAGCTTTGCAATGGCTTGAGGCTGATCGCCTGCCGGCTTGAAATTGCTATGCAGTACGAAGCGCTTGGTAGTGCTGGCAGGCATTCCAGAAAACTCCGGGGACAAACTTGCTAGTATACGCACTTGCCAGAAGCAGACCCTCCCCAGGAGCAGGTGTTTTTGTGTCTAGAATTTCTCAACGTGTAGACCAGATCAAGCCTTCAGCCACCATCACGGTCAACATGAAGGCCATGCAGCTGAAAGCCCAGGGAAAAGACATCGTTTCACTGGATTTCGGGGAGCCCGATTTCGACACACCGGAGCACATCAGGGAAGCAGCCATTGCGGCCATACACGAAGGCAAAACACGGTACACCCAGGTGGACGGCACTCCTGAGCTGAAACAGGCTATCATCGATAAGTTCCGCCGGGACAACGAACTGAACTTTGAGCCCCAGCAGATCCTGGTCTCAAACGGCGCCAAGCAAAGCCTGTTCAATCTCCTGGTGGCGCTTCTCAATCACGGTAACGAAGTGATCGTGCCCGCCCCGTACTGGGTTTCCTATCCGGATATGGTCAAACTGGCCGATGCCGAACCGGTCATCCTGGTCGGCGCCGCGGAACGCGATTACAAAATTACCGCCAGGGAATTACAAAACACCGTGAATGAAAACACACGGCTGATTATCGTCAATTCGCCTTCCAACCCAACGGGCAAGGTCTACACGGAAAAAGAGTACCACGAGCTGGGTGAAGTACTGATCGAACACCCCAAGGTATTCATAGCCTGTGATGATATTTACGAGCACATTTACTGGGGTAAAAGCAGCTATCGCACATTCCTGAACGCCTGCCCCGAACTCACCGAGCGAACCGTCGTAATCAATGGGGTTTCAAAAGCCTATGCAATGACCGGCTGGCGAATCGGCTACCTGGCCGGACCGGAAGACCTGGTAGCGGCCATGCGCAAGGTGCAGGGCCAGAGCACTTCCTGTGCTGGTTCCATCTCACAGGCTGCGGCAGTCGCAGCCCTGAATGGTCCGCAGGACTGCGTTGAACAGATGCGAAACGAGTTCAAACGCCGTTACGAATACATTCATGGTGCGCTCAATGACATACCCGGCGTCGAATGCCCGGATTGCGATGGCGCCTTTTACGCCTTCCCCACCTTCCAGGGATTTCTGGACAGCAGGGATGACATCAAGGATGACGTCGAACTTGCCACATGGATGTTGGAAGAAGCCGGCGTTTCCACGGTACCCGGCTCCGCCTTTGGCGCGCCAGGTCACCTTCGGCTGTCCTACGCTACCAGCATGGACTACCTCGAAGAGGCGATGTCCCGGATCAGGAACGCTGTCACGGCAACATAGGCCCGCACTCCAACAGAATTTTCCTACACAATACAGAAGGGTTTCCCTCTACCACATCGCTGCTGCTCCACTACCCTCAACGGGTATGAAATTCCACGACCTGAAAATACGAAATGGGTTCACAGTAATTGAACTCATGGTCACCCTATCCATCACGGCCAGTCTGCTCATCCTGGGCGTTCCGGCATTCCAGGACTATTCCCTCAGACAGCGTATGAGCGCGTCAATCAGCGCATTGCACAATGACCTCCTGTATGGTCGCAGCCAGGCCATCTACCGGGACGCGCAAGTGGTTGCCTGCCCTGGCAGCCCCAATGGAGGATGCACGGGATCAACAGACTGGACTGAGGGCTGGATCGTTTTCAGCGATTCCAATACCGACCGGCAGCACCAGGATAGCGAAGACTTGCTGCGCCACGGCCAGGGCCTGGAAAACATCATGATTCACAGCTCAGCCGGTCGCACGAACCTGCGCTTTTATCCCAACGGCAGCACGCCAGGCAGCAATGTCAGCATCAGCCTGTGCGGGCTGGGAGGGCCGGAACATGCAAGGAAACTTGTGATTTCCAACCTGGGTAGAATCAGGCGGGATGAAGCTGAAAACCTGGATCCAATTCATTGCCCTTAGGCGGTAGCTTACCGGTGGAGCTTGGGTGCAGGCGATTGTTTCGAACGAAATCGCCAGTAAACAGCCCCTACTTGACTCCCCCGTCCAAAGCACGGAGAATACCGCGCCTCAAAGAACTTCCCCAGTAGCTCAGCTGGCTAGAGCGGGTGACTGTTAATCACTAGGTCGGCGGTTCGAGTCCGTCCTGGGGAGCCATACAAAACAAGGGCTTGCGTGAAAGCGCAGGCCTTTTTTTTACCCCTTACCCCGAGACGTTACGAGACGAGACAGCCATCTTTCATCTGCCCGAGACGAGACAGCCATCTTTCATCAAATTTCCTACATGCTTTGTGGTGAAATCACCCTATTGACCCGGCCAGCTTCGATATAAACTGGTCGCATGCCTCAAGCCAGAAAACGTCTCATCTCATTAGACGACACTCCTTATTACCACTGCATTTCACGTTGTGTTCGACGAGCCTTTCTGTGTGGACGAGACCCAGTTACTGGTTTTGACTTTGAACACCGGCGCCAGTGGATTGTGGATCGCATCAAGCTTCTTTCCTCAATTTTTGCAATTGACCTGTGCGCCTACGCCGTCATGAGCAATCACTACCACATCGTCATGCGAATTAATTCAGGGCAGGCGAAATGTTGGTCCGACCAGGAAGTGGCTGAGCGCTGGACGAGGCTTTTTTCGGAGCCGATGCTGATCAAACGATTTCTAGCTGGAAAGTACTTGAGTACCGCCGAACAAGAGCACGTAGCCGGCCTGCTATCCACATGGCGCAAGCGGCTCCTTGACTTGTCCTGGTACATGCGATGTCTGAATGAACCCATCGCCCGCATAGCCAACAAGGAAGACCACTGTACGGGCAGATTCTGGGAGGGGCGTTTCACTTCACAGGCCTTGCTGGATGAACGCGCGGTACTGGCTTGCATGGCCTATGTAGATTTGAATCCGATCCGGGCGGCGCTGGCGAAAACACCTGAACAATCGGACTACACATCCATACAAGAACGGATTCTACATCCGGAGAATCGTGCGCTCCGGCCGTTTGCTGAACACGCGGATGATGACGTGGGAATTCCGTTTGGCCTGAAGGATTACCTGGAGCTGGTGGATTGGGCAGGCCGGGAAATCAAATATGGGAAGAAGGGTTTCATTTCGGAACATCAACCGCCGATTCTAAACCGCTTGGGCATGGATGCCGTGCCGATACTGAATTACCTCAGGCGAACGGAGAAGCAGTCTTTTGGTGCATTTGGCCCGGTCAGTCTCCTGCGGGTGTTTGCACATTCCTTGGGGCGACGATTCATCAAAGGACTTTCTTTAGGGCGGAGCCTCTTTCCCGAACCAGGTTAGATGTGTTTCAAGCGCAACAGCATGCCAATCAATCTGGTTGCAGGCTGATGATCAGCTCTCTACCAATAATCAGCTAATTAGCTCAGATTACCCTTTTTGGGATTAGCTTTTGGGGATCGAAAAGCTAGAGGGGTGGTGTTCTTTGTTTAATTTCCAATGTTAACTCAGGTTTGAGTAAATAAAGTCATGGGTGTCTTGAATCGAAGTAAATAAAGTTATGGGTGTCTTGAATCGAAAAATACTTTATAGTCGGTATCGGCCTTAGGGGCGGCTTTAACGAGCCTGAGACCTTGATAGAGAGAGGGACCCTTTGAACCTGATCCGGTTAGTACCGGCGTAGGAAGAGGACTATCTGCCCAAACTCCCGCTAGCAGTACGCCGGATCTCTAATATTGCATAGAGATCCGCACATGTTTATAAAATTGTTGGTTTTATCTGCACTGGCGTTGCCAGTCGCAGTTCACAGCGCTGAATTCAGTGAAGCTAATTCACCAGACTCAATCCTGGAAGAAATTATTGTCTCCGGCTACCGATCAATCTCTCCACTGGGACTGAATGCCAGCCTGACCCTGTTGGGCCAGGAGACCATCCAACTCTCCACGGTGGAACATTTCGAAGAATTAGTGCAGATGGTTCCTAATATGAACCTGTCTGGCGAGGGTTCACGGGCACGCTATTTCCAGCTGCGGGGTATCGGTGAGCGTGAGCAGTACGAGGGCGCACCCAACCCTTCCGTCGGTTACATCATTGACGACATCGACCTTTCAGGAATCGGCGG
>JAZFUZ010000057.1:0-5480 GCA_036447475.1 Lysobacterales bacterium | reverse complement strand
GGACTGGGGGAAATCAAACCTTCTGATTTCTTCCACGGTTTTGGCCACGAAGCCCTGGTAGCAGTATGCGCGCTGATGGTTGCAGGACAGGCGCTGGTGCGAACCGGCGCGCTTGAACCGGTAGCCCGCAGACTGGGCCGTTTCTGGAAAAAAGCGCCTGCGCTTGCGCTGCTAACCACCCTGGTGGTTGGCGCCGTCCTGAGCGCCTTCATGAACAACACCCCGATCGTCGTGTTGATGCTGCCGATGCTGATCGGTGCTGCCATCCGCAGTAAGTCCTCCACCTCCGGAGTCCTGCTACCGATGGGTCTGGCCACAGTGGTCGGCGGCATGAGCACAACCATAGGCACTTCTACCAACCTGCTGGTGGTTTCGGTCGCCGCGGACATGGGCATGGAACCCTTCCAGATGTTCGACTTCGTGCTGCCAGTGGCGATAGCCGGCTCAATTGCACTGATTTACCTATGGCTGGTTGCACCCCGCATCATCCCAGAGCGCAAGCCGCCGATGATCGATACCTCACGCCGCATCTACAACGCACAACTGGCTATACCGAAAGGAAATTCACTGATTGGTCATGACCTGTCCAGGTTCATGCACAAGGTGGGCCCCGAATTGCATGTGCGGCGCATTCTGCGTAACGACAATCTCTACATCACACCCTTGCCGGACGTGAAAATCCAGGCAGGCGACAAGTTGCTGGTGACCGATACCATCTTCCGCCTGCAGGATTTCAAAGCCATACTCGGAGCGGAATTACAATCAGATTCCGGGACGAAAGACGCATTGCCTGGCGAAGACCAGCAACTGGCGGAAGTAGTGATCATCCGGGGCTCCAGCCTGTACGGCATGAAATTAGGAGCGGTACGGCTGAAGGAAAAATACGGCCTTGCAATTCTCGCTTTGCACAGCGCCAGCGGCGTGCTCCCATTTAAAACGCCCGGCCTGAATGAACGTAAGCTTGAGGCCAGTGACGTGCTGTTGGTGCAGGGCAATGCCGGTGACATAGCACGCCTCAAGACTGGCGGTGAACTGCTGGTGCTGGACAGCACGACGGATCTCCCACACACCCGCAAAGCGCCGCTGGCCCTCATGATCATGGTGGTGGTGGTTGCACTGGCGGCGCTGGGCATTCTGCCGATCGCATCCAGTGCAGTGCTCGGCGCCCTGGTGTTGATCGCCACCCGGTGTCTCCGGTGGCGCGATGCCGTCAGCGCACTGAATGCCCAGGTCATATTCATTATCGTCGCATCCCTGGCGCTGGGTTCCGCCCTGATGAAAACCGGCGGCGCCGATTGGCTGGCGCAAGTCTTCCTTTCCGTTAGTTTCGGCGCGCCCGCCTGGATGGTGCTGTCCGGCCTGATGTTGCTGATGGGGATCATGACCAACATCGTTTCAAACAATGCCGCGGCCGTCATCGGCACGCCGATCGGAATCAGTATTGCCATGGAACTGAGCCTGCCGCTGGAACCCTTCGTGCTGGCCGTCCTGTTCGGCGCTAACCTGAGTTTCGTCACTCCAATGGCCTACAAGACCAATTTGTTGGTGATGAACGCCGGTGGCTACAAATTCAGCGACTTCGTGAAAGTCGGCACACCCCTGGCTATCCTGATGTGGGCCACCCTTTCCGTCATTCTGACCGTTGCTTACGACCTCTGAATGGGCTGCTCCTGGAAATACCGGACTTCATGGCCTGTGAATAGGGGAACAGTCATTCCGTTCAACGCAGCACCGCACTATTTTTGTTCAAGCAATCTGGACGGTCAGTCTGAAGCACAGTCTTTTGTAAGGCGCAGACTACCTGCAAAAAAAGTGCTACTTTAAGCATCGAGAGCGGACAATTCTTGTCCGTTATAAGGAGAGACGACATGAAAAAATCAATGAAAAAAACAATATTCGTTCTGGTGCTTGGCGCTTCATCAATGATGATGGCTTCGAGTGCTCTTGCCCAGGGCTGGCCACTCGTTGGCGGCGATTACTGGGAGGTCACGGGGATCGACATCAAAGATGGCGGAGGATTGAAATACGCGAACTGGCTTGCGGACGAATGGCGGGAAAGTTTGGAGTTTTCAAAGTCAAAAGGTTGGATTAAAGACTACATATTGCTTGCGAATGTTCATGGTCGAAGCGACGAGCCCGATCTGTACTTGGTGAGAGTAATGGAAAATATTGCTTCGGGCCCCGAAGGCGAAAAGCGTCAAAAAGAATACATAGACTGGCGCAAGAAAACTTTGGAACAAATGGTGGGGGAAAGTGGAAATCGAGCAGAGTATCGCGAAGTAATGAGTACATCATTGCTCCAAGTTCTTACATTTCGGGAATAAAGACTCACCCTTCTATCGCTGAAATCGTATGCGATTTGGACGATAGAAATGTCAATATTCAAGACGGTCGGGAGAGCCAAGCTCCCGACCGTCCTTATCTCCAGGACACACAATCAGTCCAATCGAACCGCCTTGCCCCCGGGTGCAACGCCAATGGCAATCACGGGACGTCCGAATTCTATGGAGAGGCTGGATGGTCCGTCCTGGTAAAACAGGAACAAGGGATCTGCCGCATCGGTGGGATCGATAAACTCGCAGACATTGGTAGTGCCATCTAAACCGGTTTCTCCCTTGCACACCAACTGACCCAGTGTCTCACCGGTAACGGTGGTTACCAGATAAATCACCTGCCCGACGGGTGGTATCTCATTATCAGCAGGGACTATATCTTCAAACCCTATGTCGAAAGCGCCCGGCAGGAATTCAGTGAGATCGCCCAATGGGGGGTTGGTGCCGCGGTTTTCGCTGATGCCCCAGCGCCCTTCAAGATCGATTAAGGTTTGTTCATTAGCCGGGCCCACCTGGAAAGTATTGTACCCAAACACCAGTCTTTGATATGCCATAAACAGGCCCTGGTTAACCTTTACCTGCAGTACTCCCGGTCCGTCAACCAGCACACTGAGATGGCCTATGGAAGTCATTTCCGGCTTTGTGTCAGTGGGCTCGCAGCCAAAACAATCACCGCCGCTCAGGCTTAAAACTTCGGTAAAAAAGCTGTCTTCAACCATGCGGTTTCCGGTAAACAGCCACTCACTTCTGCCGGACTCATCGTAAACCAGCGGGAAAATAGCCGTAGCAGCGTTCTGCCGCGCCACCAGCAATCCCTGGTTTGCCAGGCCCGGAGTGTAATAAAGACCCGGTTCCGGCCGTTGCTGATCCCGTGAAAGGCTCGCACAATCCCTGTCTTGGGGGCAGACCAATTCCAGGGTATGCTCCAGGGTGCTCCCCAGGAAGCTGACCCGGACATCCAGCATATCGCCAAGCGGCTTGCTTGTGCGGACCACCTCGCTCATGTCCACCAGCGCCCGGTAAACGGTATCGCCGGTATTGCAGGTGATGTGCACAATTATGATTTCAAAGCTGATTTCCACGGTATGGCCGTCAAAGGACTCGACCACCGGTTTTTGCTCCCCGGGGTGGCAATCGGTGGGCCAGGTACCACTGATTTCGATAATAAATGGACCGGTCCCGGGTAAGCGGGGGTGTGATACAACTTGTGAGTGGGAAAAATCAGCCAATACGCTGAACGGAAACAGCATCAGCAAAAGTGGAATGGCAAGCAGTTTTTTCATCCTGGCGCCCACTGAGTATGCGTTTTACAGAAATATCATGGATCGTTTATTACTAGACAATTGGCAAGCCATTTAGTGCCAAGCCGTTTTCGGTCAGTCACTGTACAATCGAAAATAATGTTCCTCGCATCGTTCGTTAAGGACTGCCGGGCGGGTTTAATCGCCCGGCAGCTCAATAATTACTGACCTCGGTCTACCGGTATCATGATATGAGCGTAATCTGTGTCTTTCCACATCACGTAAGGGCCGCCTAAAGAGGGATCGGTGGTCATGCCTTCCAGTAATTCCTTTGGCACGATGAGCATCAGGTGCGGACCGGTTTCAACGTAATCATCCGCGTTCTGGGGGTCTTCGTGAAAAGGGTTGGAGTTGCTAACCCCACCACCGGAAGGATCGCCAAGCAACATGTATGAGAGGCCAACACCAGATGCAGTAAATGGAGCCTTCGCACCTACAGCGGCCATCATCTCACTCCAGACAGCATCGTTACAAATAGCCGATCCGTCACCGGGCATAACTTCCGGCATACAGGTCCAGCCGTTGCTTCCTTCGACGACGACTTCACCGTTTATAACCACTGTTGCGCCGGCACCAATTGCAGCCGGCGCCGCAGCCCGCGCATGGGCGACCAGTTTATCAACGTCATCACCGGCAACACCGGTCCCAATACCAAGGGCAAGTAATGTCAGCGTCAATACAGTTTTTGAAACAATACTTTTATTCATTTTCATTCTCTCCACAGTGTTTTTTGGCGTTAGCCAATTTTCAACATACCTTCATTTCAGATTTTTTTGACTGGCTTTCCCACCTGTTAATCCGCAGGGATTATCGATGTCGTGCTGTGCCAGAATAGACCTTTAATTGCAGACATTCAACTCTGAGCTGGCCGATGATCAACAGCAGATTCATATTGGCGATCCAGATTTTGATGACGATAGAGTCACCCTCAAATGCCGGCTTCAGGCAGTCAGTCTGGCGAGATCGGACGACCCGCCCCGTTCCTGGTTCACGGTGTTTTGCATGGCTATCACCTGCTTCGCGAACGAAAAAAATTTTGTACTTTTATCTCAACCATCTATAGTTAACCCTATTTAAAAGCAAAGCCACCCACCTGCATTTAGATGAAAAATTTAACAGGCCCTTGAGCAATGGATAAAGCCGAATCGACTGTCAGAGACATCCTGGCCATGGCCGAAGTGGGCGTCGATGGAGAACACCCCTGGGATTTGCGTGTGACCCATCGAGAGTTTTACCGGCGGCTTCTGGGGCAAGGCTCAATTGCCCTGGGTGAAACCTACGTGGATGGACTGTGGGAATGCGAACAGATCGACGTTTTCATTTACAAGGTTTTACGCGCCGGCCTGGAGCACAGGATCTCGGTGCTGAGTCTCTTGTGGCCGGTGTTGTGGTCCAAGTTGGTCAATCTGCAGAACCGGCGGCGGGCTTTTGACATCGGCAAACATCATTATGACATCGGCAACGAACTTTTTAAGCTCATGCTGGATGAGAGTATGGCCTATACCTGTGGCTATTGGCGGGAGGCCGACAACCTGGCCGATGCACAGCGGGCAAAGATGGATCTGGTCTGTCGCAAGATGGGTCTGGAGGCTGGAATGCAGGTGTTGGATATCGGCTGTGGCTGGGGTAGTTTCGCCCGTTATGCTGCCCAAAACTACGGTGTAAAGGTCGTTGGGGTGACGGTATCACAGGAACAGATCGACCTTGGCCGGGAACTGTGTTCAGGTCTTGACGTGGACCTGCGTTACCAGGACTACCGGGACATCGAAGGCCGCTTCGACCGGGTGGTTTCCATCGGCATGTTCGAGGCCGTGGGTTCAAAAAACTACCGAATCTACATGCAGAC
>JAZFUZ010000056.1:0-16911 GCA_036447475.1 Lysobacterales bacterium | reverse complement strand
CGTCAACAAGGCAATCAGTACCTCGTAAATGTGGAACTGCGGGCCGGTAATACCCTGCATGCACGCGCTGAAATGGTGCTGGCTGATGTTTTAAGCAGCGCAGGCTTGCCGCGGTTAAAGCCTGCCGTTGGTGATTATGCTGCCGATAAAAAGCAGATCTACAGTTCGGGCCAGCTGTTTCACGGGGCTGAACTGCAAGGCATAAAAAAGATTCTTGGCTGCGACGAAAAGGGCATCGTCGCTGATTCGAGCGCAGCGCCTGGTCCAGGCCAATGGATGAAAAAACCCTTGCGTTCCGATTGGTTGTCGGATCCGCTGGTCCTGGACGTGAGTTATCAGTTGATGATCCTGTGGTGCTTAGACCAACTCGGGGCCGGTTCATTGCCCACCGGTGTCGGTCGCTACCGCCAATACCAGAAGCGTTTTCCACAAGACGGCACCCGGATTGTCATCGCTGTCAACGAGAGAAGTGAGCATCGGGCCGTCGCAAGCATCGAGTTTCTCGATCAAAAGGGCGCCCTGGTAGCGCGCATTGAAGACTACCAGTGTGTCATAGACCCGTCCCTGTCCAGGGCTTTTGGCCGCAACAAACTGACCGGTAAAGTCTGAAGCAGCAGGGTCTGATACAGCAAGGCAACGTGAGAAACTCAATCGCCATTGTCGGTATCGGCGGAGTCTTTCCCGGTGCCGCCAATCTTGACAGCTTCTGGGAGATGATCAGCAGCGGCGGCAGTGCCGCGCGTGAGATCCCGCCCGACCGTTGGATTCTCGATCCGGCCCAGGCCGGTTCCAGCGAGGTCTCGGCAGACAAGGTCAACTCGACCCGCGGCTGTTTTATCGACGATTTTCCATTCGAAACCAGCGGCATGGATCTCGACCCCACCACGCTGGCCGGCCTCGATCCGGCGTTTCATCTGTTGCTGCACGCCGGTCGCCTGGCCTGGCAGGATGCAGCCACCACGCGACTGGATCGAAAAAGAGTCGGCGTGGTCATCGGCAACATCGTGCTGCCCACCGATGCTTCCTCGGCTCTGACGGATGAAATCCTCGGCCCGATTTTTGCGTCCCAGGTCCTGGGGCAGGCGATCGCGGAAAAAAAGGATACCCTTCGTCTCAACCGCTATGTCGCCGGGCTGCCCGCCGGTGTGCTGGCCAAAGGGCTGCAACTTGGCGGTGGCAGCTACGCCCTGGATGCAGCCTGTGCTTCATCCCTTTATGCCCTGAAATATGCAGCGGAGGAGTTGCTCGCGGGCCGCGCGGACGCCATGCTGGCCGGTGGCCTGTCGCGCCCCGATTGTCTTTACACTCAAATGGGTTTTTCCCAACTGCAGGCCATTTCCCGCAGCGGACGTTGCTCGCCTTTTGATTACCGGGCCGACGGCCTGGTGGTCGGTGAGGGAGCCGGTATTATCGTGCTCAAGCGCCTGCAGGATGCCCTTGACCAGGGTGATCAAATCTACGCCACCATTGCCGGCATCGACTTGTCCAACGACGTCGGCGGCAATCTGATGTCACCCGATTCTGAAGGTCAGCAGAGAGCCATGCTGGCGGCCTACCAACAGGCCGGCTGGTCACCTGGCGATGTCGATCTGATCGAGTGCCACGGCACCGGTACGCCGATTGGGGACGCGGTCGAATTCAACAGCCTGCAGTCCCTGTGGCAAGACCTCGAGCCCGGCCACCGGCGCTGCGTCATCGGCTCGGTCAAGAGTAACGTAGGCCATCTGCTGACGGCGGCCGGGTCCGCCGGTTTGATCAAGCTGTTGCTGGCAATGAAACACCGGCAACTGCCACCGACCGCCAATTTCGAACGCCCCGCCAGTGGCGTGGCGCTTAAGCACAGTCCGTTTGAAGTGCTGATTGAAACACGCGAATGGGTCCGGCGTGCAGCGGGCACACCGCGGCGTGCAGCGATCAGCGCGTTTGGCTTTGGCGGCATCAATGCCCACGTCCTGTTGCAAGAATGGGGCGAGGGTGAGACTGCACCCGGCGTTGCGGCAAAACAAGCCGCGCCGGCCATTGCGGTGGTTGGCATGGAAGCACAATTTGGTCCGTGGCGCTGTCTGGAGCAGTTTCGCAAACGGGTCTTTGGCTTCGATAGAGATCAGCAAGCCTGCCCACCGGAAAACGGGTGGGGCGTGGAGCCAAACAACGCCGACGAAGGGTTTTTCCTCAATCAGGTGGCTGTGCCGCTGGGCCGTTACCGCATCCCACCGGCCGAGTTGCGCGAAATGCTGCCGCAACAGTTACTGATGTTGCAGGTCGCAAGCGCAGCGCTGGAGGATGCCGGTCTCGGTGAAGCCGAAGCAGCTGCCCGCAATACTACCGCTGTCTACATCGGCATTGGCCTGGACCTCAATACCACCAATTTTCATTTTCGTTGGTCCATGCTCAATCGCGCCAGGGACTGGAACGATCAGCTCGGTCTGAACTTGTCGGATGCTGATCTGGAATCCTGGACGGGCCAGTTGCGCGAGGCCGCCGGACCACCCTTGAACGCCAACCGCACCATGGGTGCTCTGGGCGGCATTGTGGCCAGCCGGATTGCGCGCGCTTTTCACATGGGCGGGCCCAGTTTTAGCGTCTCGAGCGAGGAGGCCTCCGGCCTGCGCGCACTGGAAGCTGGTGTGCGCGCTCTGCAAAGGGGTGAGATCGAAACCGCAGTGGTCGGTGCGGTTGACCTGGCCGGTGATGTTCGCGCCATCCGGGGGCAGATCGAGGATCGCCCGCTGAGCAGTGACATGCCAATCGGTGAAGGTGCCAGCGCGCTGGTGCTGAAACGGCATCAAGACGCAGTCCGCGATGGTGACCGGATCTACGCTTTGGTCGAAGGTGTGGGAGCAGCGACTGAAGGGGGTGTGGAGCAGTTATTACCCTCGCAGGATGCCTACCAGATATCGTGGCAACGAGCCTGTGATGATGCCGGAGCAGCGCCTGACAGCATTGGACTGATCGAACGCCACGGCAGCGGCATCGCCGCTGAAGAGGCGATGGAAAACCAGGCCCTGAATGAACTGCTGGCGGCCAGCAAACGGGCTTTGCCTTGCGCCCAGGCCAGCATCAAATCCAGCATCGGTCATTGTGGCGCCGCTGGCGGCCTGGCATCGGTGGTGCGGGCCTGCCTGGCCCTGCACCATCAGACCCTGCCACCCCGAGGCGCAGCGGGCCAGGCAAAATATTGGTTGCACGACCAGGCTGAAGGTCCGCGTCGCGCGGCGGTGGCCTCTTTCAGCATTGACGGCAACTGCCTGCACGCTATCCTGGGCGCCGTCGACCAGCAGACTGGTACCCAACCCAGGGCGATACACAGCACCTTACCCGCAGCTTTGTTCACGCTCGCTGCTGCCTCTGATGAGGAACTACTCACCCAATTGCAGCAACTTGAATCCAGGCTCCAAGCGGCTGATGACCTCCACCAAATGGCTCATGATGGGTGGCAGTCGCACCAGGGCAATGGAGCATCCTGCTCGCGCCTGAGCTTGCTCGCCGCTGACCCAGCGGTACTGGCAAAACAAATCGATCTGGCCCGGCAGGCAGTGTCGGACCAGCAATCCATTGCGACCCACGGGGTTTTCTATGCGGTGGAGCCAATCGGAGAAAATGGCAAAATCGCTTTCGTTTACCCGGGCTCCGGCAATCATTTTCACCACATGGGCCGCGAGCTGGCGCTGCAGTGGCCCGCGGTCTTGGATCGCCTGAACCGGGAAAACGATTCACTCGGCAGCCAGTTTGCCCAGGGCCGCTTCTGGCAGGATAGCGCCGCAACTGAGCTTGATCACGCGGCGGTGATTTTCGGACAAGTATGGGTCGGTACCCTGGTTAGCGATATGGTGGCCCAGTTCGGACTGCAGCCAGACGCAGTCATTGGTTACAGCCTGGGCGAGACCGCCGGCCTGTTTTCCACCCGTACCTGGACCGACCGGGACGAGATGTTGCACCGGATGCGGACCACGGATTTGTTCACCCGGCAACTGGCTGGCCCGTGCCAGGCAGTACGGGAAAGCTGGGGTTTGGAAGAGAGCGAGTCAGTCGATTGGCTGATCGGCATGGTGGGCCGCCCGGCTGATGCCGTACGCACAGCCCTGCAGGGTAAAGAACGAGTCTACCTGCTGATCGTGAACACTCCGCAAGAGTGCGTCATTGGTGGTGATCGCCGTGCTGTATTGGCTTTGGCACAGGAACTCAACTGCGTTTTCCATCCAGTCCAGGGAGTCACAACGGTCCATTGTGAAGTAGCCAGACCGGTGGAAGAGGCCTATCGTGAGCTGCATTTGTTCGCGACCACACCGCCGGCGGGTGTGTCTTTTTACAGCGGTGCGTGGGGCCGGTCTTACACGGTTAATAGCGCCAGCTGTGCCGATTCGATCCTGCAGCAGGCGTTGCGGAGCTTTGATTACACCAAAGTGATTGAGTCGGCGTACACGGACGGTGCGCGAATCTTTATCGAGATGGGGCCCGGTGCTTCCTGCACCCGCATGATCGACCAGATTCTCGGCCAGCGCAGGCACCTGGCAGCGGCCATCTGCGTCCCCTCGCAAGACGACGTCCTGAATGTGCTTGAACTGCTGGCGCGCTTGCACGCAGAGGGTCTGGCGCTGGATTTGACGCCGCTTTTCTGCACCCGGCCGGTGCAGTCGCCGCGGCTGGAAGAGGGTGCACGAATTGTGGTTGCCAGCGGCGGTCAAGCGTTCGATGTCCCGGCACCACCGACAACTGCCAAGCCCAGGGAAGACGTTAGGTTTGCCATACCGGGGCAAACCCGGGCGGTAGCCGTAGCCGGCGCTGTGGTGACAACACAAGATCCTGCAGGCGGCCTGCTTACTGCTTTGATCGACCAGATACAGGCGACCGAAAAGGCCAAAACGGACACCCATGAAGCCTTTCTGCGAGTTTCCAACGGCCTGACCGTGACCCTGACCCAGGCACTGAGCATGGAAATGAGCCTGCTGCAGTCAGGCCTTGTGCCGGTAACGATGCCGGTCCATGATCAGCGATTGGCGCCGACACCCATCGCTTTCGACCGGAGTCAGTGCATGGAATTCGCCATTGGTTCGATTGGCAAAGTTCTGGGGACCGAGTATGCCGACGCGGACCGCCACCCCAGTCGGGTGCGGCTACCGGATGAACCGCTGATGCTGGTCGATCGCATTCTGAAAGTTGAAGGTACCCGCAACAGCATGGGTCCAGGTCGAGTGACCACAGAACACGATGTGCTGGCTGGCGCCTGGTATCTTGATGGCGGCCGGATTCCAACCTGCATCGCGGTTGAAGCCGGCCAGGCTGACCTTTTTCTTGCCGCTTACCTGGGCATCGATCATCACACCAAGGGGCAGGCAGTGTACCGCTTGCTGGATGCGAAGATCACTTTCCACGGCCCCCTGCCCCGGCCAGGGGATACCATCCGTTACGACATTCGCATTGATCACTTTTTTCGTCAGGACCAGACCTGGCTGTTTCGTTTCGGCTTCGAAGGGACGGTCAGTGGCCGGCCGGTACTGACCATGACCGAAGGCTGCGCCGGCTTTTTCACCCAGGCCGAACTCGATGCCGGCAGAGGCATTGTGGAGACCTCGCTGGAACGCCGGTCGATGCCGGGCAAGATGCCCGAAGACTGGCTGGTACTGGTGCCAATGCACAAGGAATCCTTTGATGATGACCAGATCGCGGCGCTGGTCAACGGCGACCTGCAGGCCTGTTTCGGTTCTGCTTTTGCAGGTCTCGGGCTGAAGAATGCAGCCGGCTTGCCCGCCGGCCGTATGCAGTTGGTGCACCGTATTCTCGAACTGGATCCAACCGGCGGGCGCTTTGGCATCGGGCAGATTACCGGTGAGGCGGACATCCAACCGGACGATTGGTTTCTGACCTGTCATTTCTCTGACGATCCGGTGATGCCCGGTACCCTGATGTACGAGTGTTGCCTGCACACGCTGCGAGTTTACCTGCTGCGTATGGGTTGGGTTGGGGAGGCCGATGAAATGGTTTACGAACCGGTTCAGGGTGAGATCAGTCAGCTCAAATGTCGCGGCCAGGTGCTGGCCGGCACCCGGAGTGTTCAATACCGGATCACGCTCAAGGAAATCGGTTATCAGGATGACGGCACGCCGTTTGTGTTGGCCAATGCGCTGATTTCTGCCGATGGGCGCGCCATCGTGCAAATGAACAACATGTCGGTGCAACTGACCGGTCTCAGCCGGGTGGGATTGGAATCACTGTGGGCCGGCCGGAACCAAGGTGAACGATCTGGCAAGCCATTGTTCGATGTTCATTCAATTTATGCATTCGCCTGCGGCAAGCCGTCCGAAGCCTTTGGCGAGCACTACCGGATGTTTGATCAGCAGCGGGTCATCGCACGATTGCCCGGGCCGCCCTATCAGTTTCTGGATCGTATTGTTGCTATCGACAACTGCCGGCAGTGGGTGCTGACGGCCGGTGGCGAAGTCGTGGCCGAATACGATGTCCCTGCCGATTGCTGGTATTTCGAGCAGGATCGCCAGCAACGCATGCCCTTTGCCGTATTGCTGGAAGTTGCACTGCAACCCTGCGGCTGGCTGGCAGCCTACCTGGGCTCGGCCCTGACCAGTGACATCGACCTGTCGTTTCGCAATCTGGGCGGCAGCGGCAGACAGTCGATGCTGGTGACACCAGACACCGGCACCCTGGCAACCCGGATCAAGATTACCAATGTGTCACAGTCCGGCGGCATCATCATCCAGAGCTACGATCTGGAAGTCAGTTGCGCTGCCGGTATGGTTTATCAGGGCGTTACCACCTTCGGCTTTTTTTCCAAACCGTCGCTGGCTGATCAGGTCGGAATCAGAGAGGCGCAGCTGTGGCAGACCAGCGAGCAGGAACAGGCTCGCGGCCGCTCCTTTTCCTATCCACAGCTTGCACCCTACCCCGACCGGATGATGCGTATGGTCCAGGAAGTTGAGTTGTTTGATCCTGAAGGTGGCCAACACGAACTTGGATTCATTCGTGGTACGACCAGGGTCGACGCTGATGCCTGGTTCTTCAAGGCGCACTTTTATCAGGATCCGGTTTGGCCGGGATCCCTGGGGCTTGAATCCCTGATCCAATTGCTCAAGGTAGTGGCACTGGATCGCTGGCAAGACCGCGTTGACGGTCAGAAAGTCAATTTCGAAGGGATGGCCCTGGGCCATGAGCACAGCTGGATCTATCGTGGGCAGATCATCCCGACAGACCGGCAAGTGACTGTTGAGGCAACAATTTTGGCCTTCGACGACCACACCATGACCTTGCAGGCCAACGGCTTCCTGAGCGTGGACGGGAGAATTATCTATCAGATGAACAGTTTTGCACTTAAGATGAGTTGCTGAGATGAGGTATACCCGCGTACAAATGGAGTCAATCGGCTACCAGCTGGCCCCAGTGGTAGTGACTTCCGACGAACTCGAAGAACGGCTGTCACCGTTGTATGACCTCCTGCACATCGCTCCTGGGCAACTCGAAGCGTTAACCGGCATCGCCGAGCGGCGCTGGTGGGAAGAAGGACATGTGCTCTCCGATGGCGCCGCCACTGCGGCGCGCCGGGCCATGCAGCAATCCAACGTCGATCCCAGGGATATCGAGTCGCTGGTGTACACCGGTGTGTGTCGGGAAAATTTCGAGCCTGCTACAGCCTGCGCCGTGGCGGCGCAACTGGGCATCAGCACGGACGCCAATGTCTACGATATTTCCAACGCTTGCCTGGGGGTTCTCAACGGCATCATCGATGTCGCCAACCGCATCGAACTCAAGCAGATTCGCGCCGGCATGGTGGTGTCCTGCGAAACCTCCCGCGAGATCGTGGAAATTGTTATTGAGCGCATGCTGAAGGACAAGTCGATGGACACCTTCACCCAATCCCTGGCTACCCTGACCGGGGGCTCGGGAGCGGTAGCGGTGTTGCTGACCGATGGTTCCTTTGACAATCCCCACACCCATCGCCTGCGCGGAGCGGTGACCAAGGCAGCGCCCGAGCACCACCGCTTGTGTCGCTGGGGAATTACCCTGACACCGGTAGCCCTGGGTGAGTTGCTGTTCTCGCCCGACAGGCTGCTCAATGCCATCGACCAGGTAATGGAGCCCAAGGCCCTCCCCGAAGCCATGCGCGAATTGATGATGCATGAAAAGTTACCCCCGGCGCTGATAAACATCATGCCATCGGAAAAGTTGCCGGCAGCACTGACCCAATTCATGTCGACCGATTCGGTGGCAGTACTCAAGCATGGCGCCAAGTTGGGCGTGCGCACCTGGGGTGCGTTTCTGACCAAGATGGGCTGGGCCCGTGACCAGGTCGACAAGGTGATCTGCCACCAGGTTGGTGAAAGCCACCGCATCACCATTCTGAACGAGCTGGGCATCGATCCGGACAAGGATTTCAGTACCTTCAAGCACCTGGGCAATATCGGCACCGTTTCGGTGCCGCTGACAGCGGCAATCGCGCATCAGCGCCAATTCCTCAAGCCTGGCGATCGGGTCAGTTTTCTCGGTATCGGCAGTGGTCTCAACTGCTTGATGCTGGGCTGGGAATGGTAAACAACTCGAGCGCCTGGCATGCCACACCCGCCAGTCTTGAAATTTCCAACCTGGCCATTGATGTGTGGCGATGCCCGCTGGATCTGGCGGGCGCTCAAATCGATGAACTGGGCAAGTGCCTTTCACAGCAAGAGCGACAACGAGCAGAAAAATTTCGATTTAACCGCAAACGTCGTCAGTTTGTCACCACCCGCGCCCGTCTGAGACAGTGCCTGGCACTCGCAACCGGCACGGCGGCAGGTGAGATCGAGATTGAAGTTGGCGCCTCCGGAAAACCGTTTCTAGCCGGTACGGCCCATGCTTCGGGCATTCAATTCAATGTTTCCCACACCGATGGTCTGGCATTGATTGCCATCACCCGTGGACAGCCTGTCGGCATCGACGTCGAATCACTGGAGCAAAACGTTCAACCTGCTCGTTTGGCAGAGAACTATTTCTCGGCCCAAGAGAAAACCACCCTTGCTGCGCTGCCCAGTGAGCGGGTGACGGCATCTTTTTTTGCCTGCTGGACCCGCAAGGAAGCGGTGCTCAAGGCCATCGGAGCCGGCATTGCCCAGGGTCTGGATTCGTTTGATGTAGCAACCGAGCCGGAGATCTCCCACTGCCAAACCGAGCTTCAATCAACAGCAGGCTCAGCTGCTACCTGGTACATTGAAACGCTACCGTGTGGAGCAGGATTTGCGGGTGCTTTAGCCTACCGGAAGCAAGCCATCGAGATCCGATATTGGTATTAGCGGCATGATCAGGGGTTGAAGCGTTCATAACGGACAGCGCCGGTATGCGCGTCGATGCCGTGCAACTCGATGTATTCAACCTTGGTAAATATGCCCTTGCCGCGGGCACGGATGTAAATCACCTCGATGTAGGAAAGATTGCCGTCAATGGTGGTCAGGGCACGAAAGCGGCATCCCACAAGCCGGACTGTAATCGAGCGGCCAATGTTGGCAGCCATTTTTATTTCCGCTGTATCCTCCACGGCGTTGTAGCTGGTTTTAAACCCATAGGCAAACTTTTTTTGCATGAAGTTCAGTTTTTTTACCTGTCCTTGCTCGGCCAGACGGATCCAATAGCCAACGACCGGTTTACGCGAATCGAGTTTACCGTCGCGGCCAATTTGTGCGTCATACTGGATGATGTTGTCATTGGTACTGCGCTCAATCCTGAACAGGCCCTGGCGGAGCAACTCCCCGCCACACAGCACGGATGGTGAGAACATCAAAGTCAAAGTTACGATCCCGGTGATCAATCGCATCGTACACACCCTGGTTCAAACAAAGGGTCATTCTAACCCGCATATTGCACGAGTTGCCGGTTACGGCCAGAAACCTGTCGGCTGCGAATTCCTGAAACGCAGCCTACTTCTCAGCAACGATGTAACAAATCCAGCCCGGGTCCGCGTCACCTGCCTCGGCAGGCTCAAATACTCCGTCTCCGGCATTGCTTTCCGCATCCGTACCCTCCCAGTAAACGGTGATGTCCGTAAAACCGGCATCCGCCAGCAACTCGCGGATTTCGGGCAGGGTCCACAGACGCCAGTGGTAGCTGAATGCGTTTTCCAGACGTGATTGATCCGGAAATTCAAAGTGAATATGGCAGGTCATGCGGGAATCAATCGGATTGAAGGACGCCTGGTCCCAGATGTAAGTAAAACCGTCACACACCCGCTCCTCGATGATTTCTCTGGGTGCATCGTAACCGCCGTAGGCATCGAGAAAGAAAATTCCATCATCCACCAGGGCGTGATGAACCGCGCAAAAATAGTCCAGCAATTCTCCCCGCTCGAGAAACAGGTAATAACTGAAGTTCATGGCGAGTACGATGTCTGCCGGTTCGGTTTGAGCTTCGAGCACATTCTCCGCCAGCAAAGTGATGCGCCTGAACTGGTCGTCATCCAGCTGTTCCAGGTTATTGACTCGCCCCCATTCCAGCACTTCACAATTCCAGTCAATAGCAATGGCGTAATGCCCGGTGTCACGGCGAACCCATTCACACGCCGTGTTGAGTGTTCCGCAGAAATCCTCGCGTAATAATTCCGCCGGACGATCCCTGAGTTTGTGCCAGGTTTCCTCGACAAAATTGATTTCGGCTGCGGTGTCCTGAACGGATTCCTGGTAGAGCTGGTGCCGGTCAGCCTGCTCGGCTAGATTCTGTCTGCGCAGGCGTACCATAACTCAGGTATTTTCTTGGGTGGGAAACCGCTGTGGGTAGTGACTCTGGACATATTCCTCGATCAACTGCAGGAAATCACGGGTCAGCGTTTCACCGCGCAGCGTGACGTGCTTCTTGCCGTCGACAAATACCGGGGCGGTGGGCGCCTCGCCAGTGCCCGGGAGGCTGATACCAATATCCGCCTGGCGACTTTCACCCGGGCCGTTAACCACACAGCCCATCACGGCCAGGGAAAGGTTTTCGACGCCCTCAAATTGTATTTTCCACTCCGGCATGCGCTCGCGCACAAAAGTCTGTACGTCCTGCGTCAACGACTGGAAAAACGTGCTGGTGGTGCGGCCGCAACCCGGGCAGGCAATAACCATGGGTGAAAAGGCCCGCAGGCCCATGCTTTGCAGCAATTCCTGTGCGACAATCACTTCATCCGTGCGGGGCTGGTCAGGCTCCGGGGTCAATGAGATCCTTATGGTGTCGCCGATCCCTTGCTGTAACAGCACCGCCAGCGCAGCGGTGGAAGAAACAACACCCTGACTGCCCATTCCCGCCTCGGTCAGCCCCAGGTGCAGGGCATAATCACAACGCGCGGCAAGCGCCCGGTAAACACGGATCAGGTCCTGTACATCACTGACCTTGCACGACAGGATGATCCGGTCATGTGGCAAGCCCAGGCTTTCAGCTTGCTGTGCGCTCTCGATTGCGGACTGGATCAGTGCTTTGCGCATAACGGTCACAGCATCCGCGGGTTGCTTTTTCCGCGCATTTTCATCCATCAGCTGAGCCAGGAGACGGGCATCCAGGCTACCCCAGTTAACGCCGATACGAACCGGTTTGCCGTATTCCAAAGCCAGGCCGATGATGGTGGCAAACTGGTCATCCCGCTTACGCCCAAAACCCACGTTTCCGGGGTTGATCCGGTATTTGGCCAGGAGCTGAGCGCATTGGGGCACCTGTTGCAGCAAGCGGTGTCCGTTGTAATGGAAATCACCGATCAGCGGTACATCACAGGACATCATTTCAAGGCGGCGGGCAATTTCCGGCACGGCTTGCGCCGCCTCCAGCGTATTGACCGTGATCCGGACCAACTCGGACCCCGCGCGGGCAAGTTCAGCCACCTGGATGGCGGTTGACTTCGCGTCAGCAGTATCGGTGTTGGTCATGGATTGAACCACAATGGGGTGCTGGCTTCCGATCAGGATATTGCCAACCTGAACCGTTGGTGTTTCACGCCGCCCGGCAATTTCAGTCTGCATACTGCGCCACAATCCCGTCCCTGGTTTGTCCATGCGGGCTAGGCCGCATCATCCTCAGACTGCTCAGATTGATGATGGTAATGTACGTGAAATTTAGGGTCGCTGATCACCGGCCAGGCAGATTTCAGATACTTCCACATCGACCATAGCGTAAGCCCCGCAGCGGTATACAAGAGCAGTTCACCGATCAGTGCGACCGGAATCCAGGCAAAATCCTCGTGGTATAACAGAAATCCGATGGCCGTCATCTGGAATATGGTTTTCAATTTACTCACCCCTGACACTTTCAGCAATGCCTGTTCACCGATCTCCGACATCCATTCGCGCAGGGCGGATATGGTGAGTTCGCGGCCAACGATGATTGCGGCTGACACGGCAAAAACGACCTGGTAGCTATCCTGGCGTTGGACCAGCAGGATCAAGGCGGTAGCGACCATGATCTTGTCCGCAACCGGGTCCAGGAATTCCCCGAAGCGCGATATCTGCTTGGTTTTGCGGGCGACATAACCATCGGCAATATCCGTCACGGCAGCCAGCACGAAAACCACGGTACAGGCCAGGTTCGACCAGCCAAAAGGCAGGTAAAAAAACAATACCAACACCGGTACAAGCGCGATCCGTAACAGGGTCAGCATGGTCGGAACCGTCATTATCATGGTGGGCCGGAGTTGTGCGTAATCGGGAAGGGCATTATGGCAGATCAGTGCAGGGCCCGAAAGATTTCTTCAGCCAAAGGCCGGCTGATACCGGGCACGCTGGATAATTCTTCGGTTCCCGCCCTGTTCACACCCTGCAGGCCGCCGAAGTGATTCAACAGGGATCTGCGCCGCCGGGGACCAATGCCCGGAATCTTCTCAAGGGTGGAGCGGGTGGCTGCTTTCTGACGCATCCCACGGTGGCCGGTGATGGCGAAACGATGCGCTTCGTCCCGAATCTGCTGAACAAGGTGCGAGGCGGGTGATTCCGGTCCAGGGCGATAGCTGCGTAATGGCTGGGGCAATATCCATTCTTCATGTCCCGCTTTTCGTGCCTTGCCCTTGGCCACGCCCATCACTGGAATCCCGGACAGGCCAAACTCGCTTAATACCTCCAGCGCCTGTTTGAGCTGTCCTTTGCCGCCATCAATCAGAATCAGGCCGGGCATACTGCCCTCCTCTTTGCATAAACGCCCGTAGCGCCGGGTCAACACCTGTTTCATGGCGGCATAGTCGTCTCCCGGTGTGATCCCTTGCAGCTTGTACCGGCGGTAGTGCGACTTGATCGGCCCGTTAATGTCAAATACCACGCAGGCTCCTACCGTCTGCTGACCTGCTGTGTGGGAAATATCGAAGCAGTCGACCGACTGCGGTATATCATCCAGCCCAATCAACTGCGCAAAGGCCTCGAACTGCATGGCCATGTTGGCACGGCTGGCCAGGCGCATCTTTAGCGCCTGCATGGCATTAGCCGCAGCCAGTTCCAGCATGTGCCTCCGGTCTCCTCTGGGCTGTGCCTGGATGGAAACTTTCCTGCCGGCTTTTTCCGTGAACACGAGCGACAATAATTCCCGGTTTTCCACCTCGTGCGACACCACCAGTTGTGGCGGCGCCACCCGGTCCTGGTAGTACTGCCCCAGGAAGGCATCCAGGACTTCGCCCGGTTTACGCCCTTGTGCCTGGCTGGGAAAATGACTGCGCTGCCCCAGATTTCTGCCGCCGCGGAAAGAGACCAACTGGACACAGCTTTTCGCTTGTTCCTGCGCCAGCGCAATGAAATCGATATCGCCACGGCCGGCGGCGACAAATTGTTGCGCCTGCATTTGCTTCAGTGCATTGATCTGGTCACGAAACATGGCGGCAGATTCATATGCCTGCGCCTTTGCCGCCCGTTCCATGCGCGCAATCAGGCGGGTCATGACCTGCTGGTTTTTGCCCTGCAGGAACAAGCTGGCGTGATCCACTTGTGCTGCGTAATCCTGCCGGCTGACGTGGCCGACACAAGGTGCGGTACAGCGCTTGATCTGGTACTGCAGGCAGGGCCGGTTCCGGTGGGAAAAATAACTGTCTTCACAATTCCGCAGGCGAAACAGTTTCTGGATCAGGCTAATGCTTTCACGCACAGACCCGGCAGAAGGATAAGGGCCGAAATAGCTTTTCTTTTTGTCCCGGGCGCCACGATGGAAAGCAATTTGCGGGAATTCATGCTGCGTGCCCAGCGCAATCCAGGGATAGGATTTGTCATCGCGTAAAAGTATGTTGTAACGGGGCTTGAGGGATTTGATCCATTCGTTTTCAAGCAGCAGCGCTTCGCCTTCCGTGCGCGTCAGGCTGACTTCAATCTCGCAAACCCGGGCAATCATGCGCATGATCCGTTCAGCTTTTGGCCTTGCGTCAAAGTAGCTGGCCACCCGTTTACGGAGATTTTGTGCTTTGCCGACGTACAGGACTGTGTCCTGTGGATCTCGCATCAAATAGACACCGGGTCGGGTCGGCAGCCTGCAGGCGAAGGCTTTGCCGTCAAAAACTGTGGGTGAGGTTTCAGGCATGTAGGTGCAAGCTAAAGTTCTTCTTTAATTACGTTTCGTACTCTTTCCAAATCGTGTTCGGTGTCCACTCCAGCGGGTATGAACCGGCAGGCCCGAGCCATTCGGATTTTTCGTCCGGCCTCCAGAAAGCGCAATTGTTCGAGTTTTTCGGCCGCTTCCAGCGGCGTTTTCTGCATCGCGGCAAAGGCCCGCAGGGCCCCGCCGCGGTAGGCATACAGGCCAACATGTCTTTGCCAGCTGAGGCCCGATTGCAACGCAGCCTCCACGTTGTCCCAATTCCGGGGGAAAGGCACTACGGACCGGCTGAAATACAGTGCATAATCACCCTGCCCCATGACCACTTTGACGTTATGCGGGTTGGCGATTTCTTCACGGCTGTCCAGTGGCCAGTACAGGCTGGCGACATCGGCGGCCGGATCGGCGGCCAGCAAAGCGGCAACCTGGTCGAGACAGGCAGCCGGCATCAACGGTTCGTCCCCTTGCAAATTTACAATCAACTGCTGATCGCCCCAACCCAGCTGGTCGGCACATTCGGCGATCCGGTCACTGCCACTTTGGTGTGCTTGCGAAGTCATGATGACCTCTGCGCCAAATCCCCTGGCAACTGCAAAAATCCGCTGGTCATCCGTTGCAATAACGATTTGTTGCACGGAGGCACAACAAGCCCGGCGATAAACGTGTTCAATCAGTGGCCGCCCGGCAATATTCAGCAATGGCTTACCGGGCAGCCTCTGCGAGGCCATCCGCACGGGGATCACGATGTTGTATTCACTATTGATCGACATCAGCTTGAATGTGTGCTGTGGGTGACTTTACGGATGACCTGTTGCAGCAGTAAATGCTCCCATTGATGGGGTAAATGAGCATCGACGGTCAGAAACCAGGCGTTTTTCAGACCAAGACCCGTGCACTTCACCGCATCTTTTTCAGTCATCATGATCGGGAAATTTTTGTCCATGGTAGAAAAATCCGCCGCTGAATATGCATGATGGTCGGCAAACGCATATTCAACTACTTTGATCCCACGGTGCAGCAACAGATTAAAAAAACGATCCGGATGAGCGATTCCGGCGACCGCGTTGACGGTGCAACCGGCGAACTGGGACAAACGCCATGCCTCTCCATCAACCAGCGATTTCAACAAACCCGGGGCCAGTAACATGCTTTGGGCATCAATATCTCCCGGCACGCAATCCGATGCTCCATTGATGATCACATGATCAACTGACGACAGTCTTTCAGGGAGTTCACGCAGCGGTCCGGCAGGAATTAGACGGCCATTGCCAAGGCCCCTGGGGCCGTCGATCACACAAATTTCCACGCTCCGGGGCAGCCGATGGTGCTGCAAGCCATCGTCTGAAATAATCACCCGGACTTTTTGCTTCAGCAGGGCACGCGCCGCATCACAGCGATCCGCCGCCACCACAACCGGTACCCCGGTCCTGCGGGCAATCAGCAGCGGTTCATCACCCACAACATCGGGGCTCGATGCAGGACTGACCAGCCGCAGACCGCGTTCTTTACGACCGTATCCGCGGCTGATGACTCCGGGCGCCAGGCCGGCTTCAGAAAAAATGCGACACAGGCGGATCACCAGAGGAGTCTTTCCGCTGCCCCCGACGGTGATGTTTCCAACCACAACGATGCAAGTTCCGGCGAGGTCTGCGCATTTGTTTTTCAACTTCCACCACCTGTCGATTCGGCTCGCTAAGCGGTACACAGGCACCAGGCTTTTCAGCCACGCCGGGACCGGCTCGTTGCCGTACCAGATACCGGCCAGGCGATGTTCCAAATCAGCCCGCACGATCCCGATCTCCCTTGTCGTCCCTCCCGAATTGGGCCTGGTATAACCTGGCATAGGCTTGGCCGCGGTGCAGGAGATCGTCGTGTGTACCGGATTCGATCATCCGTCCCTTCTCCAACACGATGATCTGGTCTGCGTTCTCAATGGTGGACAGCCGTTGGGCAATGACCAGTGTGGTACGGTGCTTCATGACTTCAGACAAGGCCTCCTGAATCACCTTCTCGGACTTACTGTCCAGTGCAGAAGTAGCCTCATCCAGAATCAAAATGGGGGCGTCCTTCAACAGGGCACGGGCAATCGCAATTCTTTGTCTCTGGCCTCCGGACAAAAGCATGCCTCTTTCTCCAACCATGGTATCGAGTTGTTCTGGCAACTGGTCAATAAATTCCATGGCATGCGCATCCCTGGCTGCCTTCCCGATCGCTTCGCGCGAAGCGCCCTCCAATGCTCCGTAAGCAATATTTCCTGCCACCGTATCGTTAAACAGGATGATGTCCTGGCTGACCAGGGCGATCTGGCTGCGCAGGTTGTCGAGCCGGTAATCGGATAGCTCCCGCCCGTCCAGCAGGACATGGCCTTCACTATAGGGATAAAACCGGGGCAACAATCCCGCCAGGGTCGTTTTG
>JAZFUZ010000055.1:0-5005 GCA_036447475.1 Lysobacterales bacterium | reverse complement strand
TGCGGAAAAAGCACTGAAGCATAACGCAGCAGCCCTGATTGTGGCACACAATCACCCATCCGGGATCAGCGAACCCAGCCTGGCGGATCAGGCCATCACGCGCAGGCTCAAGGACGCCCTGGCCCTGCTCGACATCCGTCTACTCGACCACTTCGTGATCGGGGAAGGAGCACCGGTCTCAATGGCCGCGAAGGGCCTGCTCTGAAGCTGGAATACGGGTATAATATGCGGCCTGAGTTGCAAAATAACTTGCATGAGGAACAGGCATGCGGTATAAAGTGCGGCTGATTTTTCAACGTTTACACGGGAATTTCCATGTCACGAGTTTGCCAGGTCACCGGAAAACGGCCGATGTCCGGAAACAACGTATCGCACTCTAATATCCGGAGCAAGCGACGTTTTCTGCCCAACCTTCACCGCCACCGTTTCTGGGTGGAAAGTGAGAACCGCTGGGTGAAACTCCGTGTGTCCACCAAGGGCCTGCGCATCATCGACAAAAAAGGCATCGATGTCGTGCTCAAGGACCTGCGTGCACGCGGCGAAAAAGTATAAGGAGGATTTGAAACATGGCCAAAAGCGCGAGAGATAAAATCCGTATGGTTTCCTCAGCAGGTACCGGTCATTTCTACACGACCGATAAAAACAAAAGAAACACGCCGGCAAAATTGGAAATGAAAAAATACGACCCGGTCGTGCGCAAGCACGTCCTGTACAAGGAGGCGAAGATCAAATAAGTCTTCAAAAATATGGTTCATTAAACCCGCCGCAATGGCGGGTTTAATGTTTGTGCCGCCACCCATCCCTGTGCAAGGTTCATCATCATGATCTCGAGATCCGCACCGTCAGTGCGGGTGAGTGCTTGAATCATGTTTTTTTTCGTAAACGAGCCAAATGCGGTAATATTTTACCAGCAACAGGAGCAACCGAATTTCTAATGGACATTGTCAGCTATAAACAATTATGGGATAGCAAGGCAGGTTCACAGGCTGATGCACTGATTGCCGTCGACGGCAGTGCCGATGAATCCATTGTGCAGAGCAACGGTCAGTTTACAGCCAGGCAAGTCAGTAGCGCACTGGATATTCAAGCCGGCGATCATGTGCTTGAATTGGGTTGCGGTGTTGCCCGCATTGGTCGGGAATTGGCCCCAACCTGCGCACATTGGACCGGAGTGGATATATCCGGAAATATGATCGAGCGGGCAGCCGAGCGCACTGCCCATCAAGATAATGTCAGCCTCTACCATCTGCAGCGCAGCAGTTTAGAAATGATCCCGGATAATCGCATTGACAAAGCTTACTCGATTGCGGTGATGTGTCATATGGATAAAGAAGATCTTTATCTGTATCTGGTGGAACTGCAGCGCGTGGTCAAGCCTGGCGGCATGATTTTTATTGAAACCTGGAATCTTGCTCATCCGCTAGGCTGGAAGCGTTGGGAGTATGAGGTACGGCATTGGTCACGCGGTGATCAAAGCGTGCGTAAAGACGTCTCCCGCAACCAATTTTGCACACCAGATGAGTTCGAGCTGTATCAACGCCAGGCAGGCTTTGAGGTGATTCGCAGTTTTAGCGACTCTCCCTGGGTGCAGAGCATCGCCACTCCTTCAAAAGATATTGATTGGCTTGAGAAACAAGCCCGGAGAATTGAAAAAAACAAAACCAAAATCGCTTACTCTGTGCTGTTTGGGGAAATGTTTGAAAAAACCATCGCAGTAATCTATGGCGTCATCCATCCTCGTGAAGCCATTGCATTCTGCGATCAGCACCAGGGCTCGGACGAAACTGAGTTATATCGCCCCTTTATCCTGGGACTGTGGCGCGGCAACCCTGAGCAATGGGGTGAGGTCGAAAATACCGCCTGAGAAAAGCTGTAGTAATTACATAAGCTGGCTTATTGACCAGCTTTTTTATTGATCGCAGACAGATAGAGTTCGCTGGTGGCGAGGTCCGTAAATGAATATTTCTGTAATGCCGGGGTATATTCAACCAGATCAGTGTTCCGCACTGCAATCCGCCAGGGCTCAAAACCCATCGCCCGTAGTTCTTTTTCAAAGCCATCTACCGAAATTGGATTTAACTCGGTGTACCATTGCCAGTATTGTTCAACCGAGGCGGTATAACCGGCTCGATCCATCAACTGTGGCGGAGCGTTGAGAATCCGTTGTTGCAACTCCTCAGGTGGAATTTTTAGATGGATGAAGGGGTCGTCAAAAAATTCACCCAGATGGTTGCCTGCCGGGCCGTAGAACAAGCCCGGATGAACAAAAAACAAACCATCCGGCTTGAGCACTCGCTGTATTTCTTCCAGTGTTTTTCGGTAGCCACCTGCTATGTGCTCAAGAGAGCCCCAGGAAAGTACAACATCAAAAAAGCTGTCTGGGTAGGGAATACAATTACCATCTTCGGCTCTGAACTGTAGCCCTGTGTCATCGAGCACTTCTTTGGGCAGGTGATTGGCGGCAATGATTTCTGGCAGTCTCTCATACCCTTTAAATGGGTCAATGCCGACCAGCAGCTCAGGCTGACACCGCAGGTAAACAGCCAGGTCAATGATTCCATCCCCACAACCCACATCGAGAATCTTACCGCGGAGTTTGGGCGAATCATCCAGCAGCATATGAACAATCACTCGCGAGGCATGATCGAAATGTCGGAAAAACCAATCACTGTGTTGCTTGTTCCAGGACAGCTCGCCGATGTCACAATTTTTGTCGCAGGATTTGATCCGCCATTGTGCTTGGCTTATACCTGGGTCGTCGCGAGGTTTTCTCAATTCGCCATCGATATTAGCTTCATCGTGAAGAACAGGTCTGCCGTTGGCGTTACTCCATGCCAACAGATCAAATTTATATTGGCCCGCCGGGAGTAGCAAATCATTAAGCCCGACAGTTATCAGGTAGCCACCACGGGGTAACCAGATGATATCCACGCCCTGCTGGCGGATATGCTGAGAATAAACCTCCACGCTGGTCTTTGGATCACGGATGCGAAGCTGAAAGTCCAGATCAAATATAATCAGGTCATCGACCTGGATGTGAGCCTGAAATGTTTTAACAGGGTTTACGGTCCCGCCATCAGTGGTTTCTATAAATTTAACAATGCGCATTTGTAGTACCGTTGAATCTTACCCTGCCATCGCAATGATCCGCGTTAATCTGATTATTGCATTATATTGGTTAAATGCCTGAACTGCCTGAAGTTGAAACAACCCTCAGGGGAATTTCCCCGGTCCTGCTCGGGCGCACGATCAGCGAAATACGGGTGCACAATGCAGCCTTACGCTGGCCGGTGACGGACGAGGTACAACAGGCCTGCGGGCAGCGGGTGAACGGTTTGCAGCGGCGGGCGAAGTACCTGTTGATCGCCCTCGAAACTGGCGGGCTGATGATCCACCTGGGAATGTCGGGCTCCATACGTATTTGCGTTGAACATGACGAGCCGGCCAAACACGATCACGTGGATGTCGTGCTGGACAACGGACGCTGCCTGCGATTCAACGATCCACGCCGCTTCGGGCTGTTCTGCTGGTGGAAGCCGCCCGTAGACCAACACCCCCTTTTACGCCACCTTGGGCCGGAACCCCTGCAAGATGGTTTTTCCGGGGCTTATCTGTATCAGAAATCGCGCGGCCGGCGCGGGGCGGTGAAAAACTTCATAATGAATGGAAAAGTCGTCGTTGGTGTCGGCAACATTTACGCTTCCGAGTCTTTGTTCATGGCCGGCATCCACCCGGCCCGGGCTGCAGGCAGGATATCTGCCATCCGTTACGAGGCATTGGTTGCCGCGATCCGTGATGTGCTCGAACGTGCCATCACGCAAGGGGGTACAACGCTTCGTGATTTCGTCGGCTCGGATGGCAAACCCGGATATTTCGCGCAGGAATTGTTGGTGTATGGCCGCGACGGTGCACCCTGTTTCCAGTGTGGGATATCCATTGGGAAAAAAGTTATCGGTCAGAGGTCGAGTTTTTATTGTCCCAGATGCCAGGTGTAGAGTGCTTGACACACAAGAACCCGGCAAAGTTATACCACTGGAAAAAAGTCTCGACGGTCGAAAAGCCATTCCGCCTGAACAGTTCAAGATTCTCATCCAGGCGGTAGGGTATCAATACATTCTCCAGCGCTTCGCGCTTTTTTTCTATTTCCTCTTCTGAATAATGATTACGGCGTTTGAAATCATAATAAAAATCGATGAAGAACCGATTCATGTTCGAATCATTGCTAAGCACCTTGTCGGTTACAATAAGCACACCACCCTCTATCATGCCTTGGTAGATCTTCCGGATCAGCCGGTCCCGGCACCAAGGCCTGACAAACTGCAGCGTCCAGCAAATCGTCACCACGCTGACATTGTCAATCACCAGATCGTCGAAGTTCTGGTTGAAATCTCCATAGGAAAACGCGATACGGTCGCTGACGCCCGCTTCGGCGGCATTACTTCTTGCGCGCTCGAGCATCGGCTCCGAATTGTCGTAACCAACCAGCTTGATGCTTGCATCCAACCGCCTGGCAAACCGAATCAAAGTCGTCCCGGTCGAGCAACCCAAATCAACTACCAGGGATTCGGGGGAGGCGAAACGCTGAGCGATTTCCTCAATCAGACCTTGCTGCTCAAGGTAGAAAGGCACGCTGCGGACCAACATATCATCAAAGACATTGGCAACCTCCTCATTGAACTGAAAATCACCGCCCCTGGCGGCGGTATTGCCAAAGACTTCATCTCGCGCCATAGTTCCCGTTCCTTGCAAAACATTCACCGAACAGCAGGTCAAACTACTCCAATTGCAGTCTTTATGCGCCCGCTTGCGCGCTCCTACCTACCACCGTCAACCTGTCTGTCCATTTCTTTCTTTTTCTGATCCAGCGCATCCAAGTAATCCTGCTCGAAGTCCTTGACCTTGTTCAGCGTCCGGATTTGCGGGCCGATGAAGGTTTCTTCCACGGCAGGTGTCGGCGGCTCCGGCCACCAGGCGACGACAAGGAGAATGACGATGATCAGCACGA
>JAZFUZ010000054.1:0-5024 GCA_036447475.1 Lysobacterales bacterium | reverse complement strand
AAAAAGACCCAATCACCCGATGAGTCCGACCAAACACCTGCCGAAAAAAGGGTCTCAATAACCTGGGCAAAGCGATTGAAGCGTGTTTTCAATATTGATATCGAAACTTGCGATAAGTGCGGCGGTGATGGATGCATCATTGCCAGCATTGAAGACCCCATCGTCATCGGGAAAATACTTACCCACCTGAATGACAAGTTATCTTCTGTCGCGATCGATCTGCTGCCAGAATGCAGAGCCCCGCCTCTGGCCGAATTGCTCGAAGGGCTTTAAGTCAATTCAAGCCACATTTTTGCTGCATCAGATCACGCGGCAAGGACTGCCTGTGGGCCTGCGACGGGGTTTAGCTTGCCAACGCTCTGAGTTCCGGAATTTCGGAGCCATGGGAACTAGAGTTTGGCATTATTCTGAAAGAAACGGAGATAAAAATTGGATTGTCAGGTTACTGCATAACCCTTGATTTCTGGAAAAATAGCTTTTATTCATCTTATACTCGGCCCCACGAGAAGTGGATAGTCTACATTGAAATTGCAGGCCCACAAATGCAAGACCGGCGAATCCTCAATCATTAAGATCTGCTACGCTTATTGGGTGCTTATAAAGATCGGTTAATGCCGACCGATACTCTCCGGACCGATATCCTTTAAGGATGGTGTTCCCATCTGCCTCATTACCGTTGCCAACTCGGCGCTCAAAAGGTCCAGCACTTTCTCCACACCCGGCTGACCAAAGGCCGCAAGACCCCACAGATAGGTTCTGCCGATACACACGGCTCTCGCGCCCAGGGCCAAGGCCTTGAAGATGTCGGTTCCGCGGCGAAACCCACTGTCAACCATGACCGGGATTGCACCGTCCACAGCCTCGACTACTCCAGGCAGGCTGTCCAGCGAACCCCAGCCGCTGGCTTCCGCCCGCCCGCCATGGTTGGAGACAATCACCGCATCTGCGCCGTACTGCACTGCGCTTTCTGCGTCTTCTGCAGTGACGATACCCTTGATAACGACTTTCATGCTGGTCATATCTTTTAGCCGCCCGAGAAACTCCCAGGTCATACCCGGCGTGGGGAAATCCCTGGTGGTCGCGCCCGTGTCATGATACATGGGCTTGCGGTCCAATTGAGCATCCTCACGGGTCGGGTCATGGCAAAGAGAACAGTCGCGCTTATCCATCTTGATGTATCGCTTCAGGGTGACCCGATTACTGTTTGAGTTGAGATCCACGGTAAGCACCAGGACCGGTGCGCCGGCCCTCTCAGCCCGTTTGACCATCTTTTCCGTCACCGACCAGTTAGAGGTGGGGTAGAGCTGGAACCACACGGGGCCGCCGCTTGCCTCTATTACATCCTCAATGGATGTGGTTGTGACATTAGAGAGAATCTGCAAGTGATCACGGGAACCTGCAGCACGTGCAGTAGCCAATTCGCCTTCCGGGTGAAAAGCCTTTTGACCTCCGACCGGGGCGATGATGATCGGAGAAGAAAGCTCCTGACCCAGCAGTTCAAGGCCGGTTTCAATATCGGCAGTATCCACCATGCGCAGGGCGCGCAGGTAAACCTGCTCAAATGCCGCCCGGTTGGCACGCAGTGTTTCATCACCGTCAGTACCGGTAGCCAGATAACCGTAGTGAGCGGGCGGCAATACCTGTTGCGCCACCCGCTGAAAATCAAATACATCCAGCGCCTCTGCAGGAGAGGCGATCAACCCGAACAGTGATTCAGCCAGATTGGCTGGGCTGCCTGCGGAGGCACCCGACTCGGAGCTTGCCAGAAGACGAACCGGATTGAGACCGACAAACAATGGGCTGGTAACGAGGAACTGGATAAAACGGCGGCGGGCGAGGGTATTGCTAATCATGATCTTGGCCTTAGTTGTTTGAGTCGGGCAACCATAGAACAATTTGCACAACAGTGTCAGCGGAGCAATCTTGAAATGACTTGGGTAAAACAAAAATTAAAGCTTTATTTCTAATGTTTAGGGAACGCCCCTTTTATCGCCTTATCAACCAGATACCCCAGCCCAGCACCAAGGGACCGAAGGCAATGATCATATCCTCAGTGTCTCTTGCAGTGGTGTACCAATAGAACGCCCAGAACACTGAAACGAACACCCAAATACTCATTTTATTACTCATGCCTTACGCCCTCTTCAATCCAGCTGCAAGAAATCGACTATTTCCCTTTTGTGCATGAAAATAATAACCCCATCAATCACCGGTTGAAATTACCCATCATCCCCTTCCCAATCAAACTCTGGTTAAAACAAATCTAAATTTGGTAAAGGAAGTGGATAGTCAAAATCGAGAAACTGCGAACGAAAGGATCGATTGGGGGGGCGCTAGGGGTTTATACCAGTAGTCTAACGGCTGATTTGCATGTGCCTATAGCAGCCGAAAGCCGGGAAGCAATTGAATCATTTGTAGGCAATGGACTGGGTGTGTTGAAATCCCGGCGCGTGATTTGTGTGCTGGTAACGATAACCTCTTCGATAAGGTCTTCATCGTCGAATTCATTGATATCGGCTGATTCAGACGGTATTTCAAAAAATTCGAGGGATTGCGGATTTGTGTCGCTTTGCGCGAAGGCGCCGATTGAGAGTATGAAAAAGACTGCACCGGTCAGAATCCGGAGTTGCAGAGTCATTACTCACCTCCTCACTGAGGTTTGCAGTTTTTATAAATTACACATTTACACCGTAGAATAGTCAAAACGCTTCCAACTGGCTTGTAATCCACCTATGTCCTGAATTGTTTCGCGGAGCAGTTGGAGCGGATACGGGAAATGGAGCGCAACGGCGAACTCGCTCCGGCTCCGGGGGTAGTGATGAACCATTAGCGCTTGCTGGAGACCGCCATGCCTACAGATCGCGGGCATACCCGCTCCTGCCATTCGACAGCACCTGTAAACAGGTGCTATATTCAGGTCTGTCAATTCATTTCTATGAGCCTGAAAATGAAAACCAAATTCTCCGAAGATGTGGTTCCTCTCTCTGATCTGAAAGTCAATCCTGGCAAGATCGTCAACCGTACAAAAGATACCAGGCGTCCCATATTGCTCACCAGCAGGGGACGGGGTATCGCTGTTGTTCAGGGCCTCGAGGAATTTGAGAGCCTGCAAGAAGAAGTCGCGTTCCTGAAGGCGGTTACCCAAGGTTTGATGGAAGTCAGGGAAGGGAAAGTCACAAGCCTTGAAGATGTAAAGAGGAAACTGGGAATTGACCGGTGAAGGTTTCTTTTTCTGATTCTGCTCTAATCGATCTGGAGCAAATCATTCAATATTATGGGGATCAGCAGATCCCTCACGTTGGAAAAGAACTTGTTACCGGGATCGTCAGCCGTATCGAATCCCTTTCGGACCATCCGGAGATTGGCCGAAAGGTTCCCGAGTTTGACGATCAAAATATCAGGGAACTCATACATCCACCTTTCCGGATTGTTTATGTAAGGGAAAAGTTGAACATTTACATTGTTCGCGTTTGGCGAAGCGAGCGCATGCTGGTCTTATCGGACGACAAACGAATACTGCCCGTATTTGTTGGCACCATGGGCTTGCTTTCGCAATGAAGCTCGTGCCCCAGGGCAGCCTTTCGGGCCGTATCGGCTCTCCTCTTGTCAAACTCAGCTGCCGCCTGCGTTAGCCTCAACCCTCTCGAAATACTCGCTCATATTCCCCGGATCCACAAAAGAATCATGCAAACGAGGGTCAGCCAGCACGCTCATAAAATCTTTGTATAGGGGATGGTTTGTTGCCCATACACATTGCTGCAGAAATTCCTTTCGTGGCCATGTGCCCCAATCCAGCAAGCGTAAAAAAAACGCGCAGTCCGCGCCCATAGCCCTGCTCAACTCAACAAATGCGGGCATTTCAGCGTAGTTGGCAAGCTGTACGACAAAATCAAAGCGCAGGTATTTAAGTTGACCACTGGCGCGGAACTCACCAAGCCGTGCGCAATTTTCCATCAACGTATCCCAGTGACCGCCGCGCCGGGTGATTTTGTAGGTTGCTTCCGTCGCCGCGTCTATGGACAGGAAAACGGCCTCGATATTCTCGTGGATCGCGTGCATGCGCCGCCAGGTTTTGGGTGTCAGCAAAACACCGTTGGTCTGCAGGTTGATGCGCATGTTCGGATATTTGCGCCCGTCAAGGGAAAATAACAGCTCCCTGAAGATTTTACTGGCAAAGGGATCGCCCGAACCGGTTACAGATAATGTAAATGCCTGCTCCCGTGGACCGTCGAGGTAGGGATCCAACAGCCGTTTCTGCAATTCCAGGCGTGCCCGGTACTCCGGACCAGCATGGTGATTGATCCGTTCCGTACGGCAACTGGGACAATAAAGATTACAGGAACGATCATTGCAGAGGTTCAGGAAAAGCGGCGGCGTGTCCAGCACTACGCTGCGGTTTTTGATGGCAGGCCCAATATCCGCCTCCAGTTCGCCCTCCTGCATACTCGGCAGTGATCCATTCTGGATCCTTGGACAGCGATCGTGCCGACAATAGCGAAAACTACCATCGTAAATGCTTTCGCGAATCTTCTGCATGGTGTGGCCATTCCAGAGTTCATCCAGCGTTTTGTGTTTAAGGTTTCCCATCGGCGTAGGCAACCAGGCGGAACAACACGCAAAAGCAGTACCGTCTTCTTCAAGATCAAGTTGGCGAAATGGGTTGGGGCAGAATTTGCCGTGCAGTGGCGCAACATCGCTTGCGCTTGCACCTGAATCAAGCAATCCAGTCAGTCCCAGTTTTGCAAGTACGCGCTCAGATCGTAACTGGGCCGAGCGACGAAATCGGACCCACCAAGACCAAAATTTTTCACTTATTCCATCCATAACTCCTTCAAAAACTCATAATAAGTCAATAATTCGCCCGCCTTCGTGCAATATGCGGGGCTAGTGTGCTGTCACACGTATATTGTAGGGTTCAGAGCTACCCTGATGTTCCAAGACAAGGCGCAGTCCGCAGGGAATGGCTTGTCCTTTGCAAGGGCTGCAACGCCGTATTGGAGCATCAGGGTAACTCCCTTCGGGCG
>JAZFUZ010000053.1:0-8340 GCA_036447475.1 Lysobacterales bacterium | reverse complement strand
CCTTATGAACTCCGGTTCCAGGATGCAATCCTGGAAATCAAGGTGACGGATGAACGCGGCAAGCTCGATATCAATGCAGTTGCTGAGCCGGCGTTGCAGCAGTTGTTCTTCAACAATGGGCTGGATGATGACCAGGCGGCTAAGCTTGCCGCGGCAGTGAAGGACTGGAATGATCCGGATGAAATGCAGCGGCCCAACGGTGCTGAAGAAGAAACCTACCTGGCTTCCGGCCTGAGTGTGGGCCCCGGTAACCGGAGTTTTGTGATGGTGGAAGAGCTGTTGCAAGTACTGGGGATGAGTTGGGAGCTTTTTCGGGTCATTGAGCCGGGCCTGACGGTTTTCTCGGAAGCTGGTGAGCCGGATCCGGCTTATGCTCCGGTCGAGGCGCTGATGGCGCTGCCGGACATGACGCGGGATGAGGCATTGAACTTCGTTGCGCAAAGGTACTCTCAGGATGCGGCAAGCGGGCTTGGTACAGCTTTGCCGAGCGGCCAGATCGCAATGGCGCGGGGGCGGGGGCTCACGTATAGTATCCAGGCCAAGGCAACCTTGCCGAACGGTGTCTGGGACCAGATCGAAGCGACCATCCGTCTGGGCGGAAGCCCGGATGGCAGGGCATTTCAAATCCTGCGCTGGCGTGAAGGATTCCATCACTAGTGTACTGTCACACGCATATTTTAGGGTTCAGCGGGTCGTGAAGCAGTTGACCGCAAGGCGTGCTTTGCCGGTAATGGCGCGTCCTTGCCAAGAAGCGCAACACAGCGGACGATTGCTTCACGGCCCGCCCGAAGGGAGTTACCCTGATGCTCCAATACGGCGTTGCAGCCCTTGCAAAGGGCAAGCCATTCCCTGCGGACTGCGCCTTGTCTTGGAACATTAGGGTAGCTCTGAACCCTACAATATACGTGTGACAGCACACTAGTTCAAAGCTGAGGAATTGAATGTGGGATTTCGAATTGGTGTAGACGTAGGCGGTACATTTACTGATTTCCTGGTGGCCTCCGACGATGGCAAGGCCCGTATTTACAAAACTTCTACCACCGGTGCGAATCCCGCCGAAGGATTTTTTCGCGGCCTGGAAAAAGCCGCCGCCGACAATTCGATGAGTTTGCCGGAGTTTCTGGCACAGGTGAGCACGATCGTCCACGGCACGACGATAACAACCAACACTGTGCTTACCGGCACCGGTGCGATCACCGGGTTTGTGACAACTCATGGATTTCGAGATGTCCTGAACATGCGCCGCGGTCTGAAAGAACGGCAGTTCGAAAAGTATGCGCCCCCCACACCGCTGGTACCGCGGCATCTGATCCGGACCGTGAAAGAACGCGTGACCGTCGACGGCACGGTTATGACGCCGTTGAACGAGGATGATGTGCGCGCTGCGGCTGACTACTTCCGGCAGCAGAACGTTGAAGCCGTGGCGGTATCATACTTGTGGTCATTCCGGAATCCGGCGCACGAAGAGCGCACTCGCGAAATTCTACAGCAGGAATTACCCGGCATCTACGTGTCGTTATCGACCGAGATTCTGCCCCAGATCCGCCTCTATGAACGGCACAGTACCACGGTTCTGAATGCCTACGTCGGCCCAGTCCTGACCAATTATCTGTCATTCCTCGAGCAGGAACTCGCCGTACAGGGTTTCGCCGGTACCTTGCTGATTATGCAATCGAATGGCGGTGTCATGTCGCCGCAAGTCGCGCAGCGTTTCGCATCCAATACTTTGCTGTCTGGCCCGGCCGGGGCGCCGCAGGCCGGCATTTTCTACGGCAGCGGCAATCACTTCAGTGACCTGATCACAGTCGACATGGGCGGCACCTCATTCGACGTTGCCCTGATCAAAGACGGGATGCTCAACGTCACTCAGGATGGCTCTATTGGAGAGTATCGGCTCGCGTCGCCAATCCTGGACATTCACACCATTGGAGCGGGCGGTGGCTCGATCGCATCGGTCGATGTTGGTGGGTTGCTGGCCGTCGGGCCGGCCAGTGCTGGTGCGCAACCGGGGCCTGCCTGCTACGGCAGGGGCGGTGAACTGCCGACCGTGACGGATGCGGATCTGGTTCTGGGTTATCTGGACGTGGGGTCCTTCGAGGGCGGCGAACTGGAGGTGGATGTCGCCGCGGCACAGGCCGCGATCGAGCAGCACGTGGCGAAGCCGCTGAAAATGGATCTCGTGGCCGCCGCGAAGGGTATCTACGACGTTGTGAATGCCAACATGGCTGCTGCCTTGAGTGCAGTCTCGGTACAGCGCGGCTATGACCCCCGCGAATTCGTGCTGATCGTCGCCGGTGGCGCCGGTCCCATTCATGCTGTGCCAATTGCCCGAGAACTCGAAATTCCCTTGATCCTTGTGCCGCGCGAGTCTTCCGTATTTTGCGCGGTCGGCATGCTCATCTCCGATCTGCAGCACGACTATGTGCGTACCTACGCACGCGACATTGATCAAGTGGACCGTGAGGAAGTAGTCCGGCTCTATCGGGAAATGTTGGAAGCCGCAGAACACACGCTGGCCGAAGAAGGCATCAGTGGTGACCGGCTGGATGTCAGTTTCAGCGCTGATCTACGCTACGTCGGGCAGTTCCACGAAGTGGAGGTGCCGGCACCGCCTGCGTTGTCGATGACCGCTGCAGATCTCGAGGACGTCGTCGATGCATTTCACCAGCGACACGACACACTCTATGGCTACGCGATGCGAGGCACGCCAGTTGAACTGATCAATCTGCGCGTAACCGCTCGTGGCATCACAGTGAAACCAGATCTCACGCGCCGCGCGGTCGCGCATGAACCCCTGGAAAAGGTGATGTTGAAACGGCGGCCTGTCTGTTTCGATGGTGAATTCGTCGATACGCCTGTTTACGACGGCTTGCGACTGCACAACGGTGATCGAATCATCGGTCCAGCGATCATTGCACAACCAACGACCACCATCGTCGTACCACCAGATTTCGAGCTGAGCTGCGACGATTTCGACAATTATCTGATTTATTCACAAGACCAGGACCTCGCAGAACTCTGTGCGCGGTTGTCCGGCGGGAGTTAAGCCATGTCAGCAACACTAGATCGCATCCAGGTATCCGTGATTGGCAACCGCCTCGATGCCATAAGTAAGGAAATTGGACAGACCATGTTGCGCACCTCGCGTTCGCCAATCTTTTCCGAGGCGCGGGATTTCGTGACCGCGATCTTTGACAGCCGGCTGCAACTGGTTGCACAAACCGCGTACATCCCGGTCATCATGGGCGCTTTGCCTTATGCAATCCGCAGCATCGCCGAGACCTTCGCGGGCGATGTCGACCCCGGCGATGTGTTCATCCTGAACGACCCGTATCATGGCAACAATCACCCACCGGACATCAACATCGTCAAGCCCGTGTTCCATGATGGTGAAATCGCGTTCTGGGCAGTATCGAAAGGTCACCACGCGGACGTCGGTGGTGGCGGTGTTGCCGGCTACAACCCGGCAGCAACCAGTGTCTGGGATGAAGGCATCCGGATTCCTCCTGCCAAGCTGTACATCGCAGGCAAGTTGAACCGCGGGCTGTGGGACACGATTCTTCTGAACGTCCATCTGCCGTTCATCGTCGAAGGTGACCTGCAGTGCCAGGTCGGTGCCTGCACGATCGGTGAACGCAGCCTGCACTCATTGCTCAATAAGTATGATCGCACGACGCTGGAAGCGGCGATAGACCAGATTTTCGATGCCTCCGAGAAGCAGATGCGTGCGGCGATCGAGCGTGTGCCGGATGGCGAGTACCACGCGGAACGCCTGATCGACCACGATGGCGTGAACAAGGACCGCATGATTGCGGTACGTTTGAACCTGAAGGTAGATGGTTCCGATATCACGTTCGACTTCACCGGCAGCGACGAACAGGCTGCCGGTTACGTGAACAGCACGGTGCCTAACACGGCGTCATCTTGTTATCTCGCGTTGTTTATGTCGATTGGCGAAGGTGTCCGTTTCAACCAGGGTGCGTTGCGAGCGCTACACCTTATTGCGCCTGAAGGCACGGTGGTGAATTCCCGGGAACCTGCGCCGGTCAGTGGCTGTACCATCGCATCCGCGCAGGCGATAATCGAAGCGGCTTGGCTGGCGCTTGCCCAGGCTACACCGCACAGTGTGGATGCCGGGTGGTCGCGCTGGTGCGCGCCGGCGACGATGGGCTTCAATCCGCGTACCGGACGTCCGTTCGGTGACATTCATTTCATGAGCAAGGGCGGTGGCGGTGCCTCGTACGGACAGGATGGCTGGGACCATCTCGGCACCGTCATCTGCGCCGGCGGTCTGCGCGCGCCCGATCCTGAACTGCACGAGCTGGTTGATCCGTACACGGTGCTGCAATATGAGTTCTGGCCCGACAGTGCGGGTGCCGGAAAGTGGCGCGGCGGCATGGGTACAATCTACCGGTGGCGTGTCGATACCGACAACATCAAGGCCGCGAACTTCGGCGGCGGCGTGCATGAGGTAACAGCGCCGTTTGGTCTCGAAGGTGGCGAGCCGGCACCACCGCATGAGCTTTTTATCCGGAAATGTAACGGGGAGACGGTGAACGTCGATACCGAGAGCTTCTACGATCTCGATGAGGGTGACATCTACGAGATTTACCAAAGCGGTGGTGGGGGTTATGGCAGTCCGCTGCAACGTCCCACCGCAGCCGTACGGCGGGACGTGATCGACGGACTGGTCAGTCCAGCCGCGGCGAAATCGCAATACGCTGTGGTGATCGATCCCGACAGTCAGAGGGTGGACGAAGCCGCGACCGCAGAGCTGCGCGGCGCGTAACGTCCCCAACGGCACCCTGACGATGTCCAGGCGGCCCGAAATACGCGATGCACTGAGAATCAACAAAGCGTCCCCTAGGGGCAAGACCCCCAAGCTGCGCGAACCTAATATCTTTATTAAGTTCCACAACCAACGCTGTGGTATCGAGCGTTGGATAGTCATTCGTTCCGCACACAGGAGCCACCCATGAATACATCAATCAGCCCGAAAGTTGGTGTCATTTTCAAGTCTTACGAGCCGCTGTCCGCAATCCAGTCCTATGCCAGGCAGACCGAGGCCTCGAATATGAACGGCGGTTTCTGGATCGCCGAGGCCTATCACTGGTTCCGGCAGTATGGGCTGGAGTCGCGGGGTTGCTTCACCACGCTGGCAACGGTAGCGATGGCCACCAAAAACATTCCGGTCGGCCTGGGCATCACATCCCCGTACGTGCGCCACCCAACCATTATGGCTTCTGAAGCGGCTGCTATAGATGAGCTTTCCGACGAGCGCTTCATCATGGGCATCGGCGTTGGCAAAGTGGGTATCGAGTACCTGGAATACGACATCGACCTGATGAAACCGGTGCCGGTGCACCGGGAATCCATGGCGATCATGCGCAAGATATGGAAGGGCGAGCAGTACGATTACGAAGGTAATTTGTTCAAGTCCTCCATGCCGTCCTATGACCGTGCGGGCGATGGGCTGCGCACCGAAATCCCCATCTATATGGGTGCCACCGGTCCCTTTATGCAAAGGCTTGCGGGTAAGGAAAGCGACGGCATGCTGCTGGCCGGCCTGACCTCGCCGAAATTCGTGCGTTATGCCATCGACAACATGAAGAAGGGCGCCGTGACCCAGGGACGCACTCTGCCGAACGATTTTCCGGTAGGTGGTGTCATCCTGTGCTCCTGTTCCAGGAACGGCGACAAGGCGCGAGACGCTACCCGCAGCTACACCGGCACCTATATCGTCAACAAGATCCGTAATATCAAGAACGACGTCATCCTGGCCGGATCCGGGCTGCCCGATGAATCCTGGGAGCCATTCCGCAAGGCCATCGCCGACGGTACCGACGACAATGTTACACACCTGGTAACCGATGAGATGATGCGCCAATTCACCGTCATCTCCGGCACACCGGATGATTGTCTGGAAATTACTCAGGATTTGGTGGACGCGGGCCTCAATCTGCCACTGCTGGAAGTGGTCGGTGAATCTGAGGAGTACAATCTCGAGGTCATCCGCTTGATGGGTGAGCACGTGGTACCGAACCTCAAGCCCGGCCCTACCCTGGCTTGATCTATTAGAGCCTGTTAACAGGTCCTGGGAGATGAAACGATGAAACTGGTGAGTCTGCGAATCAAAGCGAGCGGTGCGGTCATAGTGGGCGCAGTGATCGGAGAGGCCTATCTCGATCTGCAAGCAGCCAGTGGCGGTGAACTACCCGCCACCATGATCGAGTTTCTGGAACAGGGCAAGCCCGCCATGGAGCGCGCCCAGGCGCTGTCTGCCGATGCTGCGGTTGGGCATGAGAATCTGTACGACGAACACCAGGTGGAGCTATTGGCGCCCGTGCCCAAGCCGGGCAAGATCATGCACACCTCCTGTAATTTTTCCGATCACCTCTCCGAGCTGACGACCTGGAGTGCGCCGGAATGGCAGTCCCACAACTGGGGCGACTTCCACTTCGAGCATCCCACCGGCTTCCTGGAGGCGCCGTCTTCCGTGGTGCCTAGCGGCGCCGGAGTGAAAGTGCCCCATTTCACCAAGCAGCTCGACTACGAGATCGAGGTGGGTATCATCATTGGCCAGGAAGCGTTTCGGGTCGCCAAGGAAGAAGCGCTGGAGTATGTTGCCGGGCTGACCATTTTCAACGACCTGTCAGCGCGCGACATTCAGTCCAGAGAGCATTCCAACAAGGTCATCCTGCTGGGCAAGAGTTTCAACGGCTCCTGTCCATTTGGCCCCTGGCTGGTGACCATAGACGAGGTGGGCGAGCCCGATGACTTGAAAATGGTGCTCACCCTCAACGGCGAGGAGCGTCAGAACTCCAACACCGCCAACATGGTCTACGAAGTAGCCGAACTGGTTTCCTGGTGGTCCAACACGACCCTGCAGCCGGGCGACATCATCACCACGGGCAGCCCGCCAGGTGTGATAGCCGGCATGCCCGATCCGGTTTATCTGAAGCCCGGTGACCGCATCGATGCCCGGGTCGAAAAACTGGGCACCCTGACCACCTTCATTGTGGAATGATCCCCGGAAAAACAGGAGAACATTGATCATGGCCAGCAAAATTGACCCGGGTGTCGTCGCAAGGGCGGTCGAGGAAATTGACCGCGACCGGCTGGTGCAATTGGTGATCGATCTGACCGATATTCCCAGCCCCACCGGTTACGAGGGCGACATGGCCCGCGCCGTGTATGACGTACTACGGGAGGTCGGCTTCGACACCATTCTGCAGCCCATTGGCGACGAGCGCTACAACGCCATCGGCCGTATGCAGGGTTATGGCGGCGGCAAGTCGCTGATGTTCAACGGCCACCTGGACACCTCTTTTGGCCCCGAGCAGGCTCATCGCGGCATCGGTTACGAGTGTAAAGGCACCCTGATCGATGACCAATGGATCTACGGCATGGGCACCTTTAATATGAAAAGCGCCATGGCCACCTACGTGACCGCAGTGGAGGCCATCAAAAAGGCCGGCATCAGGCTGGGTGGCGATGTGGTGATCGCCGCGGTTGCCGGTGAGATCGAAAAGGCGCCGGTCAACGAGTTCGAAGGCCGCCAGTACCAGGGCTACGGGGTTGGCACCAAGTTTGCGATCACGCACGGCGCCGTGGCTGATTTCTGTATCCTCGGAGAGCCCACCAACATGATGCTGATTCCACGTCATTGCGGCACGACGTGGATCAAGATCACCGTGCCGGGCCACCTGATCCATACTGCGTGGTCTGATGTGGAAAACAATGCCATCAATAAGAGCCGGGTGATCCTGGATGCCATACACGAGTGGATTCCGGACTATGTAGGACGCAACCGGCTCGGCGACTTCAGCCCCACTGTGAACGTATCCGCCATTGAAGGCGGGTGGCCCTGGCGTGGCGCCCGCACACCGGACGGCTGCTCCATTTACATGGACGTTCGTACCCTGCCTGATGCGTTACCCAAGGACGCTTATGCCGAGGTTCGCCAAATGATCGACACGGTGGTACGGGACAATCCACAGCTCGAAGGCACCAAGGTGGAAATCTTTGTCTCTGCACCCGGCACCTCGATCCCGGACGATCACGAATTGGTGCAGACGATTATCGAAGCCCACAGCCAACAACTGGGCGAGCCGCCCAAAATGGGGGTGGAGACCTGGTACAGCGATGCCGCACACATGAACCGCTACGGTATTGCGACGGTCAACTACGGCTCAGCCGGCCGCATTCGCAGCGGCGGCGGCGGTTTCTCCACCCACCAGGGCGAGCACGTGCACATCGGTGACATGCTGGACATCGTCAAAGTGTATATCCAGGCGATGATGACCCTCTGCGGTGTGGTCGAGTGAGCGCATCCGTCAA
>JAZFUZ010000052.1:0-4582 GCA_036447475.1 Lysobacterales bacterium | reverse complement strand
CGCCCGAAGGGAGTTACCCTGATGCTCCAATACGGCGTTGCAGCCCTTGCAAAGGACAAGCCATTCCCTGCGGACTGCGCCTTGTCTTGGAACATCAGGGTAGCTCTGAACCCTACAATATACGTGTGACAGCACACTAGCTCCTAATATTCTCCACCAGCTACCGGGTTTGAGTATAACCGGCAGCGACAAATGCGGCGAGCACAACGGCGAAGCATGCAGTCATTGACAGCTAATATAGTGACAAAGGGGTGAGTTGGTCTTTTATCCGGCTCGAAGCGTCCTCACATACCCCAGGGCAAATCCTCAATGGGGTGGCTACCCAAAGAGCAGCTCCTGCAGGAAACCCGTCACCTGGCACCCTATCGTTCAGCAGCAAGCTGGTATTTCTGGCGGGCCGTGGATACGGTGTTGTTGTCTTGAAAATGGTCGGCAATGGGCGCATCTTGAGTCGTGGGTTAAACTGTCAGACCAATGGTTGAGCATTGAGGAACCGTCTCTCTATGAACCTGCTGGATCTTTTTGTACTGCAACACGTTCAGATGTCTTTACTCAAGGCTGAACTTGTGCATGTCAGCAAGGATGCCGGTACCCGGGAAGCCAAAGTGGAACTGAACCTGACGCCCAGGCTGATGAAAGCCGACCGTGGTGACAGCCTGCCTGCGTACCAGGTCAGCGCCAGGCTGACGTGCAAGGGAGGATCGAAGGAAGGCGCCGGGCCGATGTTCAATGCGAAGGTCGGATTTGAGGCCATTTACCAGCAGGTCGAAGGCAAGCCGGTGGATGTTGCAGCATTCACCAGCAATCATGCCAGTCTGACGCGCCAACTGTATCCGCTGCTGCAACAGGAGTTGCGCACCTTACTTGTGCGTCTCGGACTGGAGCAAATTCATTTGCCCTTCGACTTGGCAGCCAGGATCGACCAAGCCCAGAATCAGACCGTTCAGGTCTCCGGGGCGATCCATTAAATAAGCCCCAACAAACTAAGACTTAGCCCTGCCAGGCCCAATGCCATGGTTCGTAAACCACGCCGTGCCGGTTGTCGCGGGCAAAAGACAAGCTGAATCCAAAATCGGGAGCATGTTCGCACAGCCACTTAAAAGCCGCGCTGTGCTCGAACTCCTCTTCCAGTGCCGCGTAACCCGGTGTAGTGATATCCACTGCCCTGCCACTGTGGTGTTCGCTGTAACCGGGTGCGGCTGAAACTTCCAGTATATTTTTAATATTCAGTCCCTTATCAAGCTTTTTTTGTAAAATACCTGACTGATATTCGACCGAACGAAAAGCAGATACGGGTTGCAGTTCGATGCCGTGATCGCTCGCTTTTTTCCACATCGCCAGCCAGGCGTCGGCCGCTTCAGGCAGCATTTCCTGTTCACGCCCATGGACATCATTGCCAATCGATTTCAGCCGGGCAGCTTCCGTCTGCAGGGGAAGCTTGTGAATATGCCCATAGTCCGGCGGAATCCCAAGCCTCGACAGCAAATCTGAGATCCGGTTTGCATACCGGGCAATGTCAGCTTCGCTGGCAAGCCGTACTCTGATTTCGTTGTTCAACGTTTTCAATCCCCAACAATCTTCAATCTGAAGGTTTCTGAAAATGGCGCACTTAATACTACACACAAATAATGCATTTATTAGTGAATTCCAGGGCAGTCCCGGAACAAAAACAAGGAACGGGTTAGAATGGCACACGGAACAAAGCCAATGAGTGAGCCATGCAAAGCACGATCCTGTTAGCAGATGACGATACCGAACTCAGCGGTTTACTGAAAGAATATTTTGAGACCGAGGGTTTCGAGGTACGCCTGGCCGATGATGGACGGTCTGCCCTGGATGAGGCACGCAAGCCGGGGCTCGACCTGGTGGTGCTTGACGTGATGATGCCTGAAATGAATGGCATGGACGTGCTGAAGGAAATCCGCAAGGAGAGCAGTATTCCGGTCATCATGCTCACCGCCCGGGGCGATGACATGGACCGAATACTGGGCCTGGAACTGGGTGCTGATGATTACGTGCCAAAACCGTGCAATCCAAGAGAATTACTCGCTCGGATACGTGCCGTGATGCGGCGAGCGCAAAGCGCAGTGGATCATGGCGTACTGAATGTGGACGACCTGGAGCTGAGACAGGGCAGCCGCACGCTGCTGAAGTCAGGATCTCCAGTGGAACTGACCAGTACCGAATTCAGTATTCTTCAGGCCTTGTTGCAGCATCAGGGTGAGGTGGTCAGCAAGCGGGATCTCTATATCTCCGCACTGGGGCGGGAGCCTGCACTGCATGACCGGAGCGTGGACATGCATGTCAGTAACCTGCGGCGCAAACTCGGCCCAGACCAAAACGGGCAGAACAGGATTGAAACCATCCGGGGAATCGGCTACCAGTACCGGGTTCCTTAAGGTGTTCACTCTTTTCTGGAAACTGTTCCTGACGATGTGGTTGAGCATCGTCGGCTTTTCCGCCACCATCGGCTGGTTGAACGACAAGCTGGCAAGGGAACAATGGGCGGAAGAACCGGCCAACACTTTTTCCCGGGGTATGTTCAGGATCAACCAGCGCACCATGCGCGCCATCGAGATGGACGACCGCAAAGGTTTACGCGACGAGTTGCTGGGAATTCCCCGCATGAGTCGCAGCCACATTTACGTGTTGGACTTCAACAATCAAGAAGCGTTGGGTCGAGATGAGGCCCTGCAGCAACTCAAAGACCGGCGAACGGTCATGGATATACAGGTCCATGAAGATTCCCAGGGCCGACCATACACCGTCTACACGGTCAAGCGGACACCACCCAGCACTATTTTGGCCCCGGGTCCGGCCGGCACCGCTTTGCGCCTTGCTGCTGCCGCCGTCATCAGTGCTTTGATCAGCTATTTTCTGGCACGATCCCTGGCCATGCCGTTGGAACAGCTTAGCGTAGCGAGCCGCAGGATCGCGGCAGGGGATCTCAATACCCGCCTAGGCCATGCCTTGACGGAGCGCAATGATGAATTCGGGCAACTGGCGACAGATTTTGATGCCATGGCCGCGCGCCTGCAGGCGATGCAGCGGGCTAACCAGCGCCTGTTACAGGATGTCAGTCACGAATTACGTTCGCCGCTGGCGCGGCTCACCGTGGCGCTGGAAATTGCGCGGAAAAAAGGTGCACTTAAGGTTGAATCAGAACTCGATCGCATCGAGTTGGAAAGCGAGCGTCTCGGAGCACTGGTCAACGATGTACTCGGTCTTTTGAGAGAATCCTCCGAGACCGTTCCAAAAGTGGATGAAGAATTCGACCTCAACGTCCTTTTGAACGACCTGGTCGATGTGGTGAACTACGAGGTTCCGGAGGGGAAGCCCGCAATAGCATGGAAGCCGGTGGAACCATTTTCGTACCACGGTGACCGTGAATTGTTGTGGCGGGCCATGGAAAACCTGTTACGAAATGCGCTGCGTCATACCGATCCCGACAATGGTGTGATCCTCAGCCTGGAGCGTGACCGGAAGCAGGTGCATCTGAGCGTGCGCGATTTTGGCCTGGGTGTGCCCGAGGGCGAGCTGGAACAGATTTTCGAACCTTTCTATCGCGTCCAGGAATCCAGGGATCGCAGCAGCGGGGGGCACGGTCTGGGCCTGTCCATTGCAGCAAACGCGGCTCGTCGCCACGGAGGGCGTATCAGTGCCCAAAACGCGGACGGTGGCGGACTGATTGTCCGGATCAGCCTGCCGTTGGACAGTTAGCCCGCAGATCGGCTTAGGCCCGATCTGCAGCGAAAGCCAGCACGCCGTCAATCCGGTCCAGTTTCAGACAAGCCATCAGCAGGCGATCCACGCCCAGAGCCACGCCGGCACACTCGGGTAGACCATGGCGCAGGGCCGAGATCAGGTTTTTATCGATTGGGACTGTTTCTTCACCCCTGCCGGCTGTCCTTCCGCACTCCCTCTGGAACCTCTGGAGTTGCTCACCGGCATCGGTAAGTTCCTGGTAACCGTTGGCCAGTTCCATTTGCCCCAGGTAGATCTCGAAGCGTTCCGCGACGGGTATGTCTCCACCCCGGATGCGGGCCAGTGCTGCCTGCTGCGGAGGAAATTCATAAACAACAGTGAATGTTTCGCCAGGCAGAGCGCCTTGAATCACCTGGGAAAGTACCAGGTCCAGCCACTCCTGTAGGTCCATAGGTCCAGCATGTATGCCGCGATCCAGGGCGCAAGACTCCAGGTCAGATTCATCACAATTGAACGGGTCCAGGCCGGTTTCATGATGAAACAATTCACGGTAGGTCACCCGGTTCACGGGCCAATTATCAAATTGGCCGTGCCCACAGAACCGGATCAGTGCAGTCGTCTCATCCGCCAGGTCGAGGTATTTCCACCCGAGGCGATACCACTCCAGGAGTGTAAATTCGCGATTGTGGTAGTGGCCGGCTTCCCCTGCCCTGAAAACGCGCCCCATTTCGTAAATGTCGCGATGACCAGACGCCAGCAGACGTTTCATTGCATACTCCGGGGATGTCCTCAGGTACTTTTTCGCTCTGCTGTCGGTTGAAATATTGTTGCTATGCGGATCGCTGTTGCCGGCCTGTGAAAGAACAGGCGTTTCCAC
>JAZFUZ010000051.1:0-17417 GCA_036447475.1 Lysobacterales bacterium | reverse complement strand
AACAATATATTAATCATCCGGCCGGATGATGCTATTGTTGGCCCGCTGTTCAAAGCAATGTGCTGCCCATCCGGTTACGCGCGACATCACGAAGACGGGCGTGAATAGCTCGGTCGGGATACCCATGAAATGGTAAGCGCTGGCATGGAAGAAGTCCGTGTTGGCGAACATGTTCTTTTCTTCCTTCATGGTACGTTCAAGCGCATCCAAGATGATCGCATTACGCGGGTCGCGCTGACGGTAGACTGCGTGTCCGAAGCCCATAATCAGATCCTTGGCCTGGAGTTTGCGTAAGACATCCGCCACGGCTTCCTTCTCGGAGGAATACTGCTCGATCATTGCCATGGCAGCCTCGTTCGCACCACCGTGCAATGGGCCACGCAGGGAACCGATAGCATCTGTTATACAGGAATGCAGATCACTCATCGTGGACGCGCAGACCCGGGCCGTAAAGGTCGAGGCGTTAAATTCATGCTCGGCGTACAGGATCAGTGAAACATCCATCACATGCGCGGCCAGTTCGTCCGGGGCATCACCGTGCAGCTTGGCCAGCTCATCACGGTCTTGAGCGCTGCATGTAGCATCCGGGATTTGCCACGATACCCTTCCACGTTTCCACTTAATAGCGAGTAAAATCTATTTTCGAGATTTACGGCTGGTGAATTTCTTCAGGCGTCGACGTTTTTCCTGTTGCCGCCTGGTCAGCTTGTTTTTGCGATCCTTGTAAGGATTGTCACTGTCCCTGAACTGTATTACAAGCGGTGTGCCCTTCAGTTTGAAGTGACTGATAAATTTATTGGCAAGGTAACGGCGATAGCCGTCGGGTATGGTATCGGTACGACTGCCATGAATGATGATCCTGGGCGGCAGCTTTCCACCCGCATGTGCGTAGCGAAGCTTGGCTGTTCTGCCGAGTTTCATCGGCGGCTGGTGAGCATCAAATGCCTGCTGCAATACCCGGGTCAACTCGGGTGTTGAAAAATCCACCAGCGCGCTGCGCCAGGCTGTTTTGACGGCACGCATCATTTCCTGGATGCCGGAGCCGTGCAACGCCGACAGGGTAATCCTCTGGGCCCAGGTGACATACTGCAAACGCCGGTCAAGCTCACTTTTTACCTGTTTCCGGTGATCCGGATTGAGCCCATCCCATTTATTCAGCGCGATCACCATGGCCCTGCCCTGCATCAGCACATGGCCCAGCAGGGTCGTATCCTGGTCGGTTAAGCCTTCGCTTGCATCGAGCATCAGGAGCACAACATGAGCCCGTTCAATCGCCTGCAATGCTTTGATGGTACTGAATTTCTCTACCACCTCGGTAATTCTCGAGCGGCGGCGAACGCCGGCTGTATCGATCAGCTCGTAGTGCTGCCCATCCCTTTCAAGCAACACGCTTATGCTGTCGCGGGTGGTGCCGGGCTGATCGAAGGTCATTACACGCTCCTCTCCCAGCAAGCGGTTGACCAGCGTCGACTTGCCGACATTGGGTCTGCCGATGATGGCCAGTCGTAACCGGTCAATGTCTTCTTCGGGCTGTTCGGATTCCGCCTGCGCCGGCAAGATGGAATCGACCGCCTTCATCATCCCATCCAGTCCACGACGGTGAGTCGCTGTAACCGGCAGCAATTCCCCCATGCCCAGGCGGGCAAAATCCGCCATCGCCATATCGACTTCCATCCCATCAATCTTGTTGGCAACCATCAGCACAAGCTTCGAAGCGCGCCGCAAAACCGATGCGATCTCCTCATCTTCCGCGGTCAGGCCATCACGGGCGCTGACGATAAACAGCACCAGTTCTGCTTCATCAATGGCCTGGTGAACCTGCTTTGCAGTGAGGTAGTCAATGCCTTGCGCATGACTGATCAGCCCCCCGGTATCGACCAGCAAACGCGACTGGCCCCCGACCCTGGAAATACCATACTGACGATCGCGTGTCACGCCCGGCACATCTGCAACCAGGGCGTCACGGGTCCGGGTCAGGGCATTGAACAGGGTTGATTTTCCGACATTCGGGCGACCAACGATGGCGACCACTGGCAACATAAACAAACCCTATAAGGCCGCGCCTGCGCGATAGGCTATCAGCTTGCCTGCATCCGTCAGCACGTACAGAGTGGTGCCAACGGTCAACGGGGCAGCGGCGAAACCGTTCCTGCCTGGTCTCTGCCTGGCGACAAATTCCCCACTGGCTGAATCGATCCAGTGCAGGTAGCCTTCCCGGTCTCCAACCACCACGAATTTCCCGTAAAAGGCTGGCCGGGTCAGGCCCCGGTTGCCGAGCTGATCCTGTTTCCACAGGGTCGACCCATTCCTGCGATCGAGCAGCCAGAGATCGTCGTTGCGCTCACTGATGGCGAGCTTGGTGCGGTCAACCTGAACGCCGGTTGCCGATGAGATGTCCTTGAACCAGAGCAGACGGCCTGAATTCGCAGCCAGTGAGACCACATGGTTTTTGTAACTGGAAACAATCAGATCGCCTGCCACGAGAACCATTTGTTGCCCGATGTCGGCCAGCCGTTCCAGTTCAGTCCGGCCTTCCTGTGAAACGACGGACTGGGACCAGAGTACGCTCCCGTCTGCCAGGTGCAGAGCCACCACACTGCCATCGTCATAACCGATGAAAACGACACCCCCTCGGAGCAACAAATTGGCATTGCCCCGCAGGGTCAGCAACGGAACACTGTGGTCATAGATCCAGACACGGGCTCCATTATCCGCGTCCAGGCCAAAAACCCGGCCATCGATACAACGCACGACCACGACGCCATCGGCCGCAACCGGCGGCACCAGTACCTCGGACGACACATGGGCATTCCATAGTTCATCACCATTGTTCCGGTCGAATGCCACCACACGACCATCAATGGTCCCCATGTAAATATGAGTATCGTCGATACCCGGACCACCGGAAAACGTTTGCCCGGTTTTCAGCTCCCAGTTTTTGCGTCCGCTTTGTGCATTCACAGAAATCAATCTGCCTTTGTAATCCGCCGCAAACAGGGTTCCGGACGAATAGAACGGCCCCATGGTGAGGCCCTGTTTTCCCATGCCATCGCCAATTTGCGTGGACCAGACTTTTCCAACCCTGAGCGTCGATTGGAAATCAACCAGGGCAGCGGGATCCCCCGGTTCCTCATCACCCCAACTACGAATCCAGCTGCACCCGGGCAGCACCAGCGAGGTGAGGAAGAATGCAAGCAAGAGCTTGCTCATGACTCGCTTCCATCATCCGGAATTTCGGCCCCCAGCGATTCCAGTTTAAGCTCCAGACTTGCACGGTCACCCTCACCTACCTCCAGCGTATTGAATGCTTCGAGGTAAGCCGAGATGGCTTCACTCACCTTCCCCTGTGCCTGGTAGATATCGCCCCGGACTTCTGCATAGCGGGATTCAAAACCAAAAATATTACGCTCGGCCTGCACCACTTCCAGGGCCTTGTCTGCTGTACCCAGTTCTAACAGTACCCGGGCAAGACGCACCCTTGCGATGACCGACATTGCCTTGGGATAACCGTTCTCCACGACAAATTCATACAAACCGACTGCCAGCTCTGCCTGACTGGCCTGCAGGCGGGCGCGGGCCATTTGCAATGCCGCCATCGACGTGTACGGCGATCGTGAGTAATTGTCCTGCAGATTCTGAAAATTGGACATCGCGGCATCCAATTGCCCTGCTGCCAACAATTCGCTCAAGACTTCAAATTCCGTGGAAGCCTGCTGCTTGTTGCTTTCCTGCCAGCTTTGCCATTGTTTGATGCCAAACAGTCCGCCGAAGGCAATGACCAGCCCCATGACAATCGCACTGCCGTTTTCACTTAGCCATCTTTTGACGACTTTGCTCTGCTCGTGGGCATCGTAAATTTCAACCATGGTAATTTCTCAATGTTTAATGTTCCCCGGTTCCGCTCGGTATTGTGCAGATAAAGGTCGCATATTCTAAAAGTATTGGCCGCGATCGAACAGCTAAATTTACCGGCCCGCCTAAATTCAATGGATCATCCAGGCCTGCAGCCATTGCGCAATCTCATCCAGAGTAAGCTGTTTTTGTCCGCGGTCATCACGCAGATGCTTAATGGTCACTGCACCACGCTGTAATTCATCTTCACCCAGAACCAGTGCCAGGGCGGCTCCACTGCGATCGGCGCGCTTGAACTGGGATTTGAAACTTCCACCCCCGAGGTTCATCTGCACACGGATACCGTTAATGTTTTGCCTTAAATGTTCCGCCAGTTGCAAACCGCGTTCGGTGGTGTCCGCACCGGCCATTACCAGGTAAACATGGGGCGCCAGACGGTTGCTTGGTGACTGTGTCCGCAGCAGCTCCACCAGGCGTTCCTGCCCCATGGCGAATCCGACACCCGGCCAGGGCTTACCGCCCTGGATTTCCACCAGGCCATCGTAGCGTCCACCGGCACAGATCGTGCCCTGAGCTCCCAGTTCATCCGTTTTCCACTCGAACACCGCATGGCTGTAGTAATCCAGGCCACGCACCAACCGTGGATTAACGACGTAGGAAACTTCCAGTGCATCCAGAAGATTCCGCAGTTGATCGAAATGCTGCTTGGAATCCCGTCCCAGGTGGTCCTCCAGAGAGGGTGCATCGTGCAAAAGTTCCTGGATGGCGGGGTTCTTGCTGTCCATGATCCTGATCGGATTTCGGTCCAGTCGCCTGATGCTGTCTTCATCCAATTGCGTTTTCCGGCTGGACAGGAATGCGTAGAGCTCATGACGGAAACTGGCCCGCTCAACGGGTGAGCCCAGTGTATTGATCTCCAGCCACAGGCTTTTCAATCCCAGTGCTTGCCACAATCGCTGGCACATCACCTGCAGTTCCGCATCGATGTCCGGGCCGTTTGCCCCGAATACCTCTACCCCAAACTGGTGAAATTGCCGGGTGCGTCCTTTCTGTGGACGCTCGCGCCGAAACATGGGACCCTGGTACCACAAGCGAACCGGTGCAGCATATAACAACCCTTGTTGCAAGACGGCCCGCACGACTCCGGCTGTACCCTCCGGGCGCAAGCTGAGCAGAGCACCATTGCGGTCTTCGAAGGTGTACATCTCTTTTTCCACCACATCGGTAGCATCTCCGATGGCGCGGGCGAATAATTCGGTTTTCTCCACCACTGGAATACGGATTTCATCGTATCCGTAACTTGCAAAAACGTCTTTGACAATTTGCTCAAGCCGTTGCCAGTCCGGCAGTTCGAGCGGAGGAATGTCATGCATTCCGCGAATTGACTTGATGGTTGAGCTCACGTTGTTGGATTTTAGCGGTTGACGCTTTCAGCCTGCTGATCAGACCGGGTCATTAATGGCCCCCCCAGGGTGATGCGCGCCACATTTCCGCGCGTGTGCGCTGTCAGGTCCACTGGCTGGCCATTGAACCAGACTTCAACCGCAGAAGCACGGCCCAGCATAACACGCAATGGTGCTTTGCCACGGTACTCGCGACTGGTTCCGGCACGCAACAGATCCATTTCCAGATGCAGGCCAGCCGCATCCAGGACTTCGATCCAGGTATCGGCTGAAGTCTTGATTTTCAGGTGCTGTATCTCATCAGGTTGCAATGGCGGCTGCCCCTCGTCGCCAGTGATGATGGGCGATGACTGCCCAGTTGCAGGGCTGACGGCGGCATCCCCTGTCAACCCTTCTTCCGCCAATCCCTGTTCCGCGAAATGGAGTGACTCCATCGAAGTCATGGAGGCATTCAGGTGGGTGCTGCTGCTCGAAAAACGGACGGCTTGGTGGGTGAACTGCCACGCCAGCGTGGCAACCAGGGCCGAAGCGATAAGGTAGCCGGTTGCTTTGAGCCATTTGTCCGTATTACCCCGTTTGGACTTGAATTCGAAAACTGATCGCAGGCCCGGCTCCACGTCTTTAACGTGCTCCATGTATTGATCGAGTTGTTGCCGGTCGATCCCCAGGAAAAGCGCATAATGCCGAATGTGGCCGCGCAGGTATACGGATGGAATTTCACCGGTTTGACCGGTTTCAATGGCTGCCAGTACTGTAGGCCTGATTTTCAATTGTGCTGCTGCCTGTTCGAGCGTGAGCCCCTTGGATATTCTTGCATGCCGGAGAATGTCTCCTGGCATCATGGGTATTAATTCTTTTTGCTCGGTCATTCTTGTTCCTGGCCGCTGGCCCAGCCTGCCTGGCTGGAGTTGGGAAATCGCTCAAGCAGTTCCAGGCGATAACGGTTTGCCGATTTCGCGTCCCCGAGTTTGGATTCGATCTGGTAACCCAGGAGCAGGCTTTCTTTATTCCATGCTCCTACAGACCCGTAACGCTGCAGAAACGCCCTCGCACGCATATAATTCCCCGTCTGATAACTGACATCCGCCATGGAAATCAAGGCCAGCGGTAACTTGTCGTTGTATTCAAGTGATTGTCTCAAAAAGGCATCTGCCTTGTCCAGATCACCTTGTTCCAGCGAACAATTTCCGGCATTTGAGTAAGCAACCTCGGGGGTCTTATAAAAGGGATCCTTCAGGGCCTTCAGAAAATACTTGTCGGCCCCTTTGCCTTGACCGGTGCGGCACAGGAAAGCGCCGTAGTTATTATTGATGTCCCCGTCGCTGGCATCGTATTTCAATGCTGCGACGTATTCCTCTGCGGCCCGCTCCAGTTCGCCAATTGTTTCGTACACTATAGCCAGCACAGTGTGCGCCGGTGCATAGGTCCTGTCGTAAGCTACCGCTCTTTTCAACTTCTCCAGGGCAACTTCATACTGTCCACGCTGCATGTACCCCTGGCCAAGGAAAGTGTTTGTTTCCGCAGCTTTGCGATTACTTCCCTGTTCATCTTCACGACCCGACGTGGTGCAGGCAGTCAACAACAGAACCAATACCAGGAGAGCTGTTCTCATTTTCATCTATAACCCCAATGATCGGTTGATGACCATCTGTTGGCGAATTCTTTCACTTCTGCGGGTTCGATCCAGGACTTTGCCGACCAATTGTCCGCAGGCAGCATCAATATCGTCACCGCGAGTTTTTCTCACTGTCGCAATCAAGCCGCCTTCCATGACAATTTTCTGGAAGCGCCTGATGCTCTGATCCGATGAGCAACGAAATTGCGTGCCTGGAAACGGGTTGAATGGAATGAGGTTCAGTTTACTGGGAAGGCGTCTGAGCAGTTTGACCAGTTTCCGGGCATACTCCGGATGATCGTTGACTCCGTCGATTAGCGTGTATTCGAAGGTGACTGTGCGCTTGTGCCTGGCAGAGACATAATCAGCACAACTACGCATCAGTTCTCGGATGGGATATTTTTTATTAAGCGGTACCAGTTTTTCCCTTAAATCATCAACCGGTGCGTGCAGGGAAACGGCCAATGCAACATCAATGGTGTCACGCAGCCGCTTTATACCCGGTACCAGGCCGGCTGTTGACAAAGTCACCCGCCTGGCCGCCAGACCAAACCCAAGGTCATGCCGCAACAGTGACAGTGCTGTTACCACGGCATCAAAATTCAACAGGGGTTCACCCATACCCATCAGGACGACGTTGGTAATGCGGCGGTGTTTATTTCTTTCGTGCCCCAGGGCTTTTGCAGCCTGCCACACCTGGCCAATGATCTCCCCGGTAGTCAGGTTCCGGCTGAAACCTTGCGCCCCGGTGGCACAAAAAGTGCAGTTCAATGCACAACCAACCTGGGATGAAATACACAGGGTGCCGCGCTTGGGCTCCGGGATGAAAACCGTTTCAACGGCATTTCCACCACCGAAACCCATCAGCCATTTACGGGTCCCATCCACCGAGGTCCAGGCCTTTAGAATCCGGGGAGGTTCAATCTCCGCGATTGACAATAATCTTTGACGCAGGTCCATGCCCAGGTTGGTCATCCGGTCAAAATCAGTGACCCCCTGGTGGTAAATCCATTTCATCACCTGAGCAGCGCGGAAAGGCTTTTCGCCAATCGATTGAAAAAACGCCCTGAGCCCGCTTTCATCCAGGTCAAGCAGGTTGATGCGGGTTTCGTTTGACGCAGCAAGCACGATGCCTGCGCTAGCCCGCATATTGCACCAGTATCCCGGATGATGGCGCCGGACAGCTGCGGCTGGACACCGGGCTGGACCGAAAGCCATAGCCGTGGCTATGGATAGAGGGAAGACCAAGTCCAGACGTAGCTGGACCAGCCAGGGCCGGGATAGGTCTCGGGTCGGAGATAAATTGTACTTCTGAAATAGTCATAAAAAGAAGCATATTCTGCACCATATTCAGCACTATATAAAGAGGCCACAGACCGACTAGTGCACTATGCGGGCTAGTGTGCCTGGTACTGAACATTCGGTTGATCACTGTCCTGCGTGATAAGGTTGGCGGAGCACTGCAGTGTTTTCCAGGGCTATCTTGCATAGACGTCTGCAACCGTAAAGAAGCAGGCAATTTCTGTTGCTGCCGTGTCCGGCGCGTCTGAACCGTGTACCGCGTTTGCATCAATGCTTTGTGCAAAGTCCGCCCGTATGGTACCTGCTGCCGCCTCGCCGGGATCGGTTGCTCCCATCAGCTCCCGGTTACGCGAAATCGCATTCTCACCTTCAAGTACCTGGATCATGACAGGGCCCGAGGTCATGAACTCAACCAGGGCTTTAAAGAACGGCCGTTCACGGTGTATGGCGTAAAACTCCTCAGCTTCATCGCGGGTCATATGCTTCATTTTCGCCGCGATGATCTTGAGACCGGCCTGCTCAAAGCGACTGTATATTTCACCAATAACGTTTTTCGCCACGGCATCCGGTTTGATGATGGAAAGCGCTCTCTCGACTGACACTTAAAAACTCCTTACATCCATATGGTTATATTTATAATTCATAAAATCAACCGTCCTAGCCGAATCGATTGATAAACAGGTGAATTCTACGGGCAAGTCTGGTGGCGCGCAATGCGCAGCTTAACTTCTTGACCCTGGTGTGGTGTAACGAATAAGGTCAGAACACGCGCAGAAAATAATCGATAGTATATCAATACCCAAAAGAGGCCATGCATGGAAATTCTGTATCTTTTAATCCTGATACTTACCGTCATCGTGCTGGCGTATAAGCGAGTACCTCTGCTGGTCACAATGGCCATCATGGTCGGACTCACCGTGATCTGGACCGAATTGCGGCACCTTTTTTATGTTCCCGGCTGGTTCCGCTTCGCCAACGGCATCGTGGCGGCGACCCTGATCGGTTTTTCCATCAAACCGCTACGTCGTTTGCTCATCAGTGACCGGCTTTTGGGCTGGTTCAGAAAGTCTTTACCCAGAATGTCGCTGACGGAACGCGAAGCACTCGATGCCGGTACCGTGTGGTGGGATGCGGAGATTTTCTCCGGTCGGCCACGCTGGAAAAAGTTGTTAAAAATACCCTCGCCACAGATCAGCAAGCGGGAACAGAAATTCCTGGATGGGCCGGTAGAAGAACTGTGCCGTCTGCTTGATGACTGGGAAATTTGCAACAAACACCGGAAATTGCCGGATAACATCTGGGCCTTCATTCGTGAACACCGCATGCTCGGCATGATCATTCCGAAACAGTTTGGAGGGCTGGGGTTTTCCGCCCAGGCTCATTCTGCGGTGGTCATGAAACTGGCCAGTCGCAACCTGACCGCTGCAATCACCGTGATGGTGCCAAACTCGCTGGGGCCAGGTGAATTGTTGTTGCATTACGGCACCGAACAACAAAAAAACCACTACCTACCCCGCTTGGCTCGTGGCGAGGAAATTCCCTGTTTTGCACTCACGTCATCTTCAGCGGGGTCTGATGCGTCGGGCATGGAAGACATCGGCATCGTCTGCAAAGGTGAGCACCAGGGCCGCGAAGTCCTGGGATTAAGACTTAATTGGAACAAGCGTTACATCACGCTGGCGCCGGTGGCAACGGTTCTTGGCCTGGCATTCAAAGCACGGGATCCGGATGGATTGCTGGGGCAGGAGAAAGAACTGGGAATCACCTGCGCACTGATCCCCACTGCTACTCAAGGGGTCCGAATCGGCAACCGGCACCTGCCGATCGGGGCCGTGTTCCAGAACGGACCGACGCAGGGTGAGGATGTATTCATCCCCATGGACTGGATCATCGGCGGGCAGGAGCAGATCGGCCAGGGTTGGCGCATGCTGATGCAAAGCCTGGCAGCCGGGCGGGCCGTTTCATTGCCGGCCTTGGGAACCGCCGGTGGCAAAATGGCTGCGTTGTTGTCCGGCGCCTACGCGCGCATCCGCAAACAGTTCAATATCCCCATCGGCGAATTCGAAGGTGTTGAAGAACCGCTGGCGAGAATTGGCGGGCGGACCTACCGCATGGACGCTGCCCGCATGCTGACCCTGGTTGCACTGGACCAGGGCGAATGCCCAAGCGTATTGTCAGCCATTGTCAAGTACCAGCTCACTGAAGACAATCGCCTTTGCATCAACGATGCGATGGATATTCACGGCGGCAAAGGAGTCATCACCGGACCGGGCAACTACCTGGCTCATGCATACCAGTCCCTGCCCATTTCGATCACGGTGGAAGGAGCCAACATACTCACCCGGACATTTATCATTTTCGGACAGGGAGTGATCCGCGCGCATCCATGGCTACTGAAGGAAATAAACGCGGTCACTGACCCACGGCCCGGTGCGCGGAAATCGTTTGACAAGGCCTTGTTTTCCCATGTTGGCCACTTCATCAGCCGCATGGTACGCAGCCTGGTTCTGGGCCTGACGGGCGGATTGGCGACACGCTCACCGGTTCGAGGCCCCACAGCGCGTTATTTCCGCCACATGACACGCCTGTGCGCTGCTTTCAGTTTCACCTCTGACCTGGTGCTGGTTCTGCTGGGCGGCAAGTTCAAATTCAAAGAAAAACTTTCAGGTCGGCTGGCCGATGCCCTGATTCATTTGTACCTCGGCAGCGCGGTTCTGAAACGTTATGAAGACGACGGCCGGCCGGAGGAAGACCTGCCTTTCGTCCGTTGGGCGATGGATGACAGCCTCCATATCATCCAGGAAAGCCTGCGAGGCGTGCTTGACAATTTCCCGGTTCCAGGGTTGGGGTGGCTGGTCAAATGGATCATTTTTCCGCTTGGTATGCCTTACGCCCCACCATCAGACCGCTTGGGGAAAGCCGTCGCCGGCCTTCTGCTGACGGAGAATGAAAGCAGGGATCGCCTCACTTCGGGCGTCTACATCTCGGACGAAGATGACGCCAGCGGCAGGGTGCATACCGCATTTCACCTGGTCATCCATTCAGCCAGTGCCGAACGCGCCGTCCGCAACGCGCTGAAAGAACCGGTCACTCATGCCAATTACCGGGAATTGGTCCAAAAAGCGGTTGAGAGCGGTGTGATCACCGAGGAACAGGCCACCATGGTGCGGCTGGCGCAGGAGGCAAGCCAGGCGGTTATAGAAGTGGACGATTTTCCACGCTCAGCGATTGAGGGCTACGAAGAATCCGCATTCAGCCCGAAGGGGTCGGAGTAAGGGACTTACTCCGACCCCGGCTTTACAGGAAATCCAGCAGATCCTGCCTGGCGTTCAGCCCATCGCGATATCCCAGGCTGATCAACTCCCTGCAATAGGATGACTCAAACAGCAGGTAACTGGCCAAACGCCAGTCCTTGCCCCAACCTCCCAGGGCGCGCAACAGCATGCGGACAGCCCAGGGAATTTCTGACGCATGTTCCTGCGTCACATCACGTAAATCACGGCTTGGCCGGATAACCAGTGAATCCATTCGTTTCAGCCCGCCTGTGTCCTGAGAATCTTTCGGCAATAAGGCCAGCATGCGATTGATCCGCTTCATCCGGTTCAGGTCGGAATTGAGCGTGTCCATGAAAATGGTATCGAGCAGGTAACCGCCGATCTCTCCCGGGGCTGGGTAAGACACTGGATTTTCGGGGGACGGGTCCGGTCTCTCATCGCGCGTAGTGATCACCAGAAGGCGGTCCGCACCCAGGTGAATCGCCGGACTGAGCGGAGCCAGCATGCGGATGCCTCCGTCGCCAAAATATTCGTTCCCGATCTGCACCGCCGGGAACAGGAACGGAAGCGCCGCTGAAGCCAGCAAGTGATCGATGTTAATTTTTGCCGGCCGTCCGTGACGGCGTGAACGGGACCACGGCTCGATGCCGGCTTGTCCCTGGTAAAAACTGATGGCGGAAGCACAACTGTAACCGGAAGCGGTTATGGTAAGTCCACGGAGACTGCCGCTATTGATCGCAGTATCCAGGCCTTCGAGCCGGAGTGTTTTCTCCAGGAACCCTCTCAGTGGCTTATTATCCAGCAGGGATTTGGGGGGGCGGACCAAGCTCTCCCCAAGCGACATAGACAAGGCCCATTGGATGGCGGATTTAAAGACGCTCCAAAAATCTGTCCGGTAAACGCGCGAACATTGCATGGTGGACCAGAAGTGTTCCAGCTTATCGACGCCAATGCCGAATTCATGCGCATGACTGGCCAGCACCGCAGCATTGATTGCGCCTGCCGAAGTTCCGCATATGATCGGAAAGGGATTGCCCGCATCGGCAACAATTTCCCTGATCGCCTTCAAAACACCAACCTGGTAAGCACCCCGGGCGCCACCGCCTGGCAGAACCAACGCGGTAGATCCTTTGTTCATGATTTTTTCACTAGTGCAGTGTCCTATATTATGTGGCGATTAAGAGACCCACTATCATACGCAAGTGACACATTTGAGAAACGATTGATGTAAGTAATTGATTCACCGACAACCAAACTCCTGTCGGTGTTATACTTTGCGCAAACTGGAGATACGAAGCTCATAAATCTACTTAATGGTATTGAATTCAGTATCTTACTAGGTCTTCACGCAAGGTTTTAAGGGCCGCTGAAAAGAGCATTCAAATTGAGCGAAGTGAAGGAACTAAACTGCGAACCACGGGTAGCTGAAGAGCGTCACGCGCGCCTGCTCGAAGCGCAGAAAATAGTCAATGGGATTTTGCTGGGAAAAAATCAGCAGGTACGGTTGTCGTTCTGCTGTCTTCTGTCACGCGGACATTTGCTGATTGAAGATGTACCCGGCGTCGGTAAAACGACCCTGGCTAATGCAATGGCCAAGGTGATTGGTATCGACTACCAGCGTATTCAGTTCACCAGTGATCTGCTGCCGGCAGATATTCTCGGCGTTTCCATTTACAAGCGTAACAAAGAGGAATTCGAATTCCATCCCGGACCGATTTTCGCCCAGGTCGTTCTGGTGGACGAGATCAACCGGGCTTCCCCCAAAACCCAGAGCGCGCTGCTCGAAGGCATGGCAGAAAACCAGGTCACCATCGAGAATACGACACACCCACTTCCCGAACCGTTTTTTGTTGTAGCAACCCAGAACCCGCAGGATCTGGTGGGCACTTTCCCCTTGCCAGAGTCCCAACTGGACCGGTTTCTGCTCAGTATCTCGCTGGGCTATCCTGATCCGATTGCCGAGCGCGAATTGCTGACCACTGAGGAGCGTAGCCGAATGCTGGACAGAACAACAGCTCTGCTTACTTCGAAGGATATCATGGCTTTGCAGAAAGATTGCGAAAAAGTGCATGTCAGCGAAGACCTTCTGGATTATCTGCAGGCCCTGCTCAAAGAGACACGGGATGACCATTGGTTTGAAACCGGCTTGTCCCCCCGGGCGGGCCTGTACCTGTTGCGGGCAAGTCGTGCTCATGCCTTCCTGGAAGGTCGTGACTACGTCATGCCTGAGGATGTAAAAATCATCTTCCCCTGCCTGGCAAGACATCGGCTCAGCCCGGCTTCCGGCTTCGTGCAATCAATAGATGAGCAGATTGCGGAATTACTCGACCAGGTGCCTATCCCCTGAAATCAGTACTCCTTCCAGGGACGAACTGCGATGAATACTGCTGCACTGATGTCACAAGGACTTGACAAAATGCGGCTTAACCAGCGCTTCAATTTGTGGATTCTCAATCGAGTCAGGCAAAAACGTGGATCGCCTGAGCTGCCTTTCGTCCTGGAGTACCGTCACATCTACGTGATGCCGACGATGTTCGGATTCTGGTTTGGCATCCTGCTTGCCCTGACCGCACTCGGTGGCCTTAATTTCAATAACAACCTGGTGCTGATGCTGGGTTTTATCCTGGCCTCCATCGCCCAGATGACAAGTCTGCTGGCTTACCGCAACCTGGCCGGCTTGACGCTGCTGGGATTCCGCGCCACGCCCGTGTTTGCGGGTCAGCCTGCGCGTTTCAAGGTATTACTGAAAAACCCCGAGGAACGCCTCCGATTTGCCATCCAGCTTGTCTCCGGACAGTCCAGCGACTGCACCGATATCAAACAACAGACAACCGTCCGGCTGGAATTGGAGATGATGACCCGCTGCCGTGGTTGGATCGAATTGGAGCCGTTTCGAATTGAAAACAGGTATCCACTGGGGCTATTCCGGGCCTGGTCGGTAATCATCCCCAAAGCACGTTGCCTCGTGTACCCGACCCCGGCCCCCAATCCGCCGCCTTTACCAAAAACCGGCCGCGGTGACTTTGGCGCCAGCCATAAGGGCGACGGGGAACAGTTGCACGGATTGCATGAATACCAGCTGGGTGATCCGTTGGGTCGAATAGCCTGGCGAACCAGTGCACGCCAGCAGAAACTGTATTCCAAGATCATGGAATCGCCCAGTGAGGAAGCCTGTGAACTCAACTGGTATCTGTTGGGGGGACGTCGCACCGAGGAAAAGCTTTCGATTCTGACGGCCTGGATTCTGCGGGCGGAACGTCAACAAATTTCCTACAGCCTGGAAATGCCTGCAGCCGCCTTACCGGCAGAACTGGGTGAGGACCACCGCAACGCCTGCCTCGAAATCCTGGCCTTGTTCGGAAAATGAACGGATCCAATATGCGGACCAGCCAAAAAGCCACCTTCTGGGTGATCGCCTGCTTGTCTTTTGCGATGGCTCCTCAATTGCTCAGGATGCCGCTTGCGGTAGCCATCATGGCGTTGCTCCCACTGGCATGGCGGATCGCAGCAGAAATTCGGGGCTGGAAACACCTGCCGGCCCTGGTTCGTTACGCGGCGACGGTTCTTGCCTTGCTCACGCTGTACTTTTCCCACCAGAACATAGCCGGCCGCAGGGCCGCCGTCAGTCTCCTCATGGTCATGCTCGCATTAAAATTAATCGAGTCCTATCGCATTCGTGACGCGCGCCTGGTGGTGAGCTGCAGCCTATTTCTCTGTGCCACCCAGTTTATGTTCAGCCAGGGAATATTAATGCCGCTTTACGGTGCGGTCACCGTTATTATTGCCCTGGTGACACTGACCCAGCTCCACCGCGACGAAGCCTTTTCTTCCTTCGATAAAACACCTCCCGTCTGCGCTTCCTTGGTTTCGGAACTGGGTTTCAGTTTTCGCCTGTTGCTGCTTGCCATACCAGTGGGCCTTGCCTTCTTCCTGTTTTTCCCCCGCTGGGTTACACCGTTGTGGGGCATTCCCGAAGCCACGCTGGATTCGAAGAGCGGCCTTTCCGATTCCATGTCGCCCGGCAGCATTCAAACCCTTTTCATGGATGACAGCCCGGCATTCAGGATAAAGTTCGAAGGCCGCATGCCCCACCAGTCGGAGCTGTATTGGCGAGGCCCGGTGTTCTGGGATTTTAACGGCGAGACCTGGCGGCGCGGTTTTTTCGGCAAGAGCCTGAGGGTGAAATCGCAGCCGGATGAAAGCGAAGCGCCGTGGAAATACACGGTTCAACTCGAACCCAATGAACGACACTGGTTGTTTGCGCTCGATTACCCTGCGACAACACCGCGTGATTCACGCATTACCATGGATTTCCAGATTCTCAGGCGGCAACCCGTCACGCAGTTACTGCAATACTCCATTGTTTCAGATCCCGATTTCGTAGATTCTCCGAAGTTACCCGCTACCTTGAAAACCTCGGCCCTGGATTTACCGAATGGCTCCAACCCCAGGACCAGGAAGCTGATTGAGCGCTGGAAGCGCGAAGGTCTGGACGGTCAGGCGATGGTGCGCCGCGTGCTGACTCACTTCAATCAGGAAGAGTTTCATTATTCCCTGGAGTCGCCTCTTCTTGGCCGGCATTCAGTGGATGAATTCCTGTTCGATACCCGCACTGGCTACTGTGAACATTATGCTTCCACTTTCACCGTGATGATGCGAATGGCGGGTATTCCAAGCCGGATTGTCACCGGATATCAGGGCGGCTGGTATAACGAGATCGGCAAATACCTGCTGGTACGGCAGTCGGATGCCCATGCCTGGTCTGAAGTCTGGTTTCCGGATCGCGGCTGGACCCGTGTAGACCCGACCTCAGCCGTATCACCCTCACGGATTGCACGCGGCTCGCTGAGCGCAATTTCCGCTCCCAGGCATTTACTTGACTATACCTGGTTACGTAACTTCCGCAACAGTGTCGACATCGTCCAGCAACGCTGGAATGACTGGGTTATCAAGTTCAGCGCAGACCATCAGGCCCGGCTGTTTGCGTCATTCGGACTGGAGCGATTGACCCCTTTGATGCTGGTGACCGCCCTGTTTGTGGTGATCAGTCTGTTCTCGCTCCTCTTGCTGCCATTCATCCTCCGGGTCAGGGGACCAAATAAAAAAGACCCCTTACAAGTCGCCTGGCTGAAGTTTCTGAAGCGGCTTAAAGCGGCAGGTTTCGAAACCTTGCCTTCCAGCGGTGCAATTGAACTTGCGCACTCCGCTGCAATACAATTGCCACAGGATTCGCGAACTATTCTTCGCATAGCAGACCTGTATACTCGCAGCCGGTATTCCGCCAAACCCCCACCGTTGGGAGAACTAAAAGACGCAATCAAGGATTTTCATCCAGAGAAAAACACCGTTTAATGTAGAATGTTTTTTGCAATCCGTTATCTGAATTACCGTATCCGCTCCTGCAGGAACTCGCTTGCGGGCGAAATCACAGAAAGAAGAACAACATGCACCCCACAGAACCAGCTAATTCCTGCGAGCATCAGACATGACCGAATTTAACGGTTTACCCAAAGACTTTTTCAGGTTTTTCGAAGACCTTCGAAGCAACAACAACCGGGCCTGGTTCAACGACCACAAAAACCGCTACTATGAATCCGTAGTCAGCCCGATCAGTGAATTCATTGTTTGCATTACGCCCCATCTGAGAAAAATCTCCAGGTACTACCAGGCTGATCCCCGGCCTTATGGCGGTTCGATGTTCCGGATTTATCGTGACACACGGTTTTCAAAAGACAAAACGCCCTATAAAACACATGCAGGTGTGCAATTCCGCCACCAGGCAGGAAAAGGTGCTCACGGCCCCAGCTTTTATGTCCACCTGGCCTGTGATGGCCTTTTCTTCGGCGGAGGTGTGTGGAAGCCACCCACTCCCCAATTGAACCGGATCCGGGACTACATCGCCGACAATGCCCGTGCATGGGCGCGCATCGCCAATGCAAAAAAGGTACGCGACGTCGGGGGCATTAAAGG
>JAZFUZ010000050.1:0-6359 GCA_036447475.1 Lysobacterales bacterium | reverse complement strand
GTAGTTCGATACGTCCTGCACGTCGTCCACTGGCACACCAGGGGCCTCATCCATCTCGTACAGCAGCAGATCGGACAACGACGATTGGGTACCTTCGATCTGCGAGGACAGCACCGCCTCCTTGCGGACATACTGGTACAGAAACAGGTCGATATTGGGCAGCAGCGACATCATGCCATCGAGGCGTCCAATGGCGCGGTTGGCCTTTTCCAATTGACCGACCAATGCGGAGCCATTGCATTAAAATAACAGCTCAGCGCTTTGAATTACACCTTTCATAAATAACGCAAATTTTTGGACTCATCCTGTCATCCTGTGGCTGACCCGCGCAATTGGGCTAATTTCCTGGTGGCCTTTATCACGTTCTGTTCTTTGACATGGCCGTAACCGCGAATGGTCGAGGCGAGTGCCGCGATTTCTGTCGCGGTTGACAGATTGGCAGGCGAAAGTGACGAGCAGATTTCACTAATTGTCCGCTCGTACTCCACGATGCGCGCTCGCTCGAGCCGGCGTTCCCGGGTGTAGCCGAATACATCAAGCGGTGTACCGCGCAGAAATTTGAACCTGGCGAGCAAGCGCAAAACCGGTCTGATCCAGATGCCAAAAGTAATCTTGCGTATTTTTCCTGTGGTGCGATCACGGCGCGCAAATAAGGGTGGTGCAAGATGGTGTTTGATTTTGAATTTGCCCGAGAACTGTGCACGGACCTGTTGCATGAATGATTCGTCCGTCAGCAAGCGCGCAATTTCATATTCGTCCTTATACGCCATGATTTGGAACAACCCTTCCACCACTGCGCGGGTAAACGCTTCTCCGGCGCCATCGGTCTGTTGTTCTGCGGTTCTGGCCATATCGACCAGGTTCCGGTACCGCTTGCCGTAGGCGGAATTCTGATAATTGCCAAGATATTGCTCACGCTCAAGGATTAGCTGATCCAGCGTTTTTTCCCCGGGTGCGTCCGCTGTTTGCTCAAGACCTGCAATTTCCTCCACCAGGGCGGGGTCATGTGCCGCCAGCCGGCCATAGGCAAATCCAAGGAGGTTGGTTTCAGAGCCGGCGCCGTTGAGTGTGATGGCTTGAGTGATGGCCTCGATACTGATCGGGAGTGTACCTGCCTGGTAGGCATATCCGAGCAGGAAAATATTGGCCGTGATGGACATCCCGGTGAGCCTTGCACATATCCTTGTCGCATTGATGAATCCAGGCCCGGCATTGCCAGCGGTACTCCCAACAGCTTCAATGATGCTATTTTTAAGCTGCGCTGCATCGAGCATGCTATGCGGATCAAGCACGTTGGCCCCGGTCGGTGAGACATGGGTGTTCACAATTGCCCGGGTGGCATGTTTGCGAATCCGCCCGATGGTTTCCGTGTCCAGCGCGGTCACCATGTCGCCGGCCAGCAGCAGAGCGGCTTTTCCCAGGGGTACACGCGCCGCCTGGACCTTGCCGGGCCGCCTGGTGAGACGCACGTAGGACATAACACCGCCGCCTTTTTGCGCGAGCCCGGGGAAATCAAGAACAGAGCAGCTGAGGCCCTGCAGGTCTGCGGCCATGCCCGCAATGCGCCCAACCGTTACGACACCCTGGCCGCCGATTCCGGTGATCACGATATCGAAGGAATCCTCGATGGACGGGAGTTCCGGTTGTGGCAAGCCGGCGATGGCTGCCTCCAGCCGGCCTGCTTCGGCGGTGGAGATTATGCTTGGACTGCCCCCGCATATGGTGATGAAGCTGGGACAAAAGCCTTCCAGGCAGGACAGGTCAACATTGCATGAAGCCTGATCGATCTGCCGTTTGATGCCGAATGCCGTTTGTTTGGGCACAACAGAAACGCAATTTGACTGTACCAGGCAATCTCCGCATCCTTCGCAGACTGCCTCATTAATGAAGACGCGGGTTTCCGGGGTATGCGGTTTGCTGCGACGTTTCCGGCGGCGCTTTTCAGCAGCGCAAATCTGGTCGTAGATCAGTGCGGTAACACCGCTTACACCACTCAACTCCTGCTCGACGAACGCGAGACTGTCGCGATGATGGATGGTCACGCCCGGCGCCAAATCCAGATTGGATGGATATTTGCCCGGGTCATCCGATACCAGTGCAATTCGTCGGACACCCTCGGCGTGCAACTGCCGCGTGATCTGGGCTACGGACAGGCTGCCTTCTACCGGCTGCCCCCCGGTCATGGCCACGACGTCGTTGTAAAGAATCCTGTAGGTAATATTGACGCCGGCGGCAACCGCCTGGCGAATCGCCAGTGAGCCGGAATGGGTGTAGGTGCCGTCACCCAGGTTCTGGAATATATGCCCGGTCTTGCAGAAGGGCGCCTGGCCCACCCAGTTGGCGCCTTCCGCCCCCATGTGCAAAAAGCCGCTGGTATCACGGTCCATGAATACCGCCATCAGGTGGCAGCCTGTGCCGGCAAGTACGCGGCTGTTTTTTGGCCGCGTTGTGGAGCGGTTATGAGGACAGCCTGAGCAGTAGAAGGGCGTCCGGGTGGCGCCGGCATTGACTACGATCTGTTGCTGAGCTTCGATACGAGCCAGAAACTCGGTGGCGTGGTCAGCCGGCGCGAGATCAGGCCAGTGCCGGGCGAGAATCTGCGCGACTTGTTCGGCTTGCAGGACCCCGGTGCCGGGGAAAAGCGGGTTTCCATCCGGGCCGGTTTTGCCGGACACGCGGGGCCGGCGCCGTGCGGGAAGATTATACAGCGCATCTTTAAGCTGGCTCTCGATCACGCTGCGTTTTTCTTCGATGACCAGCACATCTTCCAGGCCTTCAGCGAAGCGTATTGCCCTGATCGTTTCCAGCGGCCACGGCATACCCACCTTGTAAATGCTCAGGCCCATATGTTGTGCGCGCGCCTCGTCGATGCCGAGATCATCGAGCGCCTGGCGCACTGCCAGATAGGCCTTGCCGGTCGTGACGATGCCGATGCGGGGGTGGTCCGAGCGGAGCATCACCCGGTCGATTGTATTGGCCCTGGCGAAGGCGAGTGCCGCCGGCAGTTTGAAGTTCTGCAAGCGTGCTTCGTTTTCCAGCTGCCGGTAGGGCCAGCGGTAGTGGACGCCATCGGGTGGGAATTCGAACTCCGGGAGCACGATGGGAGACATGCGGTTGTTCAGGTCGAGCGATACGGCTGATTCGATGCTCTCGCTTTCAATTTTCAGGCCGACGTAACAACCCGAGAAACGCGACATCGCCCAGCCCAACAGCCCGTACTCAATGATTTCAGGAATGCCGGATGGGTGAAGTACCGGCATCATGAAGGATGCGAACAGCTGCTCGCTCTGGTGGGCGAGGGCGGATGAAATGGCGTTGTGGTCATCGCCCACAACGACCAATACACCGCCGAGCGGGGTCGTGCCAATCGAGTTTGCGTGCTTGAGTGCATCGGCTGCACGGTCCAGCCCGGGACCCTTGCCGTACCAAAGAGAGAATATGCCGTCGCAGGTTCTGTCCGGCTCCGCGGCAACTTGTTGCGTGCCGATGATCGCTGCCGCCGCCATTTCCTCGTTGATCGCCGGCTGGAATGTTATCTGATGCTGCGCCAGGAAAGCCTCGGCGCTTTTGAGGATCATGTCATAGCCGGCAAGCGGGGAACCGCGGTAACCGGATATAAACCCCGCGGTGTTCAGGCCTTGTTCGATATCGAGCCGGCGTTGCAGTAAAGGCAGGCGGGCGAGTGCCTGGGTGCCGCTGATAAAAATTGATCCGTGGGTGGCCGTATAGATGTCGTCCAGCGTGCGTAGCCGGAAGGATGAATCAGGGATGTTGGCTTGATGTTGTGGCATGCTCTGTGTCGACGCGGGATGATGCCACGTTATCGCGAATGACCGGTAATATAGGTAAAATCATAGCAACAATCAAATAAACAACTCGATCTTTAAATATTGAACCCGGAATGAACAGGACTACCGTCAAACGTTGGTCAAAAACCAGTCTGCGGACGCTCCACTTGCTGGCCATCGCCGGTGTTGGCGGCGGCATTTTGTTTGCTCTTGAAAAAGATTTATGGATCAACTATTGGTGGCTGGCCCTGGTCTCCGGTGTTTTGATGATGTTGATGGACATCGCCGCAAACCCCGTCTGGATTGTTCAGGTTCGGGGGGTTGTGATCCTGCTTAAGTTGATTCTGCTTGCATTGTTGGGCAGCAATCCGGCCTGGGACAGCTTCCTGCTGGTTGTCATCATTATCATTTCCACGGTTATTTCGCATGCCCCCGGCAAGCTTCGGTATTATTCCCTGTATCACCGTCGGGTCATCAGTTCCAACAATGATGCGAAGGGTTAAAGACTGCAAAACCTTACCCGGCTCACCACACTTTAAGCTGATTTTCTTTTCAGAACATGAATCAGCATACTGCCCAGGCTGAGCGCGGTGGCCACCAGCGCCACGCCGGTGAGTCGCGCCAGGATATCTTCCTGGATAAGAATCGCCGCAACGCCCAGGACGACGGAGCTCAAATGCAGCGCTAATCCAATATGGATTCGCCGCTGGGGCAGCAGGCTTCTCATTGATGGCACCAGCTCCAGGCCAATCCGTGCCGAGTAGCGGTGGAACCAGACCAGGAACGGAACGATGCGGCTCAGCATCCCGTGCAGGATCATGCCCGCCCAGCCCCAGATTGCCACCCAGCCGAGGAGCAGTTGCCAACGGGGGTCAGGCAGCAACAGGGCAGCGAATGCCATGGGAATCAGCAGTAGCGCGTTGACCAGACCGGCTTTCCAGAACATCAGCGATGCATCGTGCCGTTTGCGCTTGCGGCGCGAAATGATACGCAGGATCAGGACCGGGTGAATTAGCCAGATGACCAGTGCGGCCGGCAATGCCCCGCTGGCGGCCAGGTGGACTGGAGACAGAAAACCACCGATTTCCCCATCAACGAAGACTGCGATAAACGGCAGCGCAAGGCCGGACAGCAACAGGCCAAATAAGCAGCGCATCGTGGTTTTACTGACCGTCGGCGCCAGGTAGAACATCGGTATGACCTGCCAGGATACCGCCATGATCAGCCCGCCAACCCAGCCGAGCAGGGCCAGAGTCAGGTGAATTTGCATCCACAGAATACGGTTTTCGGGAAAACCGTGTCCGCTATATCCCCGGGCCAACACCAGGCCGATCAAGGTGACTACCGCCAGGCTGACCACCGCCAGGCGCATGCCCTGGACGGTTTCGTTGTTGGTGCCGGGGCGGAGCAGCACCCAGCCCAACGGCAACAGGAAGGCTGGAAAGGCTATCGTGAAGCATAGGATCGCCGCCGACATTGCAAACGCGGGGCCTCCCAGCAGCCGCCAGATAAATCCAGCCAGGCCAACCAGTAACAAGGCCTGGACAAGGTGGGCGATCCGGGTGAAGGGCACCGGTGTACCGGCAATGACCGGCGTCATCTGGTAGAGCGCGCCGACCATGCCCATGACGAGAACACCCAGAGTGCCGGCATGCGTCAACGCCAGGGTCTGTGGCGCCCAGGGCGTGCTCAGGGCTGCCGAGCCAGCCGCCATCAGGATGCATCCCGCAACCAGGATGCCGATTGGTATGGTCAGGAAAAAAGCAGCGGGGACGGACAATCGGGGCGCCTGGTTCAGGCTTAACCCATCCGCAGGCATGGCTGAATTCATGCCTCACTCCTGATGAGCAGCAATGCACTCTGGTCCTCTTCTTCATGCACCCACCAGCTCAGCCTCCGCGTCTCAAGATGCGGGAACAGCATGGTCGGAATCCGGGGAAGGCGTACCAGGAAAAATTCTCCGGCGGCCAGTTGAGAACAGGCCAGCAGTACTTTCTCCAGGGGCTCCGGCGCCTCGAGATCCCGCAGATCCACTATGTCAGGCGTTCTGGTCCCTAGCACCATGAAGATATCTGATACAGTTTTGTCCATTAAAGCTTCAAATTTTGTAACATATTGCTAAAATAAGTCATCAGCTGATAATTTACCAGATCACTCCCTATTCATTTCCAGGTTTGTACAGGAGATACTCATGACAAGCATAGATATCGAGGCCGGCCTGGCCGGCTTCTTCGCGCAGGATCATCGTGATTGCGACTCTCGGTGGGCAGAGCTCGAAGGACTCCTCGACGATGGAAACAGCGATGCCGGCGAGCAGGCGTGGCGGGAATTTGACGGTCGCATGCGCCGGCACTTTGCGATGGAGGAAGATATACTGTTTCCGGCATTCGATGCCAGGAGTGGAATGGGCGGCGGCGGCCCCACCGCGATGATGCGAATGGAACATCAGCAGATGCGCGGACTTCTCGACCAGATCGGCGCGGCGATGAGCTCTGGTGATGCGGAGGATGCCCTGGACCTGGGTGATACCCTGCTCATGCTGATCCAGCAGCATAATGTCAAGGAGGAGGG
>JAZFUZ010000049.1:0-7473 GCA_036447475.1 Lysobacterales bacterium | reverse complement strand
TGTCCTGGCACACTTCAACCCGGATTATTCTCTGTTGGGCTATATCAGCCTCTCGCAGTACAACGGAAGACAGGCCCCTAATATCCTGGCTCAATTGGGTGACCTTTCCCTGGCGAGGAAAGTGCCAGAAAGGCAACCCGTCCCCGGTACCCTGTTCCGAGTCGAATTTCCACTCCAGCAGCACATTGCGTTCCTCAGTGGAAGCGGCCTCTTGTTGGCCTTGTTGCTGGCGGGCGTTTTTTTATTGGCCGGCGCCACGCTGCTGCACCTCAACAATCGCAAGTTTGCGAGATCGAAGCCGGCGGCCAGGAAGAGTGCCGCCAGTGTGCCGGCGGTTAGGCCTGACCTTAAAAAACCTGCTGACCGGGCAATTGCAGCCGCACCGCGTACTGAGGGCGAACAGATCGGGGATGCGCCGGAAGTGACCAATGTGGAGTCTGAGCCCCCGCCAATGCGGCTGCGGTACGATATTGCCGAACGGCGAAGAGGGCAAGAAGCTGACCATCAGCCGCTGGATCTGACCGCGGGTATATTTCGTGCTTACGATATTCGTGGTGTAGTCGGCAAGACACTGGACGCGGGAATCGCCAGGCAGGTAGGGCAAGCGCTGGGAACCGTGGTGCTGGAAAGAAACGCTGGCCCGGCCGTGGTGGCTCGCGATGGCCGCCTGTCCGGACCCTATCTTTTAGACGCCATGATCGAGGGCATTACGTCCACCGGTTGTGATGTGCTGGACATCGGTGCCGTACCGACCGGTGTGCTTTATTATGCGGCCCATGAACTGGCCGCCGGTTCGGGCGTGATGATCACTGGAAGCCACAATCCACCCGACTACAATGGTTTTAAGATCATGGTGGGCGGTGATTCGGTTCACGGTAAGGAACTCGCAGATTTTTATCGGCGCATTACCGAAGGAGATATACAGGCCGGTGCCGGCATAGTGCAACAGGAAAATGTACTTCCGCAGTACATTGAACGCATCGCACAGGACATCCAGCTTGAGAAGCCGCTTAAAGTGGTGATTGACTGCGGCAACGGAATCGGTGGCGTGTGTGCTGCGGATGTGCTGCGAGCTATTGGGGCGGAAGTGCTGCCGCTGTTTGACGAGGTGGACGGCACTTTCCCGAATCATCACCCCGACCCGAGTGAACCGGAGAACCTCGTGGATCTCATCGAGTCTGTCCGCCTGATAGACGCCGATCTGGGATTCGCACTCGACGGAGATGCGGACCGCCTGGGTGTGGTGACGCTGGCCGGAGACATCATTTATGCCGACCGGGTGATGATGCTGCTGGCCATGGACGTTCTGGAGCGCAATCCCGGCGCCACGATAATATACGACGTTAAATGCACCGGACACCTGGCCGATGTTATTCGTCAGGCAGGTGGAAAACCGCTTATGTACAAGACCGGCCACTCACTGATCAAGTCGAAGATGAAGGAAATCAATTCTCCTTTTGCCGGTGAAATGAGTGGTCATTTCTTTTTCAAAGAGCGCTGGTATGGCGTGGACGATGGAATTTACGCTGCGGCCAGGCTGCTCGAAATCCTGGCTGCGGCGGAAACACCACCGGAGGCCATTTTCAATGCCCTTCCGACCAGTTACAGCACTCCGGAACTGAAGGTGCAGATGGAGGAAGGCGAGAACTTCAGCTTTGTCGAGGCGTTCAGGAAAGCGGCACATTTTAGTGGGGCCAAGATCACTACAATAGATGGAATCAGGGCAGACTGGCCCGATGGCTGGGGGCTGGTCCGTGGATCCAATACGACACCGATTCTCGTGCTGCGTTTCGATGCCGAGACGGAAGTCGCGCTGGAGCGCATCAAGAGCGTATTCAGGTCGCAGATGCTGAGCGTCAAGCCGGATCTTCAGCTTCCTTTTTAGACGGTTGGAATTAAGTTGATCTACCGGATCAGGCCCTGGTGCACCTTCAATAAGCACACTCAGTGAATAAGGGATCAATCGACCCCTGCCAGTCACCGTGGTATAAAGCCAGTTTTCTCTCTGCCGGTGTCACGCCGCCTTCTGCCACTTTCCGTAAAGGGGACAGGAAACCGGTTTCGTTTTCCCCTGCTGAATTCAGCCGGTTGCGGGCACCCAGGCCATTGGCGGCCAGTTCAATAAGCTCCAACGCGATGGACTGAACCGAGCGCTTGCGGATTTCTGCCCGCAGGCCCAGCCTGGGAACATCCGCCCGCAGCTTTAGTCGCTCTTCCATGCTCCAGTCCCGGGTGACATCCCAGGCAGCGTCCAGGGATGGCTGATGATAAAGCAAACCGGCCCACAGTGCGGGTAAGGCGCAAAGGCGCGACCATGGTCCACCGTCGGCACCGCGCATTTCAAGGTAGCGCTTTAACCGCACTTCGGGAAAAGCGGTGGTCAGGTGATTTTCCCAGTCCATGAGCGTAGGCAATTCTCCGGGCAATGCAGGCAGCCTGCCGGCCAGGAAGTCCCTGAATGACTGGCCAGAGGCATCAAGATATTCACCGTTCCGGTAGACGAAATACATGGGTACATCCAACATGTAATCGGTGTACTTCTCAAATCCCATGTCACCATCGAAGACAAACGGCAGCATGCCGGTGCGGTCGCTGTCGGTGTCTTCCCACACGTGGGATCGATAGCTCAAAAAGCCATTGGGGCGGCCATCGGTAAAAGGCGAGTTCGCAAACAAGGCGGTGGCGATGGGCTGCAGGGCGAGGGACGTCCTGAATTTGTGAACCATGTCGGCTTCGGAGCTGAAATCCATGTTAACCTGCACTGTGCAGGTGCGGCTCATCATGTCCTGGCCGAGTGTACCGACTTTGGACATGTAGTCCTGCATGATGCGGTAGCGCGCTTTTGGCATCCATTCCATGTCTTCCCGCCGCCACTTGGGATGGAAGCCTATGCCGACAAACGCGATCCCAAGCGGTTCGGATATGGCTCTGACCTGCCTGAGATGGGTACTCACTTCTATGCAGGTTTCATGAATGCTGTCGAGTATGGCGCCGGACAGTTCCAGCTGTCCGCCGGGCTCCAGCGTGATGGAGGCGCCGGTATCATCCCGCAAGGCAATCAGCAGCTCGTTTTCCAGTACCGGCTGCCAGTTAAATTGCTCGGCTAGCTTAGTGAGAATGGTGTGAATGCTGCGTTTGCCTGAATAGGGCAGCGGCCTCAGGTCATCCAGTGTGTAACCGAATTTCTCATGCTCGGTACCCAACCGCCACTGATCTTGCGCTTTGCATCCACTGGCCAGGTAGGCGGCAAGCTCATCTGCCGATTCGATGGTCACCAATTTGTCGGATGATGCCAATTTATTCTCCACTGAGTTTAGCTTCGTGCTTCAAATGCCCTAGGATACACGTTGGAACAAAGATGAAACAGATTGAACATCTATTATGCCCCTGTCCGGAATGAACACAGCCAGGCTCCTGACTATCGCAGTCATAATGCTGCTGCCGGCGCAGACTGCCTGGCCAGTCACGGTAAACCGGGGCCTTGGTCCAGAGCCCGATTCACTGGATATTCACCAGGCGCAGGGATTGTCTGCGATCAACCTTCTGCGGGATTTACGAGAGGGCCTGCTTAGCTTTGATGCAAAGGGTGAACTGGTGCCCGGCCAGGCAAAATCCTGGCAAGTGCTCGATGGCGGAACACGCTACCGTTTCACCTTGAGATCGGATGCAAGATGGTCGAACGGAGATACCGTGACGGCAGCCGATTTCATCCGCGCCTGGCATCGGGCATTTTCACCGCAAACGGCTTCAGCCACGGCCGGGTTGTTGCAGATTGTCATGCACGCAACGGCCGTTATGTCCGGAAAAATAGCGGTCGACAAGCTGGGTATTGAGGAGCTTGAACCAGGCATTCTGGAAATTACGCTGACCAAGCCGGCACCCTGGTTGCTCGAACTCCTGGCCCATCCTGTGAGCTATCCCCTACACCGATCATCAATGGATGATCCGAGGCTGGCGCCGGTTAATGGTCCTTTCATCCTGGCCGGGTGGGTGCCGAGGGCGTCGATCAGCCTGGAAAAAAATTCCGAATATTACGCAGCCGCCTCGGTCCTGGTCGATGCGGTAAAATACTTTCCAATTGAAGAACCGACCGCCGAACTCCTGCGTTTTCGAGCCCGCGAACTGGATATCACGGAGACCATTCCACCAGGTCGTTATGACTGGCTGAAAGAGCACCTGGGCGCCGAGCTGCGAACCCATCCCTACCTGGGTAGTTTCTGGCTGGGAATAAATTTCAGGCACCCGGTGCTGGGGCATTCAGCTCTTCTTAGGAGAGCGTTGGCTCTGGCGATTGACCGTGAGACCCTGGTGCGGGTAGTGCTGGGAGCAGGGGAGATGCCCGGCTGGGGTATCGTACCCCCGGGAATCAGCGGATACCAGCCGGCGCAGATGGTGGAGAGCAACTGGAGCCAGGAACGGCGGGAAGCCGAGGCAGTCCGTTTGTTTAAGGAGGCGGGTAAGCGGGCAGACTTTGGCCAGCATAAGCCCCTCCTGCTTGAGTTGCGCTATAACACTTCCCAGCTTCATCGGCGCATGGCGGTCGCAGTTTCAGCGATGTGGAAGCAGGTGCTGGGTGTTGCCACCGAGCTGGTCAACGAGGAGTGGAAAGTCTTTGTGAACAACCGCAGGATGGGCGTGGTGACCGAGGTGTTTCGCGGGGGTTGGATTGCAGATTACAGTGATCCGGCCAGTTTCCTGGATTTGTTCATCAGTGACAGTAGTTTGAACACTACTTTTTATGCCAGTCTGGAGTTCGATCAGACGGTGGCATCCTCTCACCTGGTCAGCGGTTTGGCGCGAATGGAACTTTTGCGTAAAGCTGAGTCTGTTTTAATGCAGGACATGCCGGTAATCCCGCTTTACTATTATGTCTCGCGTCACCTGGTCAATACGCGTATTACCGGTTTCGCGAATAATGTGCGTGATATTCACCTTTCCCGCTACCTGGGAATGGCGTTGGAGGACCCTTAACCCCTTCATGTCATTGAAACTCTTAAATAATCAAGTAAAGCCCTGCGAATCTCGTGCAATATGGGGATTAATTGCCTGCAGCCTCGTGTTGCTTGCTTCGTGTCAGGACCAGGATGGGGAATTTGTGCGGCCACGTGAGCAAAAGAATCAACCCGTTGAGCTCGTTTTGCTTGAGGATGGCCGCCCCCACCCGGCAGTGTTGGCTGAAGACCAGACCGTGATCCGGGGCAATGGGGAAGAGCCACAGACCCTGGATCCTCATCAGGCAGAAGGTGTGCCCGCTGCAAATATTCTGCGTGATCTGTTCGAAGGCCTGACCACCGAAGCGCCGGAAGGCGACATTATTCCGGGGGCGGCGATCCGCTGGAACATTTCCCGGGATGCGAGAACCTATACCTTCTACCTACGTCGGGACATGTTATGGTCCAACGGCGATTCGCTGACCGCAGATGATTTCGTCTTTAGCTTGCGCCGGGCGGCCAGCCCCGCAACGGCGTCACCTTCAGCAAGCATGTTGCTGCCGATTCAAAATGCCTCGGAAGTGTTGGCCGATGAACTTCCGGTGGAAGACCTGGGCATCGTCTTGCTGGATGAGTACACGCTTCAGATTACCTTGACCGGGCCAACGCCCTATTTCCTGGGTTTGTTGACCCACCCCGTAGCCTATCCGGTAAACCGCAGAAATGTGGAAGAATTTGGTGCTGAGTTTTCTCGCCCCGGGAAGCTGGTTTCCAATGGCGCCTACGTTCTCAAGGACTGGAAGCACAGGGTTTCCGTCGAGTTGGAGAAGAACCCATTATACCGGGAAGCGAAAAACACCATCATCGATCAGGTGATTTTTAAGCCCATTGAGGATGTGTCGGTCGAGGTCACTCAGTTTCGCTCGAGAGCGCTGGACTGGACCCATGAAGTGCCCAATAATCAGTTCTCCTGGTTGCAGCGCAACTATCCGGATGAACTGGTTATCAGCCCCTGGATGGGTTCTTATTTTTTCGGCTTTAATCTCGAAGTCGAGCCGTTTGTACAAAACCCGGAATTGAGGCAGGCGATGATCTTTGCCATCGATCGCCAGATCATTACCGACAAGGTCACACGGTTCGGGGAGCAGCCTTCATTTGCATTGGTACCTCCGGGGGTCGGGGATTACATTCCGTTCGTGCCCGAGTATGCAGATTGGACCCAGCAAAGGAGAAACCAAGAAGCGCGCCGCCTGTATGAACTGGCCGGCTATTCACACGAGAATCCCCTGCGTATTGAAATCCGTTACAACAGCAGTGAAAATCACAAGAAAATCGCGCTGGCCATCGCATCGATGTGGAAACAGGTTCTCGGAGTTAACGCCTCTCTGGTGAACGAAGAATTAAGGGTTTTCCTGCAGAACCGGCAACAAAAAGTCATCACCCAGGTTTTCAGGGCCGGTTGGATCAGCGATTACAATGACCCTTACAGTTTTCTCGAGTTGTTCAGAACCGGGGACGGACGCAATGACTATGGTTACAGCAACAGTATTTTTGACGCCGTGCTGGATGAGGTGGGTACCGAACGGATCCGGGCCCGCCGGTCGCGGCTGATGTTTGAAGCTGAAAGGGTTTTGTTGACAGACTTTGCCATCATCCCGATTTATTCCTACGTCACCAAGCGTCTGGTGGACCAACATCTGAAAGGCTGGCAAAACAACGTCATGGATCATCACCTTACGCGCTACATGTACAAGCTGAAATCCAGGGAAGCAGATGATGGCGCAACGGTCGTTCAGGAAGAAGAACAGTGAGGCAGGAAGGAATATTGCAACACGCGGCCAGCCGGTTGCTTGGTTTGATTCCGACGCTGCTGGTGTTGATCACGATCGCGTTTTTCCTGATCCGGCTGGCACCGGGTGGGCCGTTTGACAGTGAGAAAATCCTGCCGCCTGAAATCAAAGCAAACCTGGAGCTTAAATACCACCTGGATGAACCACTGATTAAGCAGTACTTTCGCTACCTTAGCCAGATCATCACGCTGGATTTCGGGCCGTCGTTCCAATACAAGGATTGGACGGTCAATGAGCTGATCGCCCGTGGTTTCCCGGTATCCCTGACGATCGGCGGCCTGGCCATACTACTGGCATTTTTCCTCGGTACCCTGATCGGAATTGTAGCCGCCATGAGGCAAAATACAACGGTGGATTATTCCCTCATGGGTGTGGCCATGTTGGGTATTTCCATCCCGAATTTCGTGGTGGCGCCCTTACTGATTCTGTTGGTGGCCGTTTACGCGGGGTGGTTGCCGGCCGGTGGATGGGACTGGTCTGTGCAACGCATGGTTTTGCCGGTCATTACGCTGGCTCTTCCGGCCACAGCCTACATCGCCCGCCTGACCCGCGGCAGCATGATTGAAGTACTGCACAGCAATTATATTCGCACGGCCAGGGCCAAGGGTTTGCCGGAGCATCTGGTCATCCGCAGACATGCGCTTAAACCGGCGCTTCTGCCCGTGATTTCGTTCATGGGTCCTGCCACGGCG
>JAZFUZ010000048.1:0-7284 GCA_036447475.1 Lysobacterales bacterium | reverse complement strand
GTTGTGCTGTACCGCTTGGCAAGCTCCGGGTGTTCGAAACCATCTGCCACGGCGTTTTCCAGGTCGGCAACCGTTTGATCCTCGTCAAAGTCCACGAAGTCTTTACCTTTTCTGTGCGGGAAGATGGGCCAGGGGTGGTTGACACCCTGTTTGCCCGCCTTCAGCAGCGCGGCCGGTGTGGATTGAACTTTGAACCCAGCGGCCCGGGCTGCATTTGATCCGGCGATTTCACCGTCCCGGAGCACGTCCTCCAGTTCATAGCGGTGGCTAATCGAGCCTGCCAGGTGAGCGTTTCCGGGGCAGGCATCAATCTTCAGGGAGCCAATGGCGCCGTCGTAAACCAGGCTGCCCCCCGCATGGCAGACCAGTTGGGCCAAAGGTGCATAACCCACGCTGGTGATCAGTGCATCGCAGGCCACCCGCAGGGCGGCGCCGTGAGAGGCGTAATGGGCGTCGATCTCACCCAACACAATTCCGTTGATGGAGCGCATGCCGGGTCCGGCGCAGGCTTCCAGCACGGTGTATCCGCAATGCGTCTCGATACCCCTGGATTTTAGCCATTCCAAACCGTCAGCATCGCGCGGCACCTTGTTCATATCAATGAACACCGAAGGCGTCAATCCGGCTTCGACCAGGTCTTTTGCGACGTCGTAACCTTCGAGGTTTGCCGTCACCACTGCGATGTGCTTACCGGGCCGTGTCCCGTACAGCCGCATCAGTCTTTGTGCGCCCGATGCCGGCAGGACGCCGGGCAGGTCGTTGTTGCGAAATACCATGGGTTGTTCGACGCTGCCGGTACAAGCAACGACCTGCAGGGCGCGCAGCTTGTACAAGCGCCTGGCGTCATGCAGTGAGAGCCAGTTATCGGCAAACCATCCCGTGCAGGTGGTGTTGGTCAGCACCCTGATGCCAGCTGATTGCATTACCTGGTCCACCAGGCTTTTGCGAATTGCTTCCACTTCCCGGGGCTGGCGTTGGAATCGAGCGTAGTTCAGTGAACCGCCCAGCTCAGGCGCGTCATCAATGAGCGTTACCGAAGCACCTGCTTTGGCCGCTGTCAATGCCGCCGTCAGGCCCGCCGGGCCGCCACCAATGACGGCCACGTCGGCAAACAGGTACTGTTTGTCGGAATATTTGGGCGGTGTTTGTTCGCTGATTCGGCCCAGGCCGGCGGTACGCCTGAGCAGCCGTTCCCAAAACGGCCATATACCCTTTGGCCGAAAGAATGCCCGGTAATAAAAACCCACCGGCAGGAAGCGGGCCAACCATCCCATAAGCACGCCCCGGTCCCGGTGTAACGACCCCCAGACATTTTGTGCGCTGGCCTCGAGATTTTCGCTCAAAGGCAACTCGTCGGCACGGACATTGGGTTGGTCAAGAACCTGCACATAAGCGTTCGCGTCCAGGCCTGAGAAGGAATAAGCGCCGCGGGGCCGGTGATACTTGAATGAGCGAGAGATCACCAGCTGGCCGTTTGCGACCAGGGCGCTGGCCAGCGTGTCCCCGGCATAGCCCTGGTAGTGGCGTCCTTCGAAGGTAAACGCCAGGGGGTGATTCCGGTCTATCCGCTTGCCCCAGGGTTCAGGCAATCGCGGATCAGGCAGGCGATATTTGGCAAATCTGCTCATTGGTCTGAATCCTTAAGGGTGGGATGAGCAGACATTTCCTGGCTGGGATAGGTGCGCACAATGGCATCGGTGATCGTATTGCGTTCGGCGATAAACCAATAGCCACTCGCAACGTGACACCACCATTCGCGGACAACCCCCCGCGGATTTTTCTCCATGAAGATGTAATCGACCCATTGCTGAATATCCGCGTCGTGCCCGGAATCGTGTTGGCCTGGTGGCAACTTCACTTCGCCGCCACAGACAAATTCCTGGGCGTTGCGCGGGCCATTCAAGGGGCAGTTGATGATTTTCATGGAATCAGTGTCCTACGGACGCCGCGCCGCGTTCACCGAGCTGTTGCAAGCGGTCAAAACGCGCCAGTTCGAAGGGCCGCAGCAATTCAGGCACCGCGCCGTTTGCGATGGTCTCAGCCATGCGTTTTCCGCTGACCGGTGTCGCCTTGAAACCCCAGGTGCCCCAACCCGCATCAATGTAGTAATTTTTCACCGGCGTCAGGCCCATGATCGGGCTGAAGTCCGGTGTCATGTCGGCGATTCCCGCCCACTGGCGCATCACGGATGCGTGGCTGAGGAAGGGAAATAATTCGAGCATATGCGCCATCAGACCCTCGGTGAATTCCAGGGTGGACCGGGTGGAATACAGGGGCCGGGGATCCGTGGAACCACCCATCACGAGTTCTCCGCGCGCAGATTGCGAAACATACACGTGCAGGGAACCGGATACAATGATCGGATCCAGGAACGGCTTCAGCGGCTCTGATACGCACGCCTGCAGCGGGATCGAGCGAATGGGCAGTTTGAAGCCGGCCATGCGGGCGAGAACAGAACTCATACCGGCAACCGCCTGCAATACGATGCCGGCGCTGACCGGGCCGCGGTTCGTGGCGACCCCGACCACCCGATCATTGCGGACATCTATTGCAGTGACTTCGGTTTGCTGATGGATCTCGACCCCACGTTCCATAGCGCCGCGGGCGTAACCCCAGGCAACCGCATCATGCCGTGCGATCGCGCCCGGCGGGTGGTACAGCGCACCCATGATTGGGTAACGGACGTCATCCGACAGATTGAGTTGGGGACAGAGCCTGCTTATCTCATCAAGGCCCACCAGTTCAGAATCGATGCCGAGATGCTGGTTGACCTCGGCGCGCCACCTGGATGTGCGAATGGCGGCATCGGTATGAGCCAGGGTCAAGTGACCGCGCTCGGAGTACATCAGGTTGATGCCCAGTTCGTTGGCGAGGCTGCGGTAAAGCCGCATGGACTCCTGGTAAAAAAGAGCTCCTTCCGGGGTCAGGTAATTCGACCGGATGATGGCGGTGTTGCGGGCCGTGTTACCGGATGCCAGCCAGCCTTTTTCCAATACAGCGACATTGCTGATGCCCCAGTCCCGGGCCAGGTAGTAAGCACAAGCCAGCCCGTGACCTCCTCCACCGATAATGACCACGTCATAGGCAGGGCGCAGCTCCCTGGCTGCCGGGAAGTATCTCTGGCCCCGGTACTTTCTGCGCAATCCGTACTTTAATAGACCCAGAGGCATTTCAGGTTCCCAAAATCAAGCTCGCGGTTGCCTGATGGTCAACAATCCAGGGTGTTTTCCAACTCCCAGGGAGTCACAGACCGGCAAAAACGCTTCCACTCATCCAGCTTCAGCTTCACGTAACTGGCGACAAATTCATCACCGAAAGCCGCTCGTGCAACGTCGCTCTTGTCGAACAACCGCACCGCATCCAGCATGTTTGCGGGCAGCTTGCGCAGGCGCTTGAGCTTGTGGCTCTCGGTGTACATGTTGATGTCAAGACGCTTTCCGGGGTCACGTTTATTAGCAACGCCATCCAGGCCGGCGGCGAGCAATCCGGCCTGCATCAGATAGGGGTTGGCGGCGCCGTCCATGAGGCGCAATTCAAAGCGGCCAGGGTCGGGTATCCGGATCATGTGCGTGCGGTTGTTGCCCCCGTAGGTAATGGCATTTGGAGACCAGGTCGCGCCGGATGAAGTGTTTTCCGCATCAATTCGTTTGTAGCTGTTGACCGACGGAATGAACAGTGCGGCGAAAGCGTCGGCACTGTGCATGAGCCCCCCCAGGAACTGGTAAGCGAGTTTGGACAGGCCCATTTCATCGCTTTTGTGCATGAATCGGTTCTTCTTGCCCGCCAGGTCCCAAACCGATACATGTGCGTGGCAACCGTTTCCGCTGAGCCTGGCGAAGGGCTTTGGCATGAAGGTTGCGCGAAATCCGTGGTTTTCAGCGATCGACTTGGTCATGAATTTGAAAAATACATGCTTGTCCGCCGTGGCCAGGCAATCGTCATAATCCCAGTTCATTTCAAATTGCCCGTTGCCGTCCTCATGGTCATTCTGGTACGGGCCCCAGCCCAATTCGAGCATCGCGTCACAGATTTCCTTGATGACGTCGTAGCGCCGCATAATGGCGCCCTGGTCATAACAGGGTTTTGCCTGCTTGTCGAGTTCGTCAGATATCGTCTTGCCGTCCGCATTGAGCAGGAAAAATTCGCACTCCACGCCCGTTTTCACGCGATAGCCTTTTGCGACCGAGGCTTCCAACTGCCGCTTCAACACGACCCGGGGTGATGCCTCCACGGGCTTGCCATTCATCCACAGGTCGGCCGCCAGCCAGCCTACTTCAGGCTTCCACGGCAGCTGAATCAAGCTGCCCGGGTCAGGGATCGCGAACATGTCGGGATCGGCAGGAGTCATGTCCATGCAGGCTGCAAACCCGGCAAATCCGGCGCCGGTCTTCTGCATGTCGCCAATCGCGGGTGCGGGCACGAGCTTGGCGCGTAAATGGCCCAGCAAATCAACGAAACTGATCAGGAAGTACTCGATGTTCCTGACCTTGGCAATTGTGGCGAGATTGGTGGCCATGTTGCTGCTCCTTTTCTGCTGATAGTCTAGCCCGCATATGGGCGCAATGCGCGGGCTCAAGTACCGGGAATCCAGTCGGTGCCCACCAGCGGTATCCTGGCCATTGCAGCAACCTCGATGGTGAGCGCTACCATGTCTTCCGGCTCGAGATTGAGCACATGGCTCTTGCCGCAGGCCCGGGCCAGCGTCTGGACTTCCAGTGTCAGGGTGGTGAGGTAGTTGCGCAATAGTCGTGCCCCTGCCTCGGGCATGAGCCTGGCTTCGAGGTCCGGGTCTTGGGTGGTGATGCCCGCCGGACAACGTCCCGTATGGCAGTGATGACAATAGCCAGGTTCAGTACCCAGACTTTGATAGTCCTCAAGATGGACAGGTTTGTTGCAGCCCAGGGCCACCATTGCAGCACTGCCGAGGGAAACGGCGTCGGCGCCCATGGCGAGCGCCTTGGCGACATCCGCGCCGGTGCGGATGCCGCCTGAGACAATGAGTTGTACTTTGCGATGCATGCCAAGTTCCTTCAGCGCGTCCACAGCCATACGCAGCGCCGGAAGCGTCGGGATGCCGACTTGCTCAATGAAAACATCCTGGGTCGCTGCCGTTCCACCCTGCATGCCATCCAGCACGATCACGTCGGCGCCTGCCTTGACTGACAGTGCGACGTCGTAACCGACGCGTGTTGCACCGATCTTGATGTAGACCGGGATCTGCCAGTCGGTGATTTCCCGGAGTTCCTGTATTTTGATCTCCAGGTCGTCAGGCCCCGTCCAGTCAGGATGGCGGCAGGCACTGCGCTGGTCGATCCCTTCCGGAAGGTCCCGCATTTGAGCCACCCGCTGTGTGATTTTCTGCCCCAGCAGCATGCCGCCACCACCCGGTTTGGCGCCCTGTCCAACGACAATTTCCAGTGCGTCAGCACGCCTGACATCATCGGGGTTGAGGCCGTAGCGGGACGGTAATACCTGGTAAACCAGGGTCTTCGAAGACTGCCGTTCCTCCTCGGTCATGCCGCCATCACCCGTTGTCGTGCTGGTCCCCATCTGGGTCGCCGCGCGACCCAGCGCCTCCTTTGCATTGGCGCCCAGGGCGCCAAAGCTCATGCCTGCAATGGTGATGGGAATTTTCAGCTCGATCGGTTTTTTGGCGAACCGGGTTCCCAGGGTGACATTGGTCGCGCACTTTTCCCGATAGCCCTCCAGTGGATAGCGGGACATGGATGCACCGAGGAACAGCAGGTCATCGAAATTAGGCAGGCTGCGTTTGGTGCCAAAACCCCTGATCTCGTAGATGCCCTGGTCCGCAGCCCGATGAATTTCAGCGAGCACGTCCAGGGAAAATGTTGCTGATGGGCGAAGTAGATTTTGCTTGGTCATATCAGTTCCACGTGCGAGGTCAAACAGGGAATAACGGATGGCAGTCAGTAATCACTCGCGTGATCTATGTTGAAATGGTACAGCTTGCGAGCAGAGCCATAGCGCCGGAAGCTGTCGAGCTTCGCTTCAATGGCAGATGCGGTCAGCAGATCAGCGAGGTCTTGCCTGTGCTGGCTTGTCATTTCTTTCTCGACGCAGTCCGCACCCAGTTCGCCGATTTTTCCGGCAACGAATATGACGGCTTCATAGATCGAATCGCCCAGAAAATCACCTGCGTCACCACAAACTACCAGCCGGCCTGTTTGGGCCATGAATGCGCTCATGTGCCCGACCGATCCGGCCACAACGATGTCGGATCCTTTCAGGGAAATACCGCAACGTGCGCTGGCATCACCTTCCACGATCAACAGACCGCCGTGAGCCGATGCACCGGCGCAGTGGGATACGTTGCCTTTTACCCGCACTGAACCAGACATCATGTTTTCCGCAACGCCCGGACCGGCACTGCCTTTTATCGTGATGTGCGCCTGCTTGTTCATGCCCGCACAGTAGTAGCCGACATGGCCTTGTACCCCTATCTCTACCGGCGCGTCAACGCCCGCAGCGATGCAGTGGCGACCGTCGGGATGCAATACCAGCCAGCGCCCTTCAGGAGATTCATGGAGGCGTTGGTTCAGGGCGCGCACGGAATCGCGCGCAAGATCGAACTGGGTCATTCCTCTCCCCAACTGTAAACCGTAGCCGGAGCGGGTTCCCAGACCGTTGCCTGTTCCACACCGGGCAACTGGGCGATGGCGCGAAACTCTGATGCCATGGCCACCCAGTCCTCGTTTTCCGCCATGACCGCCGGCTTGCACGCGATGGGATCGCGTAATACGGCGAAACCCTTGCGTGTGCCCACTGCAAAGGTATAAAAGCCATCCAGGTCACGAATCGCGCTGGTCAGTGCCTGTTCCAGCGATGCACCCTGGTGCAACTGCCACATCAGGTAACCTGCGGCCACTTCGCTGTCATTATCGGTCTGGAATTCGATCCCTTCACCCTGCAACCGTTCACGCAGGCGGTTGTGATTGGACAGGGAACCATTGTGCACCAGGCAGAGGTCCAGTCCGGTGGAAAACGGATGCGAATGCTGGGTGGTAATCGCACTTTCCGTCGCCATGCGTGTGTGTCCCAAGGCGTGGCTGCCTTGAAAGTCACGCAAGGCAAAGCGCTCCACAAACTCCCGTGGCGCTCCTTTTTCCTTATAGATTTCTATCGTACTGCCGGCGCTCATGATCCGCAGACCGGGGCAGGTGGAATCCAGCCATGCCCTGAGTTCCTGCAGCGGGGCGTTCGTCACTACAACAGCATGGCTGACGCGAACTTCAATCTCGACGTCTGCGCTAAAGGTCTTGGTGA
>JAZFUZ010000047.1:0-2892 GCA_036447475.1 Lysobacterales bacterium | reverse complement strand
GTTTCACCGTGATCACGAAAATTCAGCCGGAACACGTCAAAACCGGCCTGATAAAGACGGACCCCGTTGGCCAGGATGTAGCTTGAGTTCACGCTGCCCTCCCAACCGTGCAGCAACACGGCAAGACCCCGGCTTTTTGATGCTTGTTTGGAATACAGCCCCTGCAGCCTGATCCCGGAGCCGCCATCGAGGGTATAGACTTCGGCATTGTTTTGCAGGGCTTCGGATGAGCGCGTGATACGGCGGTGGCGTAATCCACTGCTGTTCAACAGGGACTGCATGTGCCGGTTGCGCATTCCAAACGGTGGTTTGAAATGATCGAACAAATCATCCATGCGCAGATTCCACATCGTCACTGCCGTTGTCCCTTTCGAACGCGGCCCTGACAGCAGACTCTGACTCCATCGCCAGTTCGCGCCGCTTCTTTCCGGCCGGATCAATGACTGGCAAAACCACCACTTGTGCTGTGCAACTTTTCTGTTTGAGCAGACGGAAGACATTAGCCATGAAATACTCGCCGGGGTTAAACGTCTTGTCCGGATCATGGTGCCCGTCAATCAGGTACCGGATCATCACGGGCTGAACCGGTGAGCATGTCTCGATCGCCGCAGCAAACAATCGCGCATGAAAACGTTTTACACCATGCCCCGGAAGGATGCCTCCTTCAGGAAAAATAGCGACTTTCATCCCCTGCTGCAGGCGTTCAGCCATCACTATCGAAACCCCGCTGGCCGAATCATGGCTGCCCCTTTGGTGAAAAACAGTGTCACTTGCAGATGCCATCAAGCCCACCAGCGGCCATTTTTTCACTTCCCCCTTGGAGACAAAGCTCATCAGAAACGCGCTACGCAATAAGGGAATATCCAGCCAGGAAATATGGTTAGCCACAACCAGCAAAGCGCCAGGCTGGAACCCGCCATGGATGTTCAGTTTCAGGCCAAAAATGCTGCAGATCATGCCCGCCCACCAGTTCGGCACGATGTCATTAAGCGGCCGTCCGCCGACGCGGACAGCTCTTGCCCAAGACGTAAAGCTGAGCAGGGTCAGCGGCAGGCCGACCAGCAGATGTAACAATATCCAGGGCAATCGATAAAGTAATCTGAGAATTCCCATCCCGGGAGTCTGTCGGATTTGACCGATCATAGCGAGTGGAAATTCGCTCTTCCGCAAGAGAGGTTTTGGTTTTCGATCCTGATCAGCGACAATAGGCGCCTGTTTTTCTGGTCAGCCTTTTGGAGCGACATGTGAAGCAATTCGAAGTCAGTATCGCCGACAGCGGAAAAACCTTCCTGGTAAGAGAAGGTGAATCCATTCTGACTGCCGCCCTGCGCCAGGGCGTGATGCTTCCCTATTCCTGCAAGAACGGCACCTGCGGCAGTTGCAAAGGCAATGTCCTGAGCGGCGAAGTTCATTATCCCTTTCATCCGCCCCTTGCACTGGAGCGCAGCGAAATCGCTGAAGGCTTTGCACTTATGTGCCAGGCGGAGCCCATGGAAAACCTGGTGGTCAAGGTCAAGGAAATCGAAGCCGTGCGCGATATCCAGGTGAGGCTGATGCCTGCCCGGGTAATCGAGAAAACGGTGCTGTCGAAAAACGTGGTCCGCCTCCGGTTGAAGCTGCCCAAGGCACAGCGATTGCAATTCCTGGCCGGGCAATACGTCGATGTGCTGCTCGCCGGCGGCAAGCGACGCGCCTTCTCCATCGCGAGCTGCCCCTCGCTGGAAGACGAGATTGAACTCCATATTCGTCACGTGGAAGGAGGCGGTTTCACGGGCTACGTGTTTGATGAATTGAAAGTAAGGGATATCCTGCGTTTCGAAGGCCCCCTCGGTAACTTCTTTGTTCGCAATGACAAAATAGAAAGACCGATGATCATGATGGGTGGCGGCACCGGATTCGCGCCGCTGAAATCCATGATCGAAAACCTGCTTGAACAGGACGATCAGCGGGAGATCCATCTCTACTGGGGCGCCCGGATCAGCGAAGAATTGTACCTGGATGACTTGCCTTCTCAATGGGCCCGCGAGCACGCCCACATCCATTACCGCCGGGCAATTTGTGAGCCCGGTTCCCCGCACGCCGGCGATGAATTCACAGGCCTTGTTCATGCGGCCGTGATCGATGACTTCCCTGACTTGACTGGATTTGATGTTTACATGAGCGGACCACCGGCAATGATCGCTACCGCGAAACAAGCATTCGTGCAGCACGGTGTCGAGGACCAGCGCCTGTTTTATGATTCCTTCGAATTTGGAATGGACGTCCCGGTCCGTATCCTGGCCCGGCCGCATTAACTCACCGGCGAGGCCCCATTTTCGTGCCTGTGGGCTGTTTGACGTAGAATCAATATTCCCGTCACCTGCAAGCCTGGAGAAAAAGCATGCCACACATGTCACCCTTATCCCGGGATGCGGTCCCGGAGTTCAAAGCCCTTTTTGACCACTATGAAAATACCCGCGGCTTCATCCCCAACAGCATCCTGACCATGTCCAGGCGCCCGGAGATCGCCAAAGCGTTCATGCAGCTGAACCGGGCCGTCCTCTATGAAGGCACGGTCGATGAGGAACTCAAGATGCTGGTCAGTCTGATCGCCAGCCAGGCGGCCGGCTGCCGCTACTGCCAGGCACACATGGCCAACCTGTCTTCCATTTACAAGGCTTCAGACCAGAAAATTACTGCAGTCTGGGAGTTTGAAAACAGTGCGCTGTTCAGCGCTGCTGAACGCGCAGCATTGCGACTCGCCGTCAATGCTTCGTTATTGCCCAATCAGGTGACACAGGAAGATTTCGACGAGTTGGCCAGGTATTTTGATGAAGGCCAGATCGTTGAACTGGTGGCATCGATAGCATTATTCGGTTATCTCAATCGCTGGAATGATTCGATGGCGACCGA
>JAZFUZ010000046.1:0-9554 GCA_036447475.1 Lysobacterales bacterium | reverse complement strand
GTCTGGTAGCGCACTGCAATGGGGTTGCAGGGGTCGGAGGTTCGAATCCTCTCGCCCCGACCAATTAAGAAAAGGCCACTACAGAGTGGCTTTTTTTGCTTACAAACGACGCGTCACCGATTCGAACCGAAACGAGGTTTGACAAATTTGTCGGGAACAAATTTGATCGACGCAGCGCAGCGAAGGCGACCCCGTTAATTCTGACATAATTTTGTACCGCGCAAGCTTTTCAAGGATAATCCCCGTTTAAGGTATTAATTGCACTTGATTGCAGGTCTGTGGGACCGATATCATACAATTCAGGTGCGGAGACGATTATGACACCGTTTGAAAGCGTATTGCGGGATATGCCCGACATTGCCAATGATGCCAAGGCCGAAGTGGCCGGCAAACTGGCATGGGTCGGCATGGACAAGATCGAGATGCCGGTCCGCATCGAGGATGATGCGGGTGGCCTGATCCAGTCAACAGCGCTGGTTACCGCCTACGTGAACCTGATCGATCCCGATGTGCGGGGCATTCATATGTCCCGGCTGTACCTGCATCTGGACCAGGGTTTCGGCGAACGGCCACTCAATCCCTGCACCCTGAGGCAGTTGTTGTGTTCATTCCTGGATTCCCATGAAGGCCTCAGCAATCGGGCACTGATCCGGGTCGATTTTGATTACATCACCCGCCGCCCCGCGCTCAAGAGCGATAACGAAGGTTGGCGGCGTTATCCGGTCTCAATGATCGGGATCCTTGAAGGCCAGGAGTTCAGCCTGGAAATGGGTCTGGAAATTTTGTATTCCAGTACCTGTCCCTGTTCTGCAGCCCTGTCACGCCAGTTGATCCAGGAGAAGTTCCGCCAGGATTTCTTCGGCCATGACAAAGTTGATTTCAGCAAAATTCATCAATGGCTGGGCAGCGAGGAGGGAATTCTCGCCACAGCTCACAGCCAGCGCAGCGCGGCGGAAGTCCGCGTAAAGCTGACACCTACTTTCGAAATGTTCCCGATTGTGGAACTGATTGACGAAATCGAAAATGCACTCAAGACACCGGTGCAGGCTACCGTCAAGCGTGAGGATGAGCAGGCTTTTGCCTTATTGAACGGCAGCAACCTGATGTTCTGCGAAGACGCTGGCCGGCGCATTCAGACCGCGCTCAACAGCGACGAGCGCATCCTCGACTATTGGGCACGCTGTACCCACTACGAAAGCCTGCACCCGCACAACGCCGTATCGGTAGTCACCAAGGGCCTGGAAGGCGGCTACGTAGCCGGCGCCGGAGCCCCAGTGCGCCTGGAGCTTTCCCGCACCTGAATCAGAGCCGGGGTCGGAGTAAGTTCCTTACTCCGACCCCGGCCACGGCTTACTCCGGCGCTCCTTCTACGAGCAACTGCGGGTCTACCCGGCGGTCCAGCCAGTTCATGCGCCAGTCGAGGTGCGGACCTGAGGCCCGCCCGGTGGAGCCGATTTCTGCAATCAGGTCGCCTTGTTGGACCGTTGTTCCCACTTCGACCAGGATCTTGCTGAGGTGCAGAAAGGTTGAAGACAGGCCCTGACCGTGATCCAGGATCAGGGTGCCTCCGGAGAAATACATGTCGGGATGGTTCAGAGTCACGATGCCGGCGGCGGGTGCATACACCGGGCTGCCCGCCGGCGCGGCAATGTCCAGGCCAAAGTGGGGACGGCGGGGTTCTCCATTGAGCAGGCGTTGGCTGCCGTAAACACCGCTGATGCGGCCCTGTGCAGGCCAGATGAACCCTGGTGCATAGTCGGTCCGTGAATCGCGGCGGGAACGTGCGGAAGAGACCATGGCCGCTTCTTCAGCGATGCGTTTTGCTGCCGCGGGATCGGGAGTGATGGTTCCGGGTGGCAGTCCGTCCACTTTTTCCAGGTCGTACAGCCGCGAAGCGACGGTCAGTGTCACCAGTTCATCCAGGCCCGGGCCTCCTTTCACGCGCAACAATCGTACGCCGGCTTCATCGCGACCGAAGCCGATAAGAAACTTCCCTTCGCCGGAAACCATGACCTCAGTATCGTCCAGGAAGATCTGATTACCGGGCTGCGTCACGCCAAACATCAGCCCGCCCTGAATGGGCTCGCCGTTCAGCTCAAGCGCTTGCGCCAGATTGAACCAGCCCGTCGCCATGATCGTGAGCAAGCCGGCACGGAACCAGGAAGCGTGGTTCACCAACGGGCTCTATTGAATGATCTTGATGGACTGGCCAGGCTGGATAACGGTGTTGTTCCCGAGGCCGTTCCAGCTCTTGATGTCGTTGATCCTGACTTTGTGTTTGCGGGCTATGGTCCACAGCGAATCACCGCGTTGAACAACGTACTGTACCGTGCCGCCGCTGGCCGGAGCCTGGGTCGGGCTGTGGAATACGGTGATGGTTTTTCCAGCTTTGAGTGCGCGCGGCTCGGCTATGTCGTTCCAGCGCTGAAGATCCTCCACGGACACGCGATAGCGGCGCGCGATCACGGACAGGCTCTCACCCGGTCTGACCCGATGGGTCAGGCGCTGGGCTGCGATCAGGCCCGACTGCAAATTCTGCAATTCGATCGCCGCTTGTGCGTAGAGCGGGTCCACCAGCAGCTGCTCATCCCGGGGCAGGCGTAGTTTCTGACCGACAAGAATCAGGTCGCCCTCGAGTTTATTGCTCGAGCGCAACACGGCAACCGGCAGGTGGTGGCGGGCTGCGATTTTCGCAAGTGTATCGCCGGATTCGACCACCACCTGGTCCCATTTCATCAAGGCGGAAGGATCGATTTTTTTCAGGCTGGCCTGCAGCAGTTCTGCGCCTTCGAGGGGCAGGACCACGCGATAAGGCCCGTCCGGCGAAGTAGCCCAGCGGTTATATCCGGGGTTCAGCGTGAACATGACGTCAATCGGCACATTGGCCATTTGAGCTACCAGCACCAGGTCGGTTTGGTGGCCAAGATCGATGCTTGTTATCACTTGCTTGTCCGCAGTGCTGGGGATTTTGAAGTCATACACCCCGGGATCCCTGAACAGGCAGCTCAATCCGAGCAATTTTGGAACATAAGCACGGGTTTCTCGGGGCAGGCGCAGATTCCAGAAGTCGGTTGGCTTGCCGGCACGGGCGTTTTTCTTTATTTGCCGCATGACTCCGTTCTCACCGGCATTATATCCCGCCAGCGCCAGCAGCCAGTCGCCTGCGAACATGTCGTTCATGTATTTCAGGTAATCCAGCGCTGCATGGGTTGATGCCCAGACGTCGCGGCGGCCGTCATACCACCAGTTCTGCTTCAGCCCATAATTTTTGCCCGTGCTGCTGATGAATTGCCAGGCACCCATGGCGCGCCCACTGGAATAGGCAAAAGGATCATAGGCGGATTCAACAATCGGCAGCAAGGCCAGTTCACCCGGCAACTGCCGCCGTTCCAGTTCTTCAGTGATAAAGAAAATCCAGGGTTGCGCGCGTTTGAATATTCGTGCCATGTATTCCGGGCGGTCGGCATACCATTGTGCCCATTTCAAGCTGGTTTCGTGGTCCGAGCATTCCGGCAGCTCGAAGCTGTGTACCAGGCGCTCCCATACGTCGTCATGGACGTGTGTTTCGCCGCCAGCAGGGGTGATTGATGATGCCGGAATAAACAGATGTTCGTCTACCGTGGCGGTGGAACTCGGGATGGGATCCGGCATGGCTTTCGGGGCGGCTTGCGCGATTTCAGCCGTTCCCTGGCCGGTGGTGGCACAAGCTGCAAGCGAAAGTATCAGCAGCGCTGACGTTAAGCGTAAGAACACAAACACTCCTCCAAATGTTGTTGGCCCGCTATTATGCGGTTTGTACTCGCTGGGTCAAGTTTAAACCCGTAGATCGCACCAGTAATCTATGGGTTTTCCCGTAGATGGCAATTCAAAAATTGTCTTTCCATGCGCGGATTACCGCCAGGGTCCCGGCGCCGGCCTGCACGCCGGGTTTCCGTTTTTGAGCGGCTGCAACCACGGATGCCTGCCGACACCTGAGGAATGGATTAACCATGAGTTCCTCGCCCAGATTGCTGGGAATTGTAACCAGGCCGGCAGCTCTGTGTGCCTCGACTTCCCTGTTGCGGCGGATGAGGTGTTCATTTTCAGGTTCCACCGCGAGGGCGAAGCGGCAGTTGGAAAGCGTATATTCATGTCCACAGTACACCTGGGTTTCTGCAGGCAGGCCGGCCAGTTTGTCCATTGAGTCCTGCATCTCCTCGGGGCTGCCCTCGAACAGGCGGCCACAACCCACGCTGAACAGGGTGTCGCCGCAGAACAGGCAGCCGTGGCCGAAGAATGCGATATGGCTGCTGGTGTGTCCCGGCACTTCCAGTATCCTGAATTCAAGCCTGAGCGTTGGTAAGCCGACGATCTCGTCCTCCGCAACCATGCGTCTTTGTCCTGAGATGCGGGGATCATGCGGCCCGAAGACTTCAGCTCCGGTCAATTCCTGCAGGCGCCTCATGCCCCCAATGTGATCGGGGTGATGGTGCGTGATCAGGATGTAGGCCAGGTCAAGGCCTTTTTCCTGCAGTACTTCGAGCACGGGCTGTGCATCTCCAGGGTCCACCACGGCGCAGGAATTTCCACCGCTGGTGATCAGCCAGATATAATTGTCGGAAAAGGCAGGAACAGCTGTGACTTCAATTACAGGCATTTTAATCATAAACTCGCTTCATCAAACGGCACAAACGGTGCCGGGGAGAGAGGATTTTATCAAATTTACAGAAGAAGTGGCCTGAGCGGTGTCGAATTCTGCGCTGCACACAAAATCCCTGCAAAAAGACCTGAGGGTTTTATCCGAAGGATTGCTCAGGAGTGTGGGCAGAGCCGGCCTGTCGGGCAATGTCCTGGAAATTCGTCACGCTGCTGCACCGGTGTTAAACCCGGAATTTCTTCATTCCGCCGGGTATGATTTCGGTTTGTTGATGCGCCTGAACCGGGGCAGTGAACCATCCTCCGGCCAGTCTATCGTATGCGAGACTGTCAGGCTGCCGTTCCAGGACAGCGTATTCAGCATGGTCGTGCTGCACCACGTGATCAGTGAAGGGATGGAGTCGGAACTGGATCAGGCAGTGCGCGTATTGGCCAGGGATGGTGTACTCATCATCCTTGGGATTAACCGGATGGGATGGCGGTTTCGTTTTCAGGGCCGGTTGCGCAGACTACCGGGGATTGCGCCACTGAAAGTGAAATCATGCCTGGATCGCCTGGATATGACCATGCACGGTTATGCCGGAGCGGGTCTGCTGGGTCTGAGGCGCCCGGTATTCATGAGTTCGGGCCTGGCTGGCCTGGGCTCGCCCATTGCCGATGTCATCCTGCTGCAGGCGCGGCATCGCAGTGGCCCGGAAATGACTCCGCTAACCCGCTCCAGCGTTGTACAATCAGCTTAAGGAACCACTGATTTATTCTGGACGAAGTAGATTGTGATCTAAAATGTTCAGATGCGAAGATTTGCAACCCAGAAGTTGGATATTTTAGGTGCGAGATACGAGTTCATGAATAGATCAGAGGTTCCTTCGATGCCACAGCAAACTGTAATCATCTATACCGATGGCGCCTGCAGTGGAAATCCCGGCCCCGGTGGCTGGGGCAGTGTAATGATTTACCGTGGCCATCGCAGGGAACTTTCGGGCGGTGAGGCCGACACGACCAATAACCGGATGGAGATGATGGCGGTCATCCAGGCACTTGAGACCCTCAAACGCCCCTGCAACATTACCCTGTACACCGATTCAACCTATGTCATGAAAGGCATGACCCAATGGCTGCAAGAGTGGAAAAAGCGCAACTGGCGTACAACGGCTAAAAAGCCGGTAAAAAATGTGGAGTTATGGCAGCGCCTGGAAGCGGCGATCGCACCACACGCGGTAACATGGGTGTGGGTCAAAGGGCACAGTGGTGTGCCGGAGAACGAGCGGGCCGATGAACTGGCAAGCTCGGCCATCCCATAGTTATCACCTTGAAGGAGTACCAGTACTCCTACACGGCAATATCATCTTGCAGGAGTACTAACAATTGAGACAAATCGTACTGGACACGGAAACCACCGGGCTGGAGCCGCAGGACGGACACCGGATCATCGAAATCGGCGCTGTGGAGCTGATCGACCGCCGCCTGACCGGCCGGCATTTCCACCAGTACCTGAACCCGGAACGTGACATTGAGGACGGTGCACTGGAAGTACACGGCATCAACCGTGAATTCCTGCAGGATAAACCCGTGTTCGCAGATATTGTGCAGGAGTTTCTGGACTTCATTGAGGGCGCGGAACTACTGATCCACAACGCGCCTTTCGATGTCGGGTTCCTGGACATGGAGCTCGGCCTGATCAACCACCCGGTGCGGATTGAAAGCCATGCCCGGGTGCTGGATACGCTGGAACTGGCTCGTGATCTCCATCCCGGCCAGCGCAACAGCCTGGATGCCCTGTGCAAGCGCTTTGATGTTGACGACAGCAGCCGTAATCTGCATGGCGCGCTGCTTGATTCTGAAATCCTGGCTGACGTTTATCTCGCCATGACCGGTGGTCAAAGCGACCTGGCGCTTGGATTCGAGGCTGCCCCCGCGACGGACACTGGAGAAGATGTCTTCGAGATCAAAGAGCGCCCCGCCTTGCAGATTTTGCTACCCACTGATGAGGAAGCCGCATTACATGCGGCCCGCTTGAAGGCCATCAAGAAAAAATCCGGCCACTGTTTGTGGCTGGAAATGTGAGTCCCTACAGTTTCGCCACCAGCAAAGGATGATCACGTGTATCCATCCACACCAGGATGTCGTAATAGCTGCGGATATTCTTCACGTACTGCCGGGCTTCGAAACCCCGCGCGTAGCCGTACCGTAACTCGCTGTACCATTTTTCCTGGCTGAGCAAATCCAGGTTCCGGTCCACATCTTCCCACAGGTCCGGATTCCCACCCTGTTTCTGGGTGAGAATCCGGGCATCTTCCAGATGGCTCATGCCCATGTTGTAGGCCGCGAGCGCCATCCAGCTGCGGTCCGGTTCCTTAATACGTGCCGGCACCCGCTTGCGTAATTGCAGGAAATAACGGGCGCCGCCTTCGATGCTCTGTTGCGGATCCAGGCGGTCGGTCAGTCCCAACTGTTTGGCGGTACGGCTGGTCAGCATCATGATCCCGCGCACGCCGGTATAGGACGAAGCATCCGGTTTCCAGTGTGACTCCTGGTAAGCCATGGCCGCCAGTAAGCGCCAGTCCATGTCCTGGTCCGCAGCAATTTGCTGGAACAGGGTCAGCAGGGGGGGCAGGCGCTGCCTGACCTGTTCGAGAAACTGGAACATCCCGGTCCGGTCCAGGCTCTGCCGGGGCGCATGGAATCGGTCATTGATTGCCGCCAGGCGGCCCGAATCCCTGGCTTGCAGCATGAAAGCCCTGGCCTTTTCCACCAGGCTGTCATCCGGCCCGGGCGGAAAGGCCCAGGCATGGGGCAGGGTGCCCGGCAGGCTGAACGCCGTGGCGGTGCGGGGGTAAAAATGCGCATGCAGCTTATAAATGCTGGAATCGACCAGGGTCGCATCGATGACGCCGTCGGACACGGCGAGCAACAGGTCTTCGATACCGACATCGCTGCGCGCTTCCCATTCCAGTTCCGGGTATTGCCGTTTTGCCTCTACCAGCGCTTCTTCATAGCTGGATCCGGCGATAACCATGGTTTTCAGGTCCAGCAGGTCTGCCAGGGCCTGCGGACGGGGCTGTCCGCGCCGGTAGACGACAAAAGTAGAGGTTTCGCGATAATCCGGGCCAAAATTAAGGGCCAGTTCACGGCTTGGAGTCCGGGTCAGGTTGGCGGCGATCAGGTCCCCCTGGCGCCGGGCCAGCAAGCCGAACAGCTGATTGAACGCCCCGGCCACGCTGATTTCCAGACCGACCCCCAGGTAGTCACTGAATTCCCTGGCCAGGGCATACTCGGGTCCGGTGGGGCCGTCGGGCCCCAGGTAGTAACTACTGGCGCCGTTGCGGGTCAGCACGATCAGGCTGCCGCGCTGCAAGACCTGCTCCAACTGGCTGGGCCGGTCCTGGCCGGAATAGAGAAACGGGAGCAAAACAAGGCCGGCCAGCACGGCTTTGATCCCCTTGATGAACTTTTGTTTACTGACCTTGTGCAAAGGCATTACGCATGCGGGGTTCACTGGCACAAGTCTGATGCCGCCCGCGCGTCCTTGACGGTTCAGATCATTCTAGTGAATTTCAACGCGGGGGTGAAATCCGGGTGCTGTCCTGGGTGATTAATCCCAACATACCGCTATCGTGTCATCACCCGCACTATACTTCTTACCTGTATCATCAAGATTCAAAGTGCTACAAGCGGTTCCATCCCGGGCTTTATCATTTAGCTGGTCGTCGCCGGACTTGGCTGCCGCTACCAAAACGTATGCAGTAGCAGTTGGAGTCCCAACCGTGTTGAAATCGTAATGTTCATGTATTGGTGCGGCAATGTTGCCTGTGGATGCATAGAGTGGATTATTCGACCGCCAGATTTCCTGGTTAATTGACCAGTTCATCAGCAATTGCTGGGCCTCTCCGCGTTTGGATTTCCTGACGTACTGGATGTAGGAAGGGTAGGCCAGTGAAACGAGAATGGCCACGATCACGATAACGATCATCAACTCTATCATCGAAAAGCCGGAATGCTTTTTTACTTTCCATGTATTCATAAAGTCACCCTTTGTAATGCCCAGTCGGGATTTTTCCTTCTCTGGCCGTTCATTTGTACAAAATCCGGACGAGCGGCTTTTTCATAACGATAAGCGGTCATTGCTTGGCGCATATTTTCCCTTGCAGCGCCTCTATACTATAAATCGTAAACCAATCATATTCTCTTGGGGACCGAAATGGAAACATTCGGACAGACCAGGAGGTATCCGCAGAACGGGAAAAACGGATTTTCCAAATACCGGGGCTTCACTCTTATTGAGCTGATGGTGGTGATCGCCATCGTCGCGATCATTACCTCATTTGCATTGCCTTCCTACCGCACCTTAATTGAGAAGCGGCAGGTAACCAGTGTGCGTGCGCCAGCCCCAAAGCCGGCAGATATACTGCGTGATCTTGTGCCGGCTTCAGTCCGGGTGGTCCCGGATGATATGCCTCAGCAGGCGCAGGTCCGACTCGCTAACCTCCCGCCCCTGACAAATAATGGTTTCGCTCATGGGAGCGAATCATGACACCTTAAAAAAGCCGCCCCCACTCGGGGCGGTTTTTGCGCATAAGCCCTGAATCCAGCGGCAATTTGCACCCCATCCCGGATGAACGGCAGGAAATCCTGGCCTGGACGGTTTCCCAACGGGGCAACAACATCACCCGATTGGCCTATAATCTATTCGTCTCAGGAAGAGACTGTTACTTTTTCAGCAAGAGACTGTCACATTTTACAGTCAAGGATGATTGTTATGTTCAGCGCGAATCTGAGCACAGGCTCAAGGAATATCCCTCTTACTTTTCGCCGCCACCGGGGTTTTACCCTGGTTGAAGTGATGATGTCGATCGTCCTGGTTGCCATCGGCACTTCCCTGGCCGTTCCCTCTTACCGCAGCATGGTTGAAAAGCGCCAGT
>JAZFUZ010000045.1:0-4343 GCA_036447475.1 Lysobacterales bacterium | reverse complement strand
CCGAGGGCCAGACGGTCATGCTGCTTGCGATTGACGGCAAGGCTGCCGGGCTGATCGGTGTGGCCGATCCCATCAAGGAATCGACTCCGCAAGCGATTGCAGATCTCCACCGAGAAGGGCTCAAAGTGGTGATGCTGACCGGCGACAGCCGGACCACCGCGCTGGCCGTTGCCGGCCAGTTGGATATTGATCAGGTGGAGGCGGAAGTCCTGCCGGACCAGAAGGTGGAGATGGTGAAGAAACTCCAGGCGGAAGGCCGGATCGTTGCCATGGCCGGCGATGGTATCAACGATGCTCCGGCGCTGGCCCAGGCCCATGTGGGCATTGCGATGGGAACCGGTACGGATGTGGCCATGGAAAGCGCCGGTGTTACCCTGGTGAAAGGCGACTTGCGCGGCATCGTGCGGGCACGGCGCTTGAGCCGAGGCGTGATGCGCAACATCCGCCAGAACCTGTTCTTCGCCTTTATTTACAACTCGCTGGGCGTGCCGGTTGCCGCCGGCGTGCTCTACCCGGTGTTCGGCCTGCTGCTGTCACCCATGATTGCGGCGGCCGCGATGAGCTTCAGTTCAGTCTCGGTGATTATCAACTCATTACGCTTGCGCAAGGCAAACATCTGATGACCGTGTAGGTGGCATCAGGATATCTTCCGATCACTACCGAGAGCTTCCCGAACTTGCTCAGCAAGTTCTTGTTTTGAGTAAGGTTTTTTCAGAACAGGAAAATTATGGAAGTGATCTGGACGTTTGTCCCGCAACTCATCACTGAAGCCCGTGGTCAGCAGGACTTTCAATTCGCGATAAAGCCCCACTGCCTGACTCGCCAGTTCGTATCCGTTCATGCCACCCGGCATTACAATATCACTGAACAGCAACGCGATGGTGTTATCTGTCTCCAGGAACTGCATTGCCTCGGAGGAATTGCCCGCTTCCAGCACCTGATAGCCCAAGCTATTGAGAACTCGCACCGCAACTTTTCGCACCCGGGGTCTGTCGTCCACCACCAGTATCGTTTCGGAACCGCCGGGTAAATCCGTATGGACGTCTTCAGCCCTGGCGCCATCGGTATCGGGTGCCGATTCTTTGAGAAGGATCGTAACGAGCGTACCCTTACCGAGCGTACTTTTGATGGTGAGCTGTCCTGCATGCTCCTCCGCAAAGGAGTAGGCGGTACTTAGCCCCAGTCCACTGCCTTTGCTGGATTGCTTGGTGGTAAAGAATGGCTCGCAGGCTTTCGAAAGCACCTCTTCGTCCATACCGACGCCGGTGTCAGATACGCTGACAGCGAGATAGTTGCCCGGCTCAAGCCCTGGATAACGGGTACTTGCTTCCGAATCTATGTACTTCCGCGCTGTCTTGATCGTGATCGTACCTCCTTCCAGCATTGCGTCACGTGAGTTTATCGCGAGGTTCATGAGGACACCATCAAACTGGACCGGGTCGCACATCGTCCACAGAGGGTCTTTGAGCAAATTGACTTTCAATTTGATGGTTTCCCCCAGCATGCGCTCTGTGCGCCGTACAAAATCTTTAATAGCCGCATTAATATTGATCGTCTTAGAATGTTGTACCTGCTTACGTGAGAAAAGCAGCATTCCCTGAGTCAGTTCGGCACAGTCCCGAGCGGCAGAAGTAGCATCATCAATAAGTTCGGCAATGTCTTTCGAGTTGGGGCCAAGATCCTCCCCGAGGAGCTGCAAATTACCGAGGATTATGGTTAACAGATTATTGAAATCGTGTGCAATACCACCGCTCAGCCGGCCAATAGCCTCCATTTTCATTGCATGGACAAGCTGTCTTTCTTTTTCCAGACGATCCGTGATGTCTTCCTTTACTGCAAGAAAATTCGTAATGTCCCCCCGTGCGTTTCTTAAAGGCGTAATGGATACGTATTCCCAAAAAAGTTCACCATTCTTTTTCTTGTTGTGAAACTTTCCTTGCCATTCGCCGCCAGAGCTTATCGTCTTCCACAGCCGTTTATATTCCTCAGGAGATTTATCTCCGGATTTAAGGAAGCGCGGGTTTTTTCCAATGACTTCTTCACTTGTATAGCCGGTCACTTGGGAAAACTTGGGGTTGGTATATTCGATATTCCCTTGAGTGTCAGTAATAATAATCGAAGCAGGAATTTGTTCAGCAATTCTTGATAATTTACGGTGCTCGTCTTCAGCTTGTTTCTGCGCGGTCAAATCTCGCACTATTCCGGTAAATGTTCGCTGATTCCCACGATGGAATTCGCTTAACTCGAGATGCAATGGAAATGTCGTCCCATCCTTGCGTTGTCCCAAGACCTCACGGTTGCTACCGGCGATCTTTGATTCGCCGTTTTTTGAATAGGCATTAAACCATCCATCACATTTCTCGCCCTCAGGTGAGGGCAACAGCAGTAAGATATTTCTCCCTACCACTTCCTCAGCGATATAATTAAATATTGTCTCAGCGGCCTTGTTGAATGACAGTATGAGACCGTCAGGGTTTGTCGTGATGATGCCTTCAGCTGCAGTATCTAATATGGTCCGAAAATGGAGTTCACTGTCGTGAATACGTATGACCAGGAAAGCCGTAATCCAAATCGCAAACAAAGCCAAGGTACGATTGGAAAGCACGACCCAGGGAATACCCCCCGCGGGCGAGGCGAAATAGCCAACTACAATGAGCACCGTACCAACCACTGCCATGAGGAAAATGTAGTAGCGCCAGGGAGACCACAGACCTATAAGGACAAGTGCAACGTAAGGTACACCGCCGGCTACGCCCAGTGGCATATTAAGGTCAAACAACAGGATTGCCACGGCTGTGACCGCGCTGATGACGATCACCTTGCGATGGCTTCTTCTCGTGGAAGGTATGGTAATATCTTTAGTCAACAATATATTAATAAAGCCTAAACCAAGAGACTGAGCAACGGATGCCCTGACGGTTGAATTTTCAACATATATCAGGCCACAATCTATTTGTGCATCCCATGAATATCATCGAGTCAATCTTTGATTCAGTCATGTGAATAATGGGAGAGCTGTCATCACAGCTACAGGGTTAACAGCGTTCGGGTATTGTAACCACGGTGAATAAATCTCTCCACGTCTTGGTGGTTGATGACGATGTGCGCATATGCAAACTTCTCAACCATTACCTTACCAGGGAGGGTTACAAGGTTAGCACTGCTGCCAATGGCGAGCAGATGCGGCGGATCTTCGACCACGATGCTCCCGATCTGGTCATTCTCGACTTGATTCTACCCGATGAGGATGGTTTTACACTAGCAAAAGAACTGCGTACCTGGTCGGACGTTGGCATTATCATGCTGACCGGTAAAACAGAACAGGTAGACAAAATCGTAGGACTCGAAATTGGTGCTGATGATTATTTGACCAAGCCATTCGATAAACGCGAACTGCTGGCGAGGGTGCGCAGTGTGCTTAGACGCGCGTCACAGTCTGCAAGACCGCGACAGGAAGATAAGCCTTCGGTAGCACACTTTGCAGGATTCACACTGAACCTCACTGCGCATGAGCTTATCTCCCCGGTTGGAGATCATGTTCATCTGACCAACTACGAATTTCAACTCCTTTCAGCACTCGTGCTCAATGCGAACCAGGCACTCGACCGGGACCGAATTTTGGATCTTATAGCCGGACGCGACTGGGCGCCAACCGACCGTAGCGTTGATGTTTTGATCGGAAAACTGCGCAAAAAACTCAATGAAGATTCACAGGAACCTGCCCTGATTAAGACCATCCGTGGGACAGGCTACAGGTTTGTTGCTCAGGTCAGGTTCGAGTCGAACAGCGAACACACTAAATCGCATTCCGGTCCTGTGCAGACCCTACGCTAGAAAGCAAACTTGCCTCCAAAATTCGGGATTCTCTTTCCAGTGACCGGAATATAGCCTGATCCTGCTGAGCAGGATTGCTTCAACGATGGCGTGCAGGCCCTGAGTACGCCTCACCTGATACTCGCTAAAATGAGTTCACAATTCTTTACAAAAGTTTACCGAAATCTCACCCAACGTATATCAACTGATTACATACGGCTATTAGCCTTCGTAGCGAGAACGTGTGATTTCAGGTCGTGTAAAGAACATGCAGCGAGTCAGACTACTTATAATTGTAGACGATGTAAGAATTTCCCGTTTCATCGGTAATGTTGCGGAGCGCCTTGGGTTGTCGTGCCGTGCCATCAACACGAACGATGATCTTGCGCTCGCCTGCAAACAATCCGACCCCGATGTCATTCTGCTGGATCCAAAACCGCGCGCAACCCAGGTAGGAAATGTGTTGCGCAAGCTGGCAGAGCAACATGTCGATGCAGCCATCATCCTGGCCAGCAACAATTCCAAACAGA
>JAZFUZ010000044.1:0-11337 GCA_036447475.1 Lysobacterales bacterium | reverse complement strand
AGAAAATAAAACCCCACCCAGTTCACGTCTTCCAGTTCGTGGAACAGTAAAGCGACAAGACTGGCCGCATTGGCAATCATGTCCTGCTGGCCGGACAAAAGGGATCGCAGCTGGCTGACCAGACCTGATGCAGATTGGGCTGGTGTTATTTTCAAGCCTGAAGTCCTTTTTTTTGGAAAACCAGAAGTTGGTTGTTAGCTGGCATTGGAAATTGCTTGTGAAGAACCATTTGACTGCGATTCGCCAGTGATTCAAGTGCTGCAAGATCACGCAAGCCCATTTGTGGATCACGGCTCCTGAGATGACTGTCAAACTCCCGGTTGGAGTCTGCCGTGAACCGGCCATCCTGGTTGAAGGGTCCATAAAGGCAATACAATCCTCCCGGTGCCAGGCAGGCCCCAAGCCCGGCAAACGTAGCACAGACTGCGACCCAGCCCATGATATGTGCCGTATTGGCTGAATAAGCCGCATCAAAAAACCCTTCCGGCCATTGTTCAAGCACGTCCAGCTTAATCGGAGGAAGGATATTCGGACTGCCTTCCTGCCCCAATCTGGCTGTCAGCCCTTGCAGGTACTCATCTCGGTCGGAAGGTTGCCACTGAAGGGATGGGAAATGTGGCGCGAAATACACAATGTGCTGACCTGTTCCGGAACCGATTTCAAGGATTTTTCCGCTGGCAGGCAAAAGCTGCTGCAGGACTTCCAGAATGGGCGCCTTGTTTCGTTCACAGGATTCAGAGCAGGGCAGAGAGCTCATACGTTCACCAACTCCATTGTAAGGAGTGCATGGGGTAAAGCAAACGCCCGGGAGTTACCCGGGCGTTCATTGTAAACCAAGGCATCCGCCAGTTTACTGTACCGGTCGATCCTCCACGATAGTGGGTGTAACAAATATAAGCAATTCACGCTTCTTGGTTTCATTGGTTCGGCGCCGGAACAGTACGCCAACACCCGGAATGTCTCCCAGCCACGGCACTTTATCTTCTGACGAAGCGGTCTCATCCTGGAAAATACCACCCAATACTACCGTGTCGCCGTTGGCTACCAATACCGTTGTACTCAGCTCGCGTGTGTCGATTGAAGGTACTGAGCCACCCCTTCCCGTCTGAAATATCTCACCCACTGTGTCCTGCTTGATTTCAAGCTCCAACTGAATACGATTATCCGGCGTAATCAGCGGGGTGACTCTGAGTTCCAGCACAGCCTCCTTGAACCTCACCGAAGTGGCGCCTGAAGAGGTTGCTTCCTCATACGGAATCTCCACACCCTGCTGAATAAAGGCTTCAGCCTGGTTAGCGGTGACAATGCGGGGGGTCGAGATCACCTCACCGTCACCCCGGGCTTCCAATGCAGACAATTCCAGGTCCAGCAACCAATCACCGCTCAGGAAGGAAAGGCCTAGAGTCGCCGCATTAGTACTGGGCGCAGGCAGGTTAACCTGGTAACGATTCGGATAAGAAGGTATGTCAAGCAGCCCATCATTTCTCGGGTTGATGGCCGGGTTGACGATATCCGCTGCACGCCCATCCGCTGCAATCACCCCGATGTTGCTGCCTCGATGAAGACCCTGCACACCAAAACGAACACCCAGCTCATGGGCAAATTCGGAACTGGCAATCACGATACGCGATTCAATCTGAACCTGGCGTACCGCATAATCCAGTTCAGTGATGAGCTCCTGGATTTTGACAATCTTTTCAGCCGTATCGGTCACCAACAGCGTGTTGGTCCGTTCATCCATCGTGACTGAGCCACGTTCGGATAACAGCCCGTATTCGGAGTCACTGGTGGCATTCAGAATGAGTTCTACCAAGTCTACCGCCTTGGAATAATTGATCGGAATCAATACCGTTTGCAAGGGCTCCAGGATCTGCCGGTCAAGCTGAGCCTGCAACAGTTCTTGCTCCCGGGCCGCAATTTCTGACGTTGGAGCAATCCAGATGACATTGCCGTTCTCACGCTTGTCGAGATTACGAGCATCCATAATGATGTCGAGCGCCTGATCCCAGGGCACATTAGTCAAGCGCAGTGTCAAGTTACCCTGCACGTTGTCTGCTACGACGATATTCAGATCGGAAACATCTGCGATCAACGCCAGAACAGAGCGAACCGGGATATCCTGGAAATTGAAAGTTACCTTGGTGCCTTCGTAGACTTTGTCTTCAAAGAACCTGACCTCGTTACCCTCCACCGCCTGGGCATGCTTCGAAAGCAGTTTAATCTCGACCACGATGTCATCACCTGATTCATATGCCAGATGCTCGTAAATGCCCGATGTTGTCATGACGACCTGGACCGTATTGTTGACTGGTGCGGTGTCAATCAACTGCACGGGCGTGGCAAAATCAATCACGTCCAACCGCTGATTCAGACGGTCTGGAACGCCGGCATTGAAAATATTGAGGGTGAGAGTATTTGTGCCTTCTTCCACCGATATACTGGCACCTGGGCGATCCATACTCACAATGACCCGAGCCTGCCCCTCTTCGCCACGGCGGAAGTCAATGCCGGTGACTCTGAAATCTGAACCACCACTGCTTGTCGCCGGCCCGGTGGAGCTTCCGCTACCCGCAATCGTCAGTACGACCTGGCCTGCATCCGCACTGTAGTCATAAGCAGCCAGTTGTGAAAGTTCCACAATCAGCCGGGTTCTGCCACCGGCCGCAATAATGGAATATTGCTGAACGGGCCCCAGACCAACAGTTACCACATCCGTTCCTGCCGAACTTTTTGTAGCGGCAAGATCCAGTACGATCCGCGCCGGGTTTTGTGTGGCAAACACGCTGACCTGTGGCACATCACCACTGCTCTGCAATGTAATCCTCACACCACCATCCGCGGTGCTGCTGTGATCAATGCCGGTCACATTGGTTGCTGCAAAAGCCGCCATCATCGGCAGTATCGTCAATAACAGGCCCAAACCCGTCAGAAATTCTTTTCCTGAATTACGCATGCTGCGCCCTCTCTCACGGTTTCGCGGTTGAATTTTTACGCATTCCTTATGGCTGTTCATTGCACTGCCTCTAAAGGTTAATAGCTCAAGCATCCGGTCCGGTACTCCTTCAGCGTGATATTGCCGTGTTCAGTGAGTTGGGAAGTGGTTGGGCGCCTAGCCTCCGCCCAGCGCCATAGAAGCATCCCGGACCAGCCATCCGCCGGCACCATCGGCAATAAACTCGCTCAACTCCACTTCACCCGGTGAAATTACACTTACTTTTCCGTGATTTCGGCCCATGTAATTCCCCGTAGAAACCCGATGAATCGTACCGTCCGGATCGCGAATCAAGACCCAGTCCGATGCTTCTTTTGCAAAGGTCCCGACCATCATTAAGGTGTCCAAATCAAATCTTTCGAGGTATTCCCGAGTGCGTTGAAAATCAGGACGCGGGCCATTGCCCCGATCATTGTCGACTGCTTCGTCACTACCTTCGCTGGTTGACCGGCGGAAAGGATCACGACCTTGCAAACCTGTATAAACGTAGGGGGTGTAGGTACGAACGGGGGGTATCGGCGGAATTGGAGCAGCTGGTCGTGCTTTGACATCAGCTATGTAGCGCCCCAGGTCATCCTGGCTGCCGTCACAGGCTGTCAACAGGGTCAGAATTGACGCCAGGGCCACAATTTTCAGTGTACTGAGATGAATCATGCTGTTCATGGTTCATTCGCCTCGGCCAGTTGAGCCGCCTCTTCTTCATCAATATAACGATAGGTTTTGACCGTCCCTTCCAGGATCAGGCGACCATCACTTCCTTTGATACCACGGGGATTTGCACGGCGTAACGAAATGTCGTGCATCGTGAGGATCACTACTCTTGGCAGTGACGCCACGCCACTAACGAATTCACCAAACTGGTGATAGTCACCTAGCATGCGAACGGAGATTGGCCTTTCCGCATAGAAATCATGGTGAGTTTCTGCACTGGGCTGAAACAACTCAACATCGATGCCCGCGCCCAGGGCTGTCTGTGAGACATCCACCAACAATTTGTCCATTTCGGTCTTGCTTGGAAGCTGCCGGAACATGGTCTCGAGCAGTTCCTGCATTTCAGCCAGCTGAACCTCGTACGCTTCGAGATTGGCAGCTTTTTCCTGCTTGTTCTCAAAATCAACGCGCAGGACAACTTCCTTTTTCTGGACGATTTCAAGCTGCTCGGTTTTGGTTTTGATCAGCAGGAAATAACCTATGGCAATAATGACAACCAGCAGGAAACCGAGAATGATGTAGCGCGCTGATGCAGGAGCGCTACCGATATCACGAAAATCAAGATCTCTTAATTGATCGAGCATCAGCCTGTCTCCGCCTGGTTTTCCTCATCACCCAAATCGTCCTTTTGGGTGTTGTCCAGCTTCACCGATATAGAATACTCATAAGTCTCAACGCGGTTCGCTGGTTTTGCGGCGGCGCGCACATATTGCAGTTCAGGCCCGACAAATAATTCCATTTCTTCCAGGCTCTGCAGATAGGCCGAAACCCGCGCATTGGACTGACTGGTTCCCGTCAGGGTCAGGTTTGTGCCCTGCTGCCCGACTGTCTGCAGCGTTACGCCAACCGGTATGCTTCTGGCCAGCCTGTCCAGTAGCTCCACAGTGAGTGAGCGACTGGCCTGCAAAGATTCAATTATCTGCTTGCGCGAAAGCAGCCGGTTGCGAGTTTTTTCCAGCTCCGCGATCCGGTCAATGCGAAGCTGCAGGCGATTAATTTCGACCTGAATCTGTTGGTTTCGCGCTTCCTGGTGACTGACTCGCTGATTGAAAAACAATCCAACAATAAGAATCAGGATCACGCCCAGAACCAGGGTACCCATCAAGAAGTACATGAATTGGCGTTGGCGCTCCTTGCGCGCTTCCTCACGCCATGGAAGGAGATTGATTCTGGCCATTAGTCAAAGCCTCTCAACGCCAGCCCCATTGCAACCATCAGGTTCGGAGCATTCCTTGTCAATGCAGCCAGCGCAACTGAAGGGGCCAATTCCAAACCACTAACCGGGTCAGCAATGCCAGTCTTTACACCGAGCTCCTGCTCAACCACATCAGCCAGACCTTTGACGGAGGCCACGGTACCGGCAAGGTAAATGGTACTGATGTTAGAAAACTCTGCGCTGGAACTGTAAAACTGCAGCGCACGACTAATCTGGTGCACTACGTTCAACATGAACGGCTCAAGCACTTCATCTTCGAAGTTTTCAGGCCCGGGCTCTCCACGCATGAAGAACTTCGCCTGTTCCGGCGACATGTCATAGCGCTTCGTGATTTCTTCAGTCAGCTGATTACCACCAAAAGGATGGTCCCGGGTGTAAATGACGCGGCCATTTCTGAGAATAAGCAAGGTGGAGAGATCATGCCCTATATCGAAAATTCCAACGGTCTCCGTGCTCCTGATCCCCTCCCTCTCGCGAATCAGTTCAAATGCATTTGCAATGGCAAATGACTCGACGTCGACCACCCTGGCCTTGAGTCCAAGCGATTCCAGTGCATCCTGCCGGGCCTCCACGTTTTCATTCTTACTGGCTGCCAACAGGATATCCACCATGTCCGCATTGCGTGGTGACGGGCCCAGTACCTCGAAATCAAGGCTGATTTCATCCAGAGGATATGGAATGTACTGGTTGGCCTCGATCTGCACCTGGCTCTCAATATCTGCTTCCGCCAGGTTGGATTGAAGGCTGATGGTTTTAGTAAATACGGCTGATCCTGATACGGCGACAGCACAGAACTTCGAATTCGAGCCCGAATTTCTGACAGCTGACTGAATTGCAGCTGCGATGGCCTCGATATCCTGGACCGATTTTTCCACGATCACACCCTGCGGAAGCGGCTCGATCGCAAAATGATCAATCCGGTAGGAAGATCCATAACGTGATAGTTGCAACAAGCGAACGCCTGAAGACCCTATATCCAAGCCTATTACGGGTACTGATTTTGTGCCGAATATTTTCAAATTGCCCTCAATCCTTTGCTCGACAATGGTTTACTGACACTTCATACATTGTTTTTTAACAGAAAATGAAGCATACCTCAACGTTGATCTCATATTTTCTTTCAAACGCGGTAACAAAAACTTCAGTCACAAGCACTCCACGGACCTTATAATGCAGGCTGTGGCAACTGCCGGGAAACCATGTTGTCAATCATACTTGAAGAACAGGCGCTTCCTTGCTTGCCACTTGGTATCATACCGATTTTTGCCCGCCTGGGGCGGTGAAAAATCAGAAGATCCGTCTTCCTTGATACTCTTATTACATGGGCAATAGCTTAGCAGGATAATCGCGTGAAGAAACTACTTAGTTGGTTCCTTATTTTTTTCCTCGCCTCTTGCCTGTTGGCTATCTCGGCCATGGGTATTACGTATCTGATATTTAAACCCGACCTGCCGGATGTAGAAACGCTGCGTGATATTCAATTGCAGGTGCCACTTCGCGTGTTCAGCTCAGATGGGAAACTCCTCGGAATATTCGGGGAGAAACGGCGCATCCCGGTCACCATAGACGAAATCCCGACTCAACTGACAAACGCCTTTCTCGCGGGCGAGGATGCCCGGTTTTATGAACACCCAGGCGTTGACTACCAGGGCATATCACGCGCAGCCTGGTCGTTGCTGACAACGGGTGAGAAGACCATCGGCGGCAGTACCATCACCCAGCAACTGGCCAGGAACTTCTTCCTGACCTCAGAAAAAACATTCACCAGAAAGATCAAGGAAATATTTCTCGCACTGAAAATTGAGCGGCAGCTGGACAAGAACCAGATCCTTGAGCTTTACCTGAACAAAATTTTCCTGGGCAACCGTGCTTACGGCGTCGGCGCGGCGGCCGAAGTTTACTATGGAAAGTCTACCTCGCAGTTATCATTGGCACAGTGCGCCATGATTGCAGCAGTTCCCAAAGCACCCTCACGAATCAATCCAATCAACGCTCCGGTGCGTGCACTGGAACGAAGAAACTACGTTCTTAACCGGATGCTGGAACTGGGCTACATAAACAAATCCCAGCATGCAGCAGCGAACAACGAGCAGGACCGTGCCTTCTATCACGGAGCCATCGCTGAAATATCAGCACCCTACGTGGCTGAAATGGTCAGGATCAAAGCACTGCGCCTGCTCGGTTCCAAGGCATACACCGGTGGTTATAAAGTGATCACTACGATCGATAGCCGACTGCAGACCGCAGCCAATCTCGCGGTAGACAGGGGGCTTGAGGCATACGATCAGCGGCATGGTTTCCGTGGTCCAGAAGCCCATATCGACCTGGCGGACAAGCACACAACCCAGGCCTGGAACGAAGTATTGATATCCTATCGACCGGTTGCCGGACTGGAGCCAGGCGTGGTCCTCGAGGTGGAGGATGAACTCGCCCTGGTTTACCTGCGCAACGGCCAAACCATTGCACTGAGCCTGGAGGAAACCAAGTGGGCTGCACCTTTTATCAATCGTGACAGCAAGGGTAAGACACCAGAAGAAGTAAGTGAAATCATGGTGCCGGGGGATATCATCCTCAGCCGATTGCACGATGATGGAACATGGAAACTGGGGCAGTTACCAGAAGTTGAAGCCGCCCTGATTGCACTGGACCCCATGAGTGGTGATATCAAGGCACTGGTCGGCGGTTCGGACTTTTCGCGCAGTAAATTCAACCGTGTCACCCAGGGGCGCAGGCAACCGGGATCCAGCTTCAAGCCATTTATTTACTCGGCTGCCCTCGATCGTGGTTTTACGCTGTCGAGCCTTATCAATGACGCTCCAATCGTTTTCGAAGACAAGGAGCTCGAAAGAACCTGGAAACCCCAGAATTTCAGTCAAAAATTCTATGGCCCTACCCGCCTCAGGGAAGCCATGGTCAATTCCCGGAACCTGGTCTCCATCCGCCTGTTGCGAGACATCGGCGTCGAGTATGCCAGGAAGTACATTACGCTGTTCGGCTTCCAGCTTGACGAACTCCCAGCCAATCTCTCCCTGGCGCTTGGCAGTGCTTCTCTTACGCCACTCTCCATGGCCCGTGGCTACGCGGTATTTGCCAACGGTGGCTACCTGGTAACGGCTCATTTCATCCGATCAATCACGGATGCTTCCGGCCGCGTGGTATATGCAACACCGCCATCCCTGATTTGCGACAATTGCGAGGGAAAAACAGCGACTGAAATCACTGAACCGGACCAGAGCAAGCCCGAATTCAGACCACTGAATATTGCTTCAAAAACCCAGGGACTGGAGGTGACCGCAAAAGATTCAGGCGAGCACAAGGTCCATTCTGCAGCCCAAAGCCCTTTCGCAAAAAAAGTCATATCACCTCAGACTGCCTACCTGGTCCGGTCCATGATGATGGATGTTGTTCGCCGTGGGACCGGTGTGCGCGCCATGCAACTTGGCCGCCACGATCTGGCGGGAAAGACGGGCACCACCAACGAACAACGTGATGCCTGGTTTTCAGGTTACAACGACCACCTCGTGACTTCGGTATGGGTAGGATTCGACAATCATGATCCGCTGGGAAGAAGGGAGCTCGGTGGCCGGGCTGCCCTGCCTGTCTGGATGGAGTTCATGGGGATAGCGCTCGACGGCGTGGATGACAAACCGCCGTCGATGCCCGAAGGCCTGGCGCAGGCCCGGATAGACCCAGACTCCGGATTGCTCGCAAGACTTGATAATGACCATGCAATAACGGAAATATTCCAGGCGGGAAGGCTGCCGCTGATGGAACAAGCTGCGGGCGGAGAAAGCCGAGATGGCTCAACCGACGAAGACCCGTACGAAATCTACTGAGCGCTGCACCGGGAGCGTTTTTCCACAGGCACATAGTCGCGTGCGGTCGGGCCAACGTAAACCTGACGGGGACGGCCAATCTTCGTTGGCTCCTTGCTTTGTTCAAGCCACTGGGCAACCCATCCCACCGTCCTGGCAATGGCGAACATGACGGTGAACATACTGGTTGGAATGCCGAGCGCCTTGTAGATGATTCCGGAGTAGAAATCGATATTGGGATAGAGCTTCTTCTCTATGAAGTATTCATCTTTCAGGGCAATCCGCTCCAACTCCATTGCCAACTCCATCATCGGATCATCTACGCCCATTTCATCCAGCACCTCGTAACACGCCTTGCGGATGATGGTCGCTCGCGGGTCGTAATTCTTATAGACTCGATGCCCGAAACCCATCAAACGGAAGGGGTCGGATTTGTCCTTTGCGCGCTTGATGAACTTGGGTACATTAGAAACATCACCTATTTCGCTCAACATCGCCAACACCGCTTCATTTGCACCACCATGGGCGGGGCCCCACAAAGCTGATATACCGGCAGCAACGCAGGCATAGGGGTTGGCGCCGGTCGACCCCACCAGCCTCACGGTAGAGGTGCTGGCATTTTGCTCATGATCCGCGTGCAGTATGAAAAGGAGGTCGACAACCCTGGCTGCAAGCGGGCTAAGTTCGTACTCCTCGGCTGGCACGGAAAACATCATGTCCAGGAATCGACCACAGAAACCCAGGGGATTTTTCGGGTAAGCCGTGGGCCGACCCATGTGATGCCGGTAGCAGGCCGCGGCGATGGTGGGCATCTTTGCAATCATGCGCTGGGCCGACAGCATGCGGTGCTCCGGATTTTCCATATCCATCCGCTCATGATAGAAAGCGGCCAGAGAACCCACGACGCCCACCATCATGGCCATCGGGTGGGCATCATAATGAAAACCGGATATGAAATGATTCAGTTGCTCATGAACCATCGTGTGGTAGGTGATTTCCTCACGAAACGTGGAAAATTCTTCCTTGAGCGGCAATTCTCCGTTCAACAACAGGTAGGCCACCTCGAGAAAACTGCTCTGTTCCGCCAACTGCTCAATGGGATATCCCCTGTAGCGCAGGATGCCCTTGGCGCCATCGATGAAAGTCAGACTGCTGGTACAGGCTGCCGTGACGGAAAAACCAGGGTCATAGGTGAAATAGCCCAATGTCGAGGGCAACGCCTTGATGTCCAGCGCGGGCTCCCCTTCGGTACCTTCGACTACCGGCAATCGCAGATCTTTACCAGTGGCAGGGTCGGTTACCAATACATATCTTTCGGACACTGAACTCTCCTCGACTGAACGTCGTTTTAAACATGGGGACTGCAAACCGAACGCCTGATTACTTTGTTGCACCGTCTGTTATCAGGACAAATAATTATAACACTGCCCAGGATTACCGCGCCATTATTTCATTTGTTAATCATAGGCTTGGCAAGACTAATGATAGAGGAGAGTCCCAAAAAAAAAGCCCTTGCTGTCAACGCCTGCACGGGCTTTTTTGATCGACAGATTTTTTCTTTTTTTTGGCTTGTCGATTTCCTTATTTGCCGTAGCGCTTTTTGAATCGATCTACTCGGCCGCCAGAATCCAGCATCTTGTGCTTGCCGGTGTAAAAAGGATGTGACGCGCTGGAAACTTCGACCTTGACCAGTGGGTACTCGTTACCATCTTCCCACTTGATGGTTTCCTTGGTTTTGATTGTCGAGCGGGTCAGGAAGGAAAAATCCGAAGATATGTCCTGGAACACCACTTCCTTGTATTCGGGGTGAATGCCGGTTTTCATGACAGTTCCTTAAAAAAATATAGAGCTACGCAGTTCGCGAAAGACCGGCCAGTGTACTAACGCTACTCGCTTTATGCAAGCACGTATTATATGCGGACTGTGGCTCCAGATGGTAAAAATATTGCCTGAGTTCCATGGGTGAACCGCCAGCCAGGGGGGAATGGGCTTCAACCCTCCATTACGGTCCGTCAGCAAACCACTTTCCAGCGCTTTTTCAGGTGCATTTGCACGAAATTTGAAAAAAAGTTTATGTTTGCACTCGGAATTGGCCCAACTGCAGTGGATAGAGGCCCTTGTCGGTTTTAGCCCGTGTGAACAACCTTCACAGAATTCACAGCTAGGTGAGTGGCAGACCGATACTCGACTCGATCCATGCGCGATATTCAGCCGATACGCGGCTCACAGGCAAAGCGACTATTTCCGGAATGTCATAAGGGTGATGTTCTAACAGCCAAGATTCCAGCTCTTCGAATCGGGAAGCCAGGCTTTTGATCACCATCAATACCTCTGCGTCATTGCTGATCTTGCCCTGCCAGTGATAGATGGAGCGGATACCGGGCACAATGTTCACACAGGCCGCCAATTGTTCTTCTACTAAGCCACCCGCAAGTTTCGAGGCCGTCGCTTCATCCGGGCAGGTACACATTATGACCAACATTTCTGACATGGGTAGGATTTTAACCAATTAGTGTCCTCATCCCAGCGGTTGAAGCCGACTCACTCCCCAGTTACCGGGTTTACCTGTATTTGGTGGAGCCGAGGAGGATCGAACTCCCGAC
>JAZFUZ010000043.1:0-11041 GCA_036447475.1 Lysobacterales bacterium | reverse complement strand
CGGTTGTGGTTCCTGCGACGGCTTCCACAACACAAAGTCACCCGGGTTTTTCTTGAACGGTGCTACTTCTACGCGCGAGCCCGCGATCATTTCACGTATGTCCCTGCGCGACAGGGCGCCATAACGGTCATAAGACTCGATGTCGAACAGCACGTGGCCCAGGGCTTCATACGCATGGCCGGCGTCGAACAGCCGCTGGATCATGCCGATCATTTGTTCAATGTGGTCGGTGGCGCGTGGCTCGATGGTGGGTAGTCCGACCCCGATGGCTGCCATGTCCGCGTGATAAGCGTCCGCAAAGTGCGTTGAAATTTCCTTGATCGGCACCTTCAGTTCGGCCGCCTTGGCATTGATCTTGTCGTCAACGTCCGTGATATTGCGTGCATAGACGACTTGTTTGTAATGCAGCGCCAGCACGCGGTACAACAGGTCGAAGATCACCGCCGGGCGGGCATTGCCGATGTGTGCGAAGTTATAGACCGTCGGGCCGCAGACATACATCGTTACGCGATCCGGGTCGATCGGTACGAAATCCTGCTTTTTACGCGTGAGCGTGTTGTAGAGACGGATAGTCAATTTGCCTTCCTCGCTTGCTCGGTCTAAAGTTCGCTACAGCGCCAATTTGCCTATTTTACCAATGGATTCGATTCATGAGCAAAGAATACAAGGAATTTTACGCGTCCCACGTGGCTGCCATGCAAAACCGCTGGGCCGCTGCACTGGAGGCGGAAAACCTGCAGGCTGTGCTGGTGCACTCCGGTACACCGTTGATCAGTTTCCAGGACGATTATGAATACGCTTTTCGCCCCAATCCCCACTTCCTGGCCTGGCTGCCCTTGACCCGCCACCACGACAGCGCGCTGCTGGTTCGTCCGGGCCGGAAACCGTGCATCTTTTTCCATCAGCCTGAAGATTTCTGGTACTTGCCGCCGGCCGACCCGGAAGCCTGGTGGGCTGACCATTTTGACCTCCAGATGGTCAGTGAAGCGAATGGATGGCGCACGGGTCTGCTGAGCAAACTCAATGGACTCTCCTTTGGCATACGGGATGTCGCCGCCATCGGAGACGCACCCTCGCTGGCCGCTTGCTTCGAAGACGACCGGATCAATCCAGCGGGGCTGGTCAACCGCCTGAATGTGGCGCGCACACGCAAGACCCCGTATGAAATTGCCTGCATGGCCGAGGCCAGTCAATTGGCGGCCAAGGCACACGTGGAAGCGGCAAACGCCTTTCGCGAAGGCGCCAGTGAATGGCGCATACATCAGCGCTATCTCGGCGCCTGTGAGCACTCGGATGCACAGCTTCCCTATAACAACATCGTGGCGCTCAATACCCATGGATCCGTGCTGCACTACCAGGGCAGGGAAGTGGCCGTTCCCGACCCGCTGCGGTCGTTCCTGATCGACGCCGGTTGCACGGTCAATGGGTATGCTTCCGACATCACGCGCACTTACGCTGTACAAAACGGCGCCAGTGGGGAAGACGGCTTTGCGGAACTGGTGGCGGCGATGGATACGCTGCAGCAAGGCCTGGTCGAAGCGGTGAGGGCCGGTTTGGATTACCGGGACCTTCACTTGCGGGCGCATCGTGAAATTGCGGGTCTCCTCGAGTCTTTCGGCATCATCAAGGTGCCGGCCGATGAGGCGGTGGCAACGGGTCTGAGCGGTGTTTTCTACCCGCACGGCCTGGGTCACTTTATCGGGCTGCAAACGCATGATGTGGCGGGATTGACCGACGATGAAGGCAGGGCCATTCCACGGCCTGAAGGACATCCCTTTTTGCGCCTGACGCGGGTGCTCGAAGCGGGTAATGTGCTGACCATAGAACCCGGTCTGTATTTTATTGAACCGCTGTTGCGGCAATGGCGGGAAACCGCAGATGCAGCGGCGGTCAACTGGGGCCGGGTGGAGACACTGAAGCCTTATGGCGGCATACGCATTGAGGATAACGTAGTGGTAGGTGAAAGCGGCAGCGACAACTTGACCCGAAAAGCTTTTGCAGAATTGTAAGAACGTGCATTAATCGTCCAGCAAGCCCAGGCCGGCCAGATTGTCGATATCCATATTGCCGGCGGGTCCATGGTTCCAGATGGTGCTGTGGTTTGAAAAATCCAGCTGTTTTTCTTCGCTGGCGAATGATCGCATGGCCTCGATCAGGCCGGTTTGCTGCATGGTCGTGATAACGATCCGATCGAGATCCGTGGCATAGGGTTCCCCGATGATTTTTCGCATGACCGCATTGGCCGAGCTGAGGTTGTCGGGAAACAGGAACTTTCCGGTCTGCAGCTGAAAATGATCTGAAACCGTCTGCAGGGAACTCAAAGAGCAATAGGCGTCGTCCAGCAGTCCAATCACGCCCAGGTCGTCGGGAATAACATCGTCGCCCTCCAGCCAGTAGGACTGCACCATGTCCAGGATCTGCTCCATTTCATCTTCCAGTCCAACGTTGCCGGCTGCCGTCCACGCCACCTTGATCATGTACGGCACCTGTTTGATGTAGCCCAGGATAAAACGGGTCCCGCAGTCCAGGTCATCCGCTTGAGCTGACCTGCCCTGGCGTTCGGCAACCGCAGCGAGCAGATCATGAAGCTCTGTCTGACAGTGGGCTTCATCACACTGTTTGGCAATCATGGCCTCAATTTGAGTTGTATCCACCCGTATTCCTTTGCATGAAGTCGCGCTCCAACATGGTAGTATTCGCGGCCTTGTTGTCAAGCCTGGAGATTAAATTGTTGTTGCTCGCCCTGCTCATGCTGTTCGCCGGACCGCTGCTTTACCAGTGGATCCGGCAGGGCGGATGGTTTGCCAGGACGCTTGACCGGACGATTGTCGTCCTGCTGGTGGTTATCATCAGCGTGTTCCTGATCCCGGAAATCATCGAACCGCTGGGCTGGATGGCCCTGGCCCTGGTGCTGGCCGGTTATGCCTTGCCGGGCATGCTTGAAAGCACCGTCAAGCGCGCTGCCGAAACCTTTCACATGCTTAGCCTGTACCTGGCGCTGGCGGGCTTGCTGCTGCACGCATTGCTCGATGGCGCCGGGCTGGCCGGGAGTGAACTGGGCGCGAGCACCGGGCTTGCCACAGCGATTATCCTGCACCGTTTCGGTGTTGGCCTGATGTTATGGATGATCATGCAACCGGCTTTTGGCAAACGCATCGCCTGGCTGACCCTGTTCGCACTGGCGGGCGCCACGGTGCTGGGTTTTGAATTCTCGGAACGCGTCTTGCCGCTGGCCGGGGAACAGGTCGTCTCGATGATCCAGGCCGTCATCATCGGCACCATCGTTCACAGCCTCATCCATCGAGCACACGTGCACCGCGGGCAAGGGTAGTGCGGTACCAATTGGTTCCGGTTGCATCCGTATTGATGTCCATTTCATCCCGGCGACAAAGGTAAGTCAGGTGTGCTATTGCTTCACCGGTGGCCATAATCAGGTTGCTGTCCGTAATCCGGCTTTTGAACAGGGCGGTGAAGACGTCCACGGCCCTTTTCGGTTCCTGGCAGAGCTTCCTCAGCTTTTCCAGCCCGGTTTCGTGCTCGAGTATCAGTTCGTCCAGGCGGATTGGAGCGCCCCTGAACGGCTTGCCGTGAGCCGGCAGGACCAGTACATCGGCGGGCAATACGCTCTTCAGTTTATGCAGCGAGTCGAACCAGTCGGCCAGCGGGTTCGCCTCCGGCTCAGTGGGAAAGACACTTACATTGGATGAAATGGTGGGCAGGAGCTGGTCGCCGGAGATCAAAACGTTCAGCTCCGGACAATACAGACAGGCGTGTTCGGGCGAATGGCCGCTACCGGTGATCACCTGCCACTGGTGCTGCCCGAGGTTGAATGCGAGACCACCGTAGAGGCGGCGGTACGACTGGGGCAGGGGGGCGACGACGGTGCCGAAGCGACCAAACAGCTCGATGTAGCGGTCCAGGTTTTCTGCCGAAAATCCGGCCTGGCGGTAGAATCGCCGGCCCACTTCCGGCGCCGGCAAACCGGTATCGGTGACCAGGATGCGGCACAGCAAATACTCTTCGCGGGCCATGCACAGCTCGATATCGAATCGTTCGCACAGCCAGCCCGCACAGCCCACGTGGTCCGGGTGCAGGTGGGTGACCAACACTCGCGTGATCGGGGCATTGTCCAGGTACTCGTTGAACACGTATTGCCAGACTTCCTGGGTGGTATGGGTGAAAATGCCGGTGTCGACGATCGCCCAGCCGTCGCCGTCCTGCAGCAGCCATACATTGATATGCCCCAACAGAAAGGGCAGCGGCAGTCGCAGCCATTTCAGTCCGGGAAGGATGTCAACGGCTTCGCCCGTTTCGGGTTTGAAGTCGTATTCGTAGTGGATTGATTTGCCGGGAATATTCATAGCCATTATGTAGGAGCCCGCTTGCGAAAGCTCATTCCTTGATTGCGGTCTGTGCTGATACGGCAGGATGCCATGCGCCATATCCATCGGGCGGCTGTGCATGAAGTGTGGCTTGTTCAAAGGCGAACGCCGCTTCGAGCAGCACCGGTTCAGAAAATGCCGTACTGTAGAATGACAGGCCCACCGGCAGGCCATGGACCTGACCCATGGGCACGGTGATGTGCGGGTACCCGGCGCGGGCTGGAAAAGAACTGCTGCCGCCCAGGAAATGATCTCCTACCACCAGATCGATGGACCAGGCGGGTGTATTACTGGGTGAAACCAGCAGGTCCAGGTCGTGCGCGGCCAGCAAGTCATCGATTGCCGACCGGCTGAATTGCTGAACCAGCGTAATGGCTGCACGGTACTCAAGCGAATCCAGCCCGCTCTTTTCCTGTGCTTGCAGAAAAATATCCTGGCCGAACCAATGCATTTCCGCTGCCGCATTCTGCTGATTGAAGCGAATCAGTTTTTCGAGCGTCAAGCTTCCGGCATCACCCGGCAATCCGGACAGATAGCGATTGAGATCATGTTTGAATTCGTACAGCAGCACGTTATACGCAGCAGCAGCAAAGTCCTGCGGAAATTGCGGGAACTCCAGGTCGTCGATAATCGCCGCCCCGGCGGTTGCAAGGTCTTTCACCGCCCGGTCAAAGCGCGCATCCACTGCTGCGTGAAAACCGGCAAGTGAACGCACCACACCGATTCGTTTGCCCTTTAAACCCTCGGTTTTGAGGGCTGTTGAATAATCCCGTTCGAAATAGGACTTTGCCGCCAGGCTGGCTTCATCCCCAGGGTCAAAAGCAGTCATTGCGTTGAGCAGGTGGGCCGCGTCCCGCACGTTGGCTGCCATGGGGCCGGCCGTATCCTGGCTGTGGGCGATGGGTACAATACCGCGCCGGCTGACCAGCCCCAGGGTGGGTTTGATGCCCACAATCCCGTTCACCGCAGCCGGGCAGATAATCGAACCATTGGTCTCAGTACCAATGGCCAGGGCAACAATCCCGGCCGCTACGGCCACCGCGGAACCGGCACTCGATCCGCAGGGTGAACGCAGGCGATCATACGGGTTACGGGCCTGCCCCCCGACACCGCTCCAGCCGCTGGAAGATCGTTCCGAGCGAAAGTTGGCCCACTCGCTGAGGTTGGATTTGCCAACAATCACCAGACCCGCCGCGCGCAGGCTTTCAACCAGGGCTGCATCACGGCCCGTATCATTCCCGGCCAGCGCCAGAGAACCGGCCGTGGTCGGCAGTTCCCGCGTTTCGATATTGTCCTTGATCAGGATGGGGAGACCGTGCAAGGGGCTCCGGATTTCTCCTGCTTTGCGTTGTTGGTCAAACTCCCGGGCATCATCCATCGCGTGGGGATTGACTGATATGACTGCCTTCAATTGCTCGTTCCACTGAGCGATTCCCTGCAGCGCCCGGCCGGTGGTCAATGCACTGGGTCCGGAGTCCCGAACCTGATCGTCGGCGTACGCCGGGTTGAAGGACAATACAAAGTGCGTCAGTGCAATGATTTGCAATAAACGGTTCAAGGCCGTGCTCCCGGTAAACAAATTGTGCCAACTCTCCATTGATCATCACCTGCCGCGATCGCTAATCCCTGCCAGGGCAACGGTGCAAAAGCCGCGCCATTATGTAGGAGCCCGCTTGCGGGCAAAAGAATGTTAACTCACTACACTAGGCCAAATGGACTGGAATTACCCTTGATCCAAGCAGCCAATTCTGATTCCCCCAGTACGCCTGTAGCCACATCTCTGATGGTCAGAACAGCATCGGCTTCCTCCGCTTCCAATTGGAAGCCATTGATTTGCAGAAAAACATCAATACTGGTGAGTGCAATTCTTTTGTTCCCGTCATGGAAAACATGATTCTTGACCAATCCAAACCCAAAACAGGCGGCCAGATCGTAAAGGGACACATCCGGTTGATCATGCAACAAATGGCGAGGACGTGCCAGGGTTGACTCCAGCGCGCCCTCATCGCGAATGCCATGTAAGCCGCCGTGCTCTTCAATGAGCATTCGTTGGATATGAACTACATCCTTCACTTCGAGCCATTCGGGCATATCTGAGGGCCTGCTAACAGGTCCTAGTTGCCCAGTTCGCGCAACGCATTCCGGTAACGCTTTCTGGTACGTTCAAAGGCTTTTAGCTTGCGCTCAAAGGATGGATCAAAAACCTGGAGATGAAGACCGTCGCTGTCGGGAACCCCATACAATACATCGCCCTCTTTCACATGCATGCGGTCCAATTCATCTTTAGGGATTATCAACCCCACTGAGCCACCAATTTTCCTGAGCTTCAAAACAGAAACCATGAGATCTACCTCCAGAATCACACACATGGAATTATAATTATAGTTATAACTTTGAGCAAGGCTTATAAACATTACCGAAAAGATGATCACAGATCAGATGGGTATTGTTGAAGTCATACTGGGTCATCAGGCCTTGATTGATTTAACTGGTCGGGGTGAGAAGATTCGAACTTCCGGCCCCTGCCTCCCGAAGGCAGTGCTCTACCAGGCTGAGCTACACCGCGAACTGGGTCCGACAAGGGCGCATATATTATAGAAGAGGGCCGGGTAATGGAAGAGCAGGATTACTTGAACCGGTCAGGAAAAGTGCTTTAAGTGCGATGCTCTTCGTGTCAAACATCAGGTAACCGATTGTACCTGAGTCCAAGAAGAAAGAGGCCAGCGCTATGGCTGGCCTCTGGCTACTCCGCACAATCTCATGAGCAAAATTGTCGCGTTATCAGAATTCGTAACGCAGTCCGACCCGGATCTCGTACAGAGACGCGCTAGCTACGCGGGTCTCACCGACCGGTGATATAAAAGTTTCGTACAGATACTGATCATCAACGATTTCCATTTCAACGATCGATTGTCTGCGTGGGAAGCCTACTTCCTTGAGCACGCACCAATTGTCATTGATCAGGTTACACAGGTTTCTGATGACGAAGAAACCGGAGAAACGGTGGTCTTTGCTGAAACCCGGGAATTCCTGCTCGAAGCGGAGGTCGAAGTGTGTCCACCAACCACTGTTGAACACATTACGTGGCGCAATTTGGCCGGCGTATTTGTTCAAACCGCTGGATTCCAGGAAATCAAAGAACGCACCCTGGTTGAAGTCAGGACCATAGGTGACCCGTGGATCACTCATATCGGTCGGCACATACACCAGGTGACGCCCGTCGAGCCAGTCGCCAAAGTCTTCACCACCATTCGAGAATACATAGGAGTATGGGTAGCCTTGTTTGGCAGAGCCAAAGAGTGAAAACTTGGAACGGTAGTCTTTCCACCAGTAAGCCTCGTATGCCACACGGAATGTGAAGCGGTGAGGAATTTGGTAATTGGTTGTCGCCAGGCCCGGATTGTTGAAATCGGACACCGAGTTGAAGACAAAGTTGGAAAACGCTACCGAACTGGTCATCGGACTGACATCCTTGGCATCGGTGTAGGCATAGCCCAGTGACCAGTCCCAGCCGTTGTCATGGGATTTATTGAGGGTGAGTGAAAGGGTCAAGGTCTCCGCGTCGCTGCCCTTGACATTGGTCAGGATGTAATCTGAGCAGAAACAGAAGCTGGGAAAGCCAGCTCGTGGGTCAAAGTAAATCGGGCGCCCGTCCGGTGCCACCTGGTCCGTTAGTTCCGCCGTGCCAGCGATGATGATCGCGGAATCCTGTGACTTGGTGTACAAGATGTCGGCATTCAGGATGTAGCCGTCACCGAGCTTACCCCAGTCCATGTCCCAGGTTGCGCCGAGGGCGAACTTCCAGTTGGATGGAATCTTGAAGTTTGGATCGATTGCGTTTACACCAGAATTGGGTGCTTGGCCCGCGACCGCGTCAAGGAAATCCTGCGGGGGATTCCAGAAGGGCCGGCCGTCACCTGATATCGGGATGTCGAAGAGTGAGAAGTCCCTGCCGTGACCTGCCCCCCTCTCGATGACGCTCGACTCGCGTAGCTGAATCGCGGTAACGCCATCGTTGGAGAATGCGTTTGAAAGCCATACGTTCGGATTGCCGCCGGAATACAGACCTACACCACCCCGAACCGTGACGCGGTCGCTGGCCTCCCAGCTGAACCCAAAGCGTGGCTGAAACAAACTCACACCATCGAAATTGTCGGCGTTGGTATAGCCCGCCCGATCGATGAAGTTCTGGTTTTCATTGGGTACGTCATTGCTGGTATACCAGTCAAAACGCACACCGGCCACAAAGGTGACATCACCATTAAACGCGCCGAACTCATCCTGGAAGTACAGGGTATTGATGTCATATCCCCATGGAACTGCAGCGTCATTCGGATCGAAAGAAGGCGTGGTGCCGTAGTAGATATCATCCGGCCGGCCCTCGCGGAACGCGTCGATGCATCCATTCGGGTCGGAAGGACCACACTCTTCATCAAACCGGTTCTCGGTGTAAATGTGTGGCAGGAACAGGTTGAATATTTCGATCTGATCCAACTCATAGCCGAAGGTTAGAAGATGGTTATCCAGCGCGTAGTTTCCGGCCAGTTTCCAGTTCCAGGTATCGTAATTGAGCTCGTTGGCCTGACGGGAGTCATCGGCCCCGATGTACACGTGGGCCCGGGCGAAATTGCCATCACCATCAGGATCATTCCAGGTCTGGATCCTGATTTCACCAAATTCCTTGGGTCCTATTGTGATCTGGCGATTGATGAGTTCGGAGTAAGATACCCGGAATTCGGTGGTTAACCGATCGTTCCAGTTTGAGAACAACGCGGCAGTGGTCGCGGTCAGTTTTGCACCACGCTCGTAAAAATGGTTGGAAAATTCGAGCTCATCTGGGTCGCCGTCTGCTTCAGCAATATTGAATCCATCGTTGTAGTTGTGCGTCAGAGCAACCCGGTGGTTCTCATTGACGTTCCAATCGAACTTGATCGTGTATTTCTCATCATCTACTGGAATTGCGCCCGGAAATCCACCGGGATCATAGTCAAAAATATTTTTGGCAATGTCCAGTATTTCAGCCACTTGTTCCGGGGACACGCCTTGCACTTCGACAGCGCTGCCTGAACCGGCGGGGCCGCGATCGAACTTTTCAAAACCTTTAAGCTTTTCATACGCCACGAAGAAAAATAATTTGTCCTTGATGATCGGACCGCCGAAGGTTGCGCCGTAGCGTTGCTCATCGAATTTGGACAGGATTAAGGAATCGCCTTCGAGTGAATCGCCGCCCATTCCATCATCGGTGTAATCGTAAAACACGGAACCGTGGAACTCGTTTTCTCCCGACTTGGTGACAGCGTTGATGTTACAGGCCGTGAAACCACCATAAAAAACATCGAATGGGGCCAATTCCACTGCGACTTCCTGGATGGAATCGTAGGCGAATGGCTGGCGAGCAGTCGGATAACCATTGCTGTTCAGCCCAAAATTGTCGTTCATGCGCACGCCGTCAACGGTCAGGCTGTTGAAGCGCGGGTTAGCGCCGCCACAGGAGATGGCGCCCTCGAAGCCCTGATTCTGGGAAATGCGTGGATCAAAGAGGATAACGTCACGGATGTCGCGGTTGATGGCCGGGTAGTCCTGCAGGTCTGCCAAACCGAAACTGGTTGAAGGTCCCAGCGCCAAGTTCTGGCTCCGCACCTGGGTTGCAGTGACCACCACTTCTTCCAAGGTCGATTCACCAAGAATCAGTGGCAGTGAAAAGGTGTCGCCCAAACGGACGTAGATATCACTGACCGACATGTCACCATAGGTATCAGATTTCACTGATAGAGTGTATGGTCCGCCGATTCGCAGACCCGAAATCATGGCAGAACCTGTGGATCCGGAAGCAACAGTCCGACTGGTGCCGGTCCGGGTATCGGTTGCCGTGACGGCAACACCGGAGGCCGGTTTGCCGTCAGCGCCGGTCAGGCTAACGCGAATGGCCGATGTGGTTTCCTGTGCGAAACCCGCGACTGGTAAAAGGAGTAGTAGAAAAACAGCAAAAAGGGAAAGCGAAACTCGAATTGTTCTATTCATTGATAATTCTCCACTTCTAAATAACCGGTCGGTTGAAAACGAGATAGTGCTCCAGGAAAAGGATGTCACAACAATACAGATCGCCTTCGCCGGAAGGTTTATGTGTGGTACGCGATAAAAACCCTATGTCTGTATGCTTCTAACCATCGAAGATTGTGGCAGTATTGTAGCAAGGAATTGTTACGAAATCTTAACAAATGAGATAGCAGGTTGCTCAAGCAAAAACCATTTTCTGGAAAGCGTTTGTATCTTGCTGTTAGTCGGGCCGAAATGCCAATGGTTCGAGTCCGGCTAATGCTTTGAGTTGTATCGCTTCAAACCGTAAATTCGGCGAGATCACACGGCTTACCAGTCAGCTATTGTATGAAATTCAGGTAGAACAGAGACGGGGTCAGAGTAAGTTGCTTACTCTGACCCCGTCGTACTTACTCTGACCCCGGCTCTTAGGTTAAGCTATCCAGCCCCGGAAAAGGAGAAGATCTTTGCCAACTGATGCCGTTTCCACCCGCCTGTATCCGGCGGGCATGCTCAACACCCTTAGCCGCCACGAAGTTGAACGCCTGCATGACGCCAGCCGTGGTGATCTTGCGGGCCTGCTGAAACGCTGTGCCCTGGCGGTACTCAACAGCGGCAACCAG
>JAZFUZ010000042.1:0-3376 GCA_036447475.1 Lysobacterales bacterium | reverse complement strand
GAGGGTCAGGCCGACACCGATGGAACCGATCAGGCTCAGGATGGGGGTACCCAGCAATAGTGTCAGTATCAACACACCCAGCGATTCCATCGGCAGGTTCATCCAGATCGCAAGCAGTGGCGACAGCAGAACCAGTGGCAGACCCGCCACCAGCCAGTGGGCCACGATCTTGGCCAGCACAATCAGTGTCAGGGGATGTCCACTGAGGATTAACTGCTCCAGCGTGCCGTCGTCGAAATCAGACCGGAACAGGCCATCCAGCGAAATGACTGTTGCCAGCAATGCAGCGATCCAGATCACACCCGGTGCAATGCGCGCGAGCAAGGCTGGGCCCGGACCGATGCCCAGCGGGAACAGGCTGACGACAACCAGCAGAAATGCGATGGGAAACAGCAACTCTGTCCGGCGGCGGAACGCCAGCAGGAGATCACGTCGCAGCAGGGCGAGAAAGGCGGCAGACATGCTCCCCGGGTGCTCATTCGTCAACATTCGATCGCCCCGGAAACGAGATGATAGTCATGGCTTGATGCCCAGTCGGGACGATGGTTTCCATGTGTGGCCAGCACACAGGCGCCACCTGCTGAAAGATGGCTGATCAGGATGTCATCCAGCAGTCCAACCCCTTGCTGGTCCAGGTTGGCATAAGGTTCGTCGAGCAACCACAGTTTGCTGTTGCCAAGCAGCAGGCGACCGAGGGCGCAACGCTTGCGCTGACCGGCAGAAAGTGTTCGTGCCAGTTGGTCCTTTACCCGACCGAGACCCAGCCGCTGCATTATTTTTTTACAGTTGCGTTTGCGAATACCGTGGAAATCCCGCATGAAACGCAGGTTTTCGATGACGCTCAGATCGTCCTTGATGGCCAGTTGGTGTCCCACGTATGCGGTGCTGTTGGTGTGGCAGGCGTATGCTCCGGATGCCGGGTGAAGAAACCCGGCCAGAATCCGGATCAGCGTTGTTTTACCGCAACCGTTGGCACCGGTTACCAGCAGCAGATCACCCGCCTCCAGATCGAAGCTGACGGGCTGAAAAACCGGCTCAAAATAACGTTCAAAACAAATTTCAGAAACAGCAAGCATGAACTTTCAGTACCGATTTTCGGGGTGTGGCGATATGCTACGGATTCGACCGGGGCAAGTCCATGAGATTATCCACAAGTAATTGATTCAGATCAATACATGAATTTCATTCCTGCAACAGGCGGCAAAGGCGAAGACGATGAAGTTCGACATTCATGGCAGCGCTGATTACCCTATCCGCCTGCGGGTCCTTCAGCCAGGGGGTACAAACAACCGGGAATAAATGTTCGTATGAGCCAATATGACTTTGATCTTTTCGTGCTGGGCGCCGGTTCCGGGGGTGTACGGGCAGCGCGGATTGCCGCGGCCCATGGCGTGCGTGTCGGGATTTGCGAAGACAGCAGGGTGGGCGGCACCTGCGTGATTCGGGGGTGTGTGCCCAAAAAATTGCTGGTGTACGCTGCACATTTTGCCGAGGATTTTGAAGACGCCCGCGGCTTTGGGTGGGATGTCGGCCCGGTCCGCTTCAGCTGGCCGGACTTGATTCGGGCGAAGGACCGGGAAATTGACCGGCTCAACCAGGTTTACTTATCCCTGCTCGCCGAATCGGGAGTCACCCTATACCCGCAGCGGGGCAGTTTTATTGATCCGCACCGCTTGCAGTTGGGGGATGAAACCATCAGGGCGGAACGAATCCTGATTGCCACCGGCGGCCGCCCCTGGGTGCCGGATATTCCGGGAATTGAGCTTGCGATTACTTCGGACGAGGCTTTCGATCTGCCTGAATTACCAAAACGGGTGGCCGTGGTAGGGGGTGGCTACATTGCCTGCGAATTTGCCGGTATCTTCAACGGGCTGGGTTCGGAAGTCCTCCAGTTGTATCGCGGTGACGCCATTCTGCGTGGTTTCGACCACGATGTGAGGAGAGTAGTCGGGATTGAAATGCAGAAAAAAGGCATCCGGTTGATGCTGGAGACGGTGGTTGAGCGCATCAGGAACACGGAGCAGGGAGGATTGCTGCTTTCACTCCGGGACGGCAGCACGCTGGAAGTGGACCAGGTGATGTATGCCACCGGGCGTGTGCCGAACGTCAGAGGTCTGAAGCTGCGGGAGATCGGTCTCGATGTCCGCCCGGGTGGCCGCATCGTGGTAAATGATTTTTCACAGACAAACCTGGACCCTATCTACGCCGTGGGCGACGTCACCAGCCGGCTCAACCTGACACCGGTGGCGATCCACGAAGGCCATGCTTTTGCGGACACCGTGTATGGCGGCATCAGGCGGCCGGTCAGCCACGAATTCGTTGCCTCAGCCGTTTTTTCCCAACCACCGGTGGGTACCGTGGGTTTCAGCGAGGAGGATGCACGCAGCCGCTACGGTGCGATCGATGTTTACCGTTCGGAGTTCAGGCCGATGAAACACACGCTTTCAGGCCGGGACGAGAAAACCCTGATGAAACTCATCGTGGATCAGAAGAGTCAGAAAGTCGTGGGGATTCATATTGTCGGCGGGGATGCCCCGGAAATTGTCCAGGGATTCGCCATTGCGGTAAAATCCGGGCTGACCAAACAGGATTTCGATTGCACGATCGGCATACACCCTACGGCCGCCGAGGAACTGGTGACCATGAGATCACCCGTACAGGGATGAATAACGGAGATCGCCTTATGTGGAAAGTACATTACAAACTGGTTTTGCACCTGATCATTGCAGTCATGCTGATGATTCCCGGTGCCATGGCGTTGGCCAAATCGGTCGAACTTGAGCCTCTGGACAGCGCGGGCAAAAGGTCCTGGATCATTGAACTGGACGATCCTCCTGTGGTTCGGTTTGACGGCAATAACGCCGTCACGCAAAGCGTCAATGCGCTCAAAGCTGTCGCACCGGAAAAAACCGGCAAGCGCCTGGATCTGCTCAGCCCGCAGGCGGTGGCTTATGGTAAATACCTGGATGAGCGTTTAGAGCAGTTTCTTGCCAGCACTGCACAAGTGACTGGAGCGGCCCCGGAAATCCGGGCCCGCTACAAAAACCTGTTCAACGGGGTGGCGCTCAGGCTGACCGAAGCGCAGGCAGAGCGGGTGCGCGGCCTGCCGGGTGTTAAAAACCTGCTGCCCAATGAAATTCATCACCTCGAGACCGATGCCGGCCCGGTTTTGATCGGCGCGGCAAAAATCTGGAACGGTGAAGGCGGCCTGCCGTCCGGCCAGGGAGAGGGTGTGGTCATTGGATTCGTCGATTCCGGCATTAACTGGGACCATGCCTCATTCCAGGATCCGGCCCCGGACGGCTACGATCACAGCAACCCCCTCGGTCAGGAACTGGGTCTGTGCAACGAGGAGGAAGTGCTGTGCAATGACAAG
>JAZFUZ010000041.1:0-7544 GCA_036447475.1 Lysobacterales bacterium | reverse complement strand
TCCACCCCGAGCGATCGCCCCACCGCGCAGGTGAATGCCCTCGAAACGCGGAGAAAATACCCATATTTCCCGGTGCGGCCGTGGCAGGGGAAGATCCGGAACCGCCTGTGAATCAAGTTTGAAGCTGATGTACTCTTTCGCTTCACCATGCTCATCAACCTGGAAATAATTGGTCCGCAAGGTGGCCCTTATGATCTCGTAGTAAGCATGCAGTATGCGATCTTCATCCAGGCTCGAAACAGACTCGAGCGACCGCTTGAAGGCCCGGCTGATTGTCGCCCGCTGGGTTTCACGATCCCCTTCACGGGCCTCCACCATCTCATGGATGTACTCCAGCAACACCTTGTCCTCGCTGCAGTCTTCACTGAGCAGCACCTCAAACCGCCCGGCCAGTTTCCTGGCGCGAAACTCTTTACGGTAAGTGGACTCATGGTCACGAGCGGGATCGAACGATGCTTCAAAAAGCTCAACCAGCAGACGGGCGATTGACGGGTGTTTCGCCAAGGTTTCCGCCATGTAGTTCAGTGAAAAAGGGATTCCTGTCTGCAGCAGGTATTTGCAATAGGCACGCAGCATTTTGACCTGTCGCCAGTGCATCTGGGATGCAATAACCAACCGGTTGAAACCGTCACTGTCCGTGTCACCACTAAGCGCGCGCCTGAAAGCCTCCTGAAAAAGGTCCCGGATGAGTTCCAGGTCCAGTTCGCGCTTGACCCCGGTGGTCATGTCAAAATCCTGAATCCAGAGGCGCTCGTCGTCCGGTAAATGTAATTCATACGGCCGCTCACTGACTATGTGCAGACCGAGGTCTTCCAATATGGGCAACACTTCAGACAGCGGGACCGGATCATGTTTTCGGAACAGCTTGAAACGGATGATGCCGTTGTGGCGCTTGCGGGGCCGGTAAAGGCTCATGCGCAGATCCTCGCCATCATCTATCGCCGCCGCATTTTCAACATCGAAAGCTGCAACCCAGGGAGAAACATCTTCTTTGTAGGCCGCGGGAAAGGCCTTTCTGAAGCGCGCAGCATAAGCCAACCCCTGTTCTTCACCGTGCTTGTGTATCAACGTTTCAGTCAATTCGTCCGTCCAGGAACGCACAGCTTCGATAATTTTTTGCTCCAGAGCCGTCACATCAGGTTTGATTTCTTCACCCTGCCTGGGGCGGATAATCACCTGCAGTAAAGCCAGCCTCGATGCGGATACACTGACTTCGTAATCGAGACGCTCACCATTGAGTGCCCGGTAGAGGATCGACTGTATCGCTTCGCGGTTCTCGGTATTGAAACGCTCCCTGGGTATATACACCAGGCAGGACCAGAACCGGCCATACCGTTCCTGGCGCATGAACAGCCTTATCCGCAAACGTTCCTGCAGGTTCAAAACACCAATCGCTATTTCCTTTAATTCCCTGGAATTGGCCTGGAACAGCGTGTCTCGCGGCAGCGATTCAAGGATATGCACCATGGACTTCCAGGCATGGCTGCCCTGGTGCAAAATAAGGGAATCAATCACCCGTTGCGCCCTCACCCGCACCAGCGGCGTGTCCATCGCATTAAGACGATACGCCTGGGAAGTGAACAGGCCCAGAAACCGGCGTTCGCCGATGGTGCGGCCTTTTTCATCGATATGGAGCACACCGATGTAATCCAGGTAACCGGCCCGGTGAACCGTCGAGCGCGCATTGGTCTTGGTAATGATCAAAGGGACCGTGTTATGACGTTTTCTCACCTCTACAGCCAAGCTGCTCAATGGCCTGGAAGTGACGGTCGTCTCGGTTTCCCTGAGGATGCCAAGTCCGGAACCCGAAACAAGTTTCAACTGGTAGCGATTTTTCCGCTTCTCTACGATGTAGTCGCGAACGCCGAGAAAGATGAAATGGTCATCGATCAGCCAGTTCATGAATGCCCTGCTTTCCTGCATCAGATCCTTATCAACCCGGGGCGCCCAGTCTGGCATTTTGCTGGTGGCATCCCTGGCCCGTTGCTCGATCGCAGGCCAATCTGAAACCGCCATGCGCACATCATTGAAAGCGGCTTTCAGCCGGCTCTCGATTTTCTCCAGGTCTGCTGGCCGGGTCTTCCGGTCCACCTGGAGTTGCATGACGGACTCTGCCTGTCCCTGCTCCTTCCCACCCCCCTTTTTTTTCCTTTGATACACGGCGCTCAGCCTGCCTTGCGCATCCCGCTCGAAACGAATCACCGGGTAAACAATCAGGTGTACACCCAGTTTCAGTTCCGAAAGTGTGAGAGTTGCAGTGTCAAACAGGAACGGCATATCGTTGTTGACGATCTCGATAATGGAGTGCCGAGATTCCCAGCCATCCGTTTCCAGGTCAGGATTGAAGATGCGTATCAGCGTTTGACCGGGTAAACGAACGTTCAGGAATTCGAGCTGGTTGCTGACGATGGTTGCCAGCGTAGCCGGAGCTTCCCGTGCAATGTCGTCCAGCGGCACGCGGCGGAAATAGTACTTCACATACATCGCCGCCAGCCGTGCCTGCCTGGCATTCATCCGGCTGTCAAGAATGCTGATTACCTGGTCCAGCAGCAATTGTTTTTGTTCATCGTTTCCGGGAGTCATAGTCCTGTCAGTCTTGTTTTAATGCACTTCGGTCGGCTTAAAGAGCATTTTTTCTGCGTGCAGAATGAACACGAAGCGACCACTGAATTATAGCTTCCGCAGGCAATTAAATCTTTAGCAAATTTCGGCATGCACCCAACGCTGACACTGCATCTTGTGGGTAGTTGCTAACAATCGCTATTGACCTGCCTCCTTACAGTCGCTAATCTTTAATATATCTTTTAATCAAGATATAGAGATATATAGTGAACCCAGGAAACAACACAATGGATCTCCAGTTGGCATCACAGCACTGCCGCTTGCTGGCGGATACGACCCGCCTGAGACTGCTGCTCCTGCTGGAGCAGGAAGAAATGAGTGTCGCCGAACTGGCTGGCATCACCCAGCTCGCCCAGCCCCGCGTATCCACGCATCTTGCCAAGCTCAAGGAATCCGGGCTGGTGTTTGACCGCCGGGAAGGCGTTTTCGTTTATTACCGCATCTGCACGCCAATTGCCGATTCGTCCCTGGACTCCTTGTGGCAACTGCTGCGCTCCAATACCAATGATCCGCTGGTCCGGCAGGACTTGGACAGAATTCCCGAAGTTTTGCAAAAGCGCGCCGGCGGCAAAACCTGGGCCGATAGCGTAGCGGGTGATATGGAGCGCCATTATTCCCCGGGGAGAACCTGGGAGGCCACGGCACGCGGTCTGGTTCACCTGCTGGAACCCGGTGACGTACTGGACATTGCCTCCGGGGATGGAGTGCTGGCGAAACTGCTGGCACCCAGGGCAAGAAGTATCACCTGCCTGGACATCAGCGAACGGGTGGTAGCAGCCGGGCGGCGGCGGCTCCAAGCTTTCGATCACGTAAAATTTGCACGGGGGGACATGCACTCTCTACCGGTCGATAGCGCCTGCTATGACACGGTGCTGCTAATGCATGCCCTGACCTACACCAAGCATCCCGACACGGTCATCAGTGAGACAAGCCGTGTCCTGAGATCCGGCGGCAAGTTATTGGCGGTGACCCTGCTCAAACATCAACATGCGAAAGCTGTGGAACCCTACAACCATGTCAACCTGGGTTTCACCACCCGTCAACTGGAAATACTTTGCGCTAATGCAGGCCTGCAGGTGCAGTCCTGCAGTGTATCCGCCATCGAAAAACGCAAGCCCAATTTCTCGGTAATTTCCCTGTCGGCCAACAAACCCTGAGCCCCATTAAGAGAAAACATGACTACGCTTCCTTACCAGAATGCCGAAATCGTGGCCCTGCTCGAGGAAATGCTGGCGCGGCGCATCCTGGTGATCGACGGAGCCATGGGCACGATGATTCAGGCCGCCCTGCCGCAGGAGAGTGATTTCCGCGGTGAGCGTTTTGCAGATCATCCACTTCCCTTGCAGGGCAATAATGATCTCCTCAACCTGACCCGGCCCGAGCTCATCGCGCGCATCCACCGGGGCTTCTTGGAAGCCGGGGCGGATTTCATCGAAACAAACACCTTCAATGCTACATCGATCTCCCAGGCAGATTACGGCACCGAATCGCTGGCCCGTGAGATCAACCGGGAAGGCGCCCGTATCGCCCGCAGCGTGGCCGATGAGTTCGAGCGGGGTAAATCAGGGAAGCCGCGCTTCGTGATGGGAGCGCTGGGTCCTACCAACCGGACCGCTTCTCTTTCACCCGACGTCAACCGGCCGGAGTTTCGCAACACCACATTCGGCCAATTGCGGGATGCCTACGCCACTGCCTCTCTTGGTCTGATCGAAGGTGGGGCAGACCTGCTGGTGGTTGAAACCGTATTTGACACGCTCAACTGCAAAGCGGCCCTGTTCGGCATTACAACAGCTTTTGAAGAACTGGGCTACCGCCTGCCGGTGATCGTTTCCGGTACCATCGTGGACGCCAGCGGCAGAACACTTTCAGGCCAGACCGTTGAAGCATTCTGGCACTCCATCCGGCATGCCAGGCCCTTTGCTGTCGGCTTGAACTGCGCCCTGGGCGCGCAGGAAATCCGGCCCTGGATCATGGAACTGTCGCGTGTCGCGGATTGCCCGATCAGCCTTTACCCCAACGCTGGCCTGCCCAATGAGCTGGGTGAATATGACGATACGCCGGAAAACATGGCTGCCGTGATAGCAGAATTTGCCGCTGAAGGTCTGCTCAATATCGTGGGCGGCTGCTGTGGCACAAGACCTGAACACATTTCGGCGATCGCTGCGGCGGTTGAACATGCGAGGCCAAGAGAAATTCCCGAATTGGAACCGCACTGCCGCCTGTCCGGACTGGAGCCCTTGACCATCACGCCGGAACTGAATTTCCTCAATGTGGGTGAACGCACGAATGTGACCGGATCAGCGAAGTTCAAGCGCCTGATTACCGAAGACAACTACTCCGAGGCGTTGCAGGTGGCTCTGCAGCAAGTGGAAAATGGTGCTCAGATCATTGACGTCAACATGGATGAAGGCCTTCTGGATGGCCCGGAAGCCATGACGCACTTCCTCAACCTGATCGCATCCGAGCCGGATATCTGCCGAGTACCGGTGATGGTCGATTCTTCCCGCTGGGAAGTGCTTGAGGCTGGGCTGCAGTGCCTGCAGGGCAAGGGAATCGTTAATTCGATCAGCCTGAAAGAAGGCAAAGAGCCCTTTGTCGACAAGGCAAAGACCATCCTTCGTTACGGAGCGGCCGTGATCGTCATGGCATTTGACGAGCATGGGCAGGCAGACAGCCTGGAAAAACGGGTTGCTGTCTGCAAACGGGCCTGGCGCATCCTGACGCAGGAAGTTGGCTTTCCGCCCCAGGACATTATTTTCGACCCCAACATTTTCGCGGTCGCGACGGGCCTTCCAGAACACAACAACTACGGCGTGGATTTCATCGAGGCTACGCGCCAGCTCAAGCAACAGTGCCCCGGTGTACTGATCTCCGGCGGGCTGAGTAATATTTCATTTTCTTTCCGCGGCCAGGACCGTATTCGCGAAGCCATCCACTCAGTGTTCCTGTACCATGCCATTGCGGCCGGACTGGACATGGCCATTGTCAATGCAGGCCAGCTCGAAATCTACGATGAAATCGACCCCCGGCTGCGCACGGCAGTCGAAAATGTCGTGCTGAATCGAACGGAAGATGCGACCGAGCAGTTGCTGCTGCTGGCGCAGGAATTTCAGGGCGGGCGGGAAAAGGAAACATTCAGCGAGCAGTGGCGAGAACTTCCGGTTCATGACCGGCTGGTGCACGCACTGGTTAAGGGAATTAACACTTATATCCAGGAGGATACCGAAGAACAACGGCGCAGCTCGACCCGTGCGCTGGACGTGATTGAAGGACCATTGATGGACGGCATGAACGTGGTCGGCGACTTGTTCGGTGACGGTAAGATGTTCCTGCCCCAGGTCGTAAAAAGCGCCCGGGTGATGAAACAGGCGGTGGCGGTACTCCTACCCCACATTGAGAAAGAAAAACGTCTCAGTGGAGAAATGCGCAGCAGCCAGGGACACGTGGTAATGGCCACGGTAAAGGGTGACGTGCATGATATTGGTAAAAACATCGTTGCCGTCATCTTGCGCTGCAACAACTTTGAAGTCACCGACCTTGGGGTTATGGTGCCTGGTGAAAATATCATTGCCACGGCGCTGCAGGAAAAAGCCGACATCATTGGCCTGTCCGGCCTGATTACGCCTTCGCTGGAAGAAATGCGCCTGGTTGCAGCTGAAATGAAACGCCAGGGCATTGAGCTGCCGTTGATGATCGGCGGCGCAACCACCTCACCGGTTCATACCGCATTGAAAATCGAACCGGAGTATGACCATGGGGTGTTCTGGGTCAAGGACGCTTCGCGTGCCGTTGGCGTTGCGAGGCAGTTGATCAGCAAAGAACGAAGGCAGTCGTTGCAGGAGAAAACAGCCAGGGACTACCAGGCCCTGCGTGACCGCCGCGCCCGCGGCAGCCGCAGGAAGCCTCCCCTGTCTCTATCCGCTGCCCGCGACAACTACTTAAAAATTGACTGGCGGGAGCAAGACCTGAGCCACCCTGTGTCTACCGGTGTGCACGCACTGAAGAATTACCCACTGCACCGCCTGGTGGACTTCATCGACTGGACGCCGTTTTTCCAGACCTGGGAACTGGCGGGCCGATTCCCCGAAATCCTTGAGGACCCGATTGTGGGAGAAGCCGCCACCAGCCTGTACCGGGATGCGCGCGACATGTTGGAATGCATCGTTAACGAGAAATGGCTGCAGGCCAGCGCGGTGTATGGAATCTTCCCAGCCGCCTCAAACGGCGACGACGTATTACTGTTCGAGGGCGAAGATCACGGGAAAATCATGGCCACCCTGAATTTTCTCCGCCAGCAAAGAGACAAGGCGGCCGGCCACTCCAACCGGTGCCTGGCCGATTACATCGCGCCTGCCAAAAGCGGCCTCAAGGATCATATTGGCCTGTTCGCCGTCACCACGGGACTGGGCATCGAAACCAAGCTTGAGGAATTCGAAGCGGCGAACGACGACTACCAGTCCATCCTGCTCAAGGCTCTGGCTGACCGCCTGGCAGAAGCGTTTGCCGAGCATCTGCACTGGCGAGTGCGCAGGGAATTTTGGGGATATTCATCCAATGAAGTTCCTAAAATTAATAAACTTATAAAAGAAACTTACCGTGGAATCAGGCCAGCGCCCGGCTATCCAGCCTGTCCTGACCACAGTGAGAAAGAAAAAATTTTCCATATCCTCGCTGCAACTGAAAATGCCGGCATGGAGTTGACCAGCGGCTATGCCATGCTGCCTGCCGCTGCCGTTAGCGGCTACTACTTCGCCCACCCCCGTACGGAGTATTTCATTCTCGGCCCCATCCTGCCGGACCAGCTCGAGGACTATGCCCGCCGCAAGCAATGCAGCATTGATGAAATCCGCCGCTTACTGCCCGCCAATCTGCATCTGTAACGGAAACTGGATGTCTACCAAGCCATGAAATACTGGAAAAAC
>JAZFUZ010000040.1:0-7092 GCA_036447475.1 Lysobacterales bacterium | reverse complement strand
TGGCACCGGTTGTTTGGGAGCTTTCCCTGGTTTCAGTAATCTGAATTTTGAAATTCCTGTGCTGTCCTCGCACCATTCGCCATTAAGGCCATAACCGTATGTTCCGGATCGCACATATATCCGATCTTCACATTCCGCCGTTACAGCGCGTCCCTGTGAGGCAACTCGTCGGCAAGAGGCTGGTCGGGTTGTTTTCCTGGCATCATAAGTGGAAATCTGAGCACAGGCAGATCGTACTCGACGCCCTGCTGGAACATCTTCAGAAGATTAAACCCGATCATATATGTGTCACTGGCGACATTACCTTTACCACACTTCCCGCAGAGGTTGACGTGGCGGCGGACTGGATTTCCCGGCTGGGTGATCCACAGCGGATCAGCCTCATCCCTGGTAATCACGATGCCTATGTAGCGGGCGCATTGGACTACGCACTGGCAAAATGGTCCCGCTGGATGCGCGATGACGAGGGACAGACCGGTTTTCCTTATCTGCACCGGCGCGGTCCGGTAGATATCGTCGGCCTGTCGAGCGCGGTGACAACACTACCCGCAGTGTCGTTGGGCCGCATTGGAAAGGCGCAATTGGAGAAAACCGAGGCGCTTCTGACCAGGATCAAGGCCGACCGGCGTCCCTGCCTGTTGATGATTCATCATCCGCCACAGGACGGTGCAGCGTCACCACGAAGGGCCCTGACCGATCGAAAAAAACTGCAGGAGCTACTGGTCCGCTGGCCGGTCGACCTGGTTCTGCATGGGCATTTACACTACCCAACCCGTGCTGTGCTCGATTGCCCCTCAGGGCCTATTCCGGTGCTCGGTGCCGCCTCGGCATCCACCATTGGGAAGCGCAAGTCGGTGGCTCACTACCATGTGATCGAAATAGAAACAGGGCCGGGGCGACCACGATTTACGGTCCAGCACTATCATTACAACACCGTACCGGGAAAATTCTCACTTAGCGGGACACAAACACTATGATCCGTATTGGCTTTTTGTTAAACCACGATGCTGCCCATCAAGTCATGCACTGCATCCCTATCGCATTTGAACTTGCGCGCCGGAACCCTGAAGTCTCCGTTGTCATCATCAGCACGACCGCAACGGAGGCAGAGGCGGTTGCAGGGATTGCCGCGGATTACCCTGATGCGTCCTGTCAGATCGAAATCGCAGAGCCGCCAGGCTATGCCAGTCTTTTCGACCGGATGACCGGTCATGCACTGCTGGCCAAGCGGTTTGGAGTTTTGTGGCGCCACCGCGCCCTGTTTCGTTCACTCGATGCGCTGGTGGTGCCGGATAAAACCAGCCTTGTGCTTAAGCGCTGGCTGGGTGCCGAGTGCCCTCTCATGATCAACACGTTTCACGGCGCCGGCGATCGCGCTGGTGGCTACCAGGGCGTTGCCGGCTTTGATTACCACCTCCTGCCAGGCCGCAAGTACGAGGAGCGTATGCTGGCTGAGGGGATGGTCGATCCGGATCGTTATGCCGTTGCCGGTTACGTAAAGTTTGATTGTATCCGTAATAAGCCTCGACCGAAGCTCTTCACCAATGATCGCCCGACCGTGCTTTACGCCCCGCATTTCATTCCGAAGCTCTCATCATGGTACGGCTGGGGAGAGTCCATCCTGGACTTTTTTGTCCACAGTCCGGACTATAATCTCATCTTTGCGCCGCACGTACTTTTGTACCGGCGCCGCTGGCACATCTCCACTGAAGGCGGCCTGCCAAAGCGCACGCCTCCCATTCCCGAGTCAGCCCGCAACGTACCCAATATCCTGGTTGACCCCGGCAGCATCGCCTCAATAGATATGACCTACACACGTGCCGCCGATATCTATCTGGGTGATGTCAGCAGCCTGGTCTACGAGTTCCTGATTGAACCGAGACCGTGTCTGTTCTTTAATCGGAGCAAGGCAAACTGGCGGGAAAATGAAAACTTTCGATTCTGGTCTACGGGGGAGGTGCTGGATTCACCCAGCGAATTGCCTGCCGCCCTTGCCATGACCCAATCGGACCCCATGCGCTACCGGGAAGAACAGGAGCGTGCCTTCGCTGAGGCCTTCGATCTCACCGACATCCCTTCGTCCATTCGGGCAGCCGATGCGATCACCGGGTTTCTTAGGAGCGAGGGACGGCTTCCGGCCAGGCCCGCATCTTCACCGGCGTCGACAGAGCAGTAAGTCTGCATCGTACGGATCTATCATGAAAGGACGATAACAATGTTATATGCGCTACCTGACCACGAAGTCATTGAGAATCTGTTGCCTGGAATCCGCGATCAGCGTCTGTCGATCATTGACGCTGCTGAACGAATTCAAAGTCTGCCGGGATTGGTTCCAGTGGCCGTCAATCCGCACGGAAATGGATTGGTATATTTCGCCGATATCGGAGATACACCCCTGCTCGACTGGAAACATATTTATACCATAGAGCGTCTTTCCCAGGAAAAAGCCATCGGGGAAATATTCTCCACCGATCTTGAAATTTTACAGCGCGATGACCTGGCCTCTGATGGTTTACTGCCTAAAGGCCTGATTTTTCATGTCTCCCGTTGCGGCTCAACGCTGTTTACCAAGGCATTGGCGCGGTCACCTCGCAATCTCGTCATCAATCAAGGTGGGCCTCTGCAGGAGGGGTTTTGGGCTGCCATTACTGATCACTGGCAACACCCGCCGGAAACCAGTGAACGTAATATCCGCATGCTGCAAAATCTGGTAAGGCTCATGGCCCGCAAACGTCGACCTGAATACGAGCATGGTTTCGTTAAATTTATCAGCTGGAACGTGATCTATCTGGAGCTGATCTGCGCTGCGTTTCCCGATGCTTCGGCGCTTTATCTGTATCGTGACCCGGTTGAAGTCATTGCCAATGTGTTACAGGAAACCACAGCCGTGTTGCGTGCCAAGGGTCATAGTCATTCCCGCGAACTCACAGGTTTGTTGCCACAGGACACCGCAAAAATGAGCAACGTTGAATACCTGGCCCATTGTTATGCAAATTACTTCAATATCGTACTGGACAATTCCCGGTCCGGTAGTTTGCACCTGGTCAACTACAAGCAGCTAAGACATTCGGAGGCTTTTACGGACATTCTGGCACGGGGATTCAATTTTAGGCCGGAAAATGCAGAGTTGGAACGGATGCGAAAACAGTATCTTTATTATTCAAAAGACGATACAGACACCACTCTCTTTACCGATGATATAGATACCATGTTGGACATTTTACCCAGCGGTGACAAACAGCTAATCAAGAGGGTCTGTAACCATGTATTGGCCCAACTTGATGCCAGCGAGTGGAACCTTTACCGGTCTGTATAAGCCATAACGCCTAACGGCAACTTACTTCGCAGCACTTAATGTTATAAAATGCGGCTAGTACACAAGCCAATGCGGAATAAAAACAACACTTATGACAGATGCATTCAAAAATCACCTGCTCACGGTTCTCATCCCGAATTACAACTATGGGGAATACATTGGGAAGGCGATCGACAGCGTCCTGACGCAAGATTATCCGGCCATAGAACTCATCATCGTTGATGATGGAAGCACGGATGGCTCCGTTGCTGAAATTCAAAAAAAATTAAAGGGAAACAATGGCCTGCATCGTAGCGAGCTGGTAATTCTTGAACATAACCGAGGCAAGCTGGGTGCGATCAATGCAGCAATCGACCTACTCACCGGCGAATATTTAATCACCTTGGATGCGGATGACTGGCTTAGCCCAAGTTACGCCAGCCGCTGCATTGCCGAACTGCGTAAAAGGCGCTTACGCGACCCCAGTCTCGGCTTTATTTACAGTGACTGCAACCTGGTGGACCAATTTGGAAACGCCATTGATTACGGGCGTTCAACCACCTTCAAGCGCAGTCTGGTAGAGAAATTGAGCTTTCTTCCTGAGCCTGCGCTGATATTAACGCGCGCGTTTACGGCAGTGATGCCTTTCGATGAAACCATTCGAGTGGCGACCAAGCACCACAAGTGGTGTCGCGTGGTCAACAATGGCTGGACGGGCTATCACATTGCTGAGCCACTGTTCTATTACCGCATGCACACGAACAATCTTTCCGGAATCGGTAAACGGATAATCTCCGAAGCTGAGAAGGGTGAGTATGGCGAGCGTATCCTGTCAGGTTACTGGGGCACTGCTAAGGGTTGAGCAGTGACATCCAGGGCCGTATTTCCTGAGCCCTCATAGTTGTGCTGTGCGCACCGTCCGATTCCCATTCATTTGCATATGAATAATATGACTGTAAATCCCCTGAAGGCGTACGGTCATTGGATTGCTTCCGTCGACAGTAGCTGGCCACCGCCAGCGCTGGAATCGGCTTATCGGGAACTGATCGACACCGTTGCCGTTATGATACCCGGTGCCGTTACGCCGGTTGCCCGCAAGGTCCTGGATCGAATACGTGAATGGGGCCCCGGTGTGTGCACCGCTGTCGGTACTACCCAACGACTGGCTCTGCCCTGGGCTGCCTTGCTCAATGCCACCGCTGGCCATGCTGTGGACTTCGATGACAATTTCGATCCCGCCAAAGCGCATGTCTCCACTGTCCTTTGGCCAACGATTCTCGCCGTGGCAGAGCAGGCGGACCGTTCGCCACAGGATTGTCTGGATGCCTATCTCGTGGCCCTTCAGATCCAGGGCCGCATTGGCCAGGGCCTGAACCCGACGCACCGCAAACGTGGCTGGCATGCAACGGCCACCACCGGCGCCCTCGGTGCGGCCGCCGCCACCGCAAGATTACTCCGCCTTGATGCTACACAGGCCGCCATGGCACTGTCATTGGCCACCAGCACAGCGGGTGGCTTCATGTCGCAATTCGGCACCATGGCCAAACCCCTGCATGCCGGTCAGGCGGCACAAGGTGGAATCCAGTCAGCGTTGTTTGCCCAGGATGGGATGACGGCTGGCTGGCACACCCTGGACGGCCCTATTGGCATGAATACCTTGATGGTGGGTCCCGACCGGGAGGCCTTGCGGGCCGCAATCGGTGAACCTGAACACGGGCAGACATTGACTTTCCAAACGGATTCCATCGGTGAACCTTTATTGATTCTTGAGCATAAGTTCCGGGTAAAACGTTTTCCCACCTGTGGCAGCGCACACCGATCTCTGGATGCGGTGCTTGCCCTGCGCGAGGAGCATGGTTTCGGAGCCGGGGATATCGAACGTGTAGACGTCTACGCCCCGGCCATGCATCTCAAAAACCTCATGTATCAGCGCCCTGAAGACGGCTTGCAGGGAAAGTTTTCCATCGAGTATCCGGTAGCCTGTGCGATTATTCAGGGTGAATGCACGCTTGCCGATTTCACCGATAAAGCCGTCGCCCGCAGCGAGCACCGCTCGCTATTCGAACGGATTCACCGCCACCCTATAGACCGGCCCGAGACGGAGATGGATACAACAGTGAAGATCACCCTTAGCGATGGCCGGGTCATTGAAAAATCGGTTTTCATGGCACTGGGCGGCAAGACCGCACCCTTTCCCACGGCACAATACTGGAAAAAATTTGAGCAGTGCACAGCCGGCCTGATGTTGCCGGCTGATCAGCAACGCTTGAAGCAGGCACTGGAAGACTTTACTTCGCTGCCCACCGCCGGCGAATTGACCCAATGTCTGGGAGTGGACCTGAGCCCTGCTGGTCCATCTGGCCCGGTATGACTGCTGAAGAAACCTCTTCCTGGCCTCTGACGGCACTGGTTCTGGCTGCCAGCCGGCAAGGCTTTGATGATCCGGTAGCCAAACTGCAAAACAAGTCGCACAAATGCCTGGTAAACATCGACGGTGTCGCGATGATTGAGCGGGTGGTGCAGACCCTGCTCGATAGCGAATGCTTTGGGCGTATCTTGATCTCGATCGAGGACGAACAGGTGCTGCAGGATTTGACCTTGGCCAGGCGCTGGCTCGAGGAGGGCACGATCGAGGTCGTCCCAAGCTCCGGAAATCTTGCCGATAGCCTGGTCAGCCTCACCGAAGTGGTCAGTCAGCCGTTGCCTCTGGTGATTACCACCGCAGATAATGCCCTGCACACCCCCGAACTGGTTCGTGATTTCGTGGCTGCTTTTGCACGCGGTACGGGTGATGCTGCGGTGGCAGTTACTCGCGAGAGCACCGTCCTGGCTGAATACCCGGACGGGGAATTCGGATTCTTCCGGTTCCGCGACGGTGGATATTCTTTTTGCAATCTCTTTGGCGTTAGCCAATCCAGAGGGCTTGAGGCCGCGAAGATATTTCGCACCGGCGGCCAGTTCAGAAAACACCCCTGGCGTATGCTCAAGGTATTTGGTGTGCTAATCCTGATCCTCTACAAATGGCGTCTGCTTAAGCTCGACAGTTTCGCTCGTCGAATCACACGCAAGCTTGGAATTAGCGTTGATTTAGTGCTGTTGCCTTATGCCTTTGGGCCGATTGATGTCGACAACGTAAAGACCTTTGAATTCAGTGAGCGAACACTGAGAGAACGCCGGGGAGAGCCGGAGTAATTCAGGAGTCTGTCGGATTTTGAATCTAACTCGTATGTGCAAATTGCCCTATTGGTCGGCGGCTGAGCTGCAGCTTAGCCGCCGCCAACTGTTGCGTTGGATGGGTTGGTTTGCCATGGCCAATGCCGTGGTGCTCGGACTGGTTGGCTTGCGTTACTTCAGTGGCTACGTAGCGGGCGATTCGACTCTGGCCTGGGTCTACCTGATCACTGTTTATTTTGCCCACCATGTCATGGTGGCGGTGGTTCCACTTTTCTTCCTGCTGACGCCGTTAGTTCTGCTGCGGCCGAATAGAAAATGGCTGACCGTGGCATCGGTGCTGGTTTTTGCCCTCTTGATCGCGGTGACCATGCTGGACAGCTTGCTGTGGTCACAAAGCCGATTTCATCTCAATGGCCTGACGATGAAGATTCTCGGGTGGCAGAGCTGGTTCTTTATCGTGGTGATTTTTCTGCTCAGCTTGTTATTTGAGTTCCTTCTGGCCGCTCGCTGTTGGCTGTGGGTGGAATCAAGGCCAATCAGGAAAGGTGGACTGCTGGCTTGCCTGGCCGTGTTCAGTATCGTTGTTTCCCAGTGTATACACGCTTGGGCGGATGCCAGCTATT
>JAZFUZ010000039.1:0-10878 GCA_036447475.1 Lysobacterales bacterium | reverse complement strand
CGCCTCGCGGAGAAATTGCCGGCGTTTCAGGTAGTTGCTTTCACTGGTTATTTCCCAGGAGCGGATCGGCTGACTTGTTGTCATGGTCTGGTCCATTTTGAGCTCGATCAATAGACCTGTGTTCAGGCCATAACATTACATCGAATCTCAGGCACGACCACTCCACTTGCTGGAATAATCTAGTAGGATGATAGCTCATACCCCTCAATCGTGCTGCTTAATTTCAGATCTTATATGCAGATAAACAACAAAGATGAAATACCCATGAATGAAGCAATGAAAACAGTAAAAATCGGCCTGTTCCTGGTCCTGTTGACCTTGATTTTCGGCATCGCCCTGGGTGTCGTTTTCGGTGTCGTTGAAGACTCCGTCAAATCCTATATAGCGGAAGGAGTCGCTGCCCATCCGGCTGTGCACGACGAACAAAGCAGCAGCAAGATCTGGCGCTACGCCCAGAGGGCTCATTTCCATGCCACCGGTATCGCTGCGTTCTCGATCGGCCTGCTGCTGCTGATCATGCATTCTTCACTGGGGAGAAGACTAAAAACAGTAAGCGCTGTCCTGGTTGGGTTGGGCGGCATGTATCCCTTGTCGTGGTTCACGATGTTTCTTCTTGCACCGTCGATTGGCAGAGGCGCTGCGCACCATCACATCGTCACACAGATGTTCACCTATATTGGCGTGAGTGGACTGCTCACCGGCATTGCCATTTTGTGTGCCAATCTGTTTCTTGGTAAATTTGGTGAAAGCTGACCGCAGCAAATCATAAGTACCCAGGCAGAATGACCGGCAGGATTCATGAAAAATCGAAAATTCATCGCCATCGCAGGCAATATCGGGTCGGGTAAGTCGTCGTTGCTGGATTTTCTCACCAGCACCTACGACGTGTCGCCATTTTATGAACCGAATGACGACAACCCCTACCTGCCGGATTTTTACCGGGATATGAAGCGCTGGGCGTTCCAGTCCCAATTGTTTTTTCTCAGCAATAAATTCCGCATTCACCAGCAGGCGGATCGGACTGCGGGGGTCGTCATCCAGGACCGGACCATCTTCGAGGATGCCGAGATTTTTGCAACGGCCTTGCACCAGATGAGGAAAATCGACCAGCGTGACTGGCAAACTTACTGGAGCTTCTATCAAACCATTCTCGAAGCCGTTCAACCACCTGACTTGATGATCTACCTGCGCTGCCCCATGCGGACATTACGCCAGCGGATTCGCATTCGCGGCCGCAAAATGGAGCAGGACATTCCCCTTTCCTACCTGAAACGTCTGGAACGCCTGTACGAGAAATGGATCGCCGAATACACGCTCGGTGAGGTGCTGGTGCTGGAATCCGACAACTTGAACTTCGTCGATGACCTGGTGGACCGGCAGGATGTGCAGGAGCGAATTGAAGCTTTGCTACCCTCCACCCTGGAGCGGTCGGGAGCCCGCAGTTGATCCCGGAACCTGGAACCGATACATCCCGGATGGCTTTAACCGATTCCCACACTGAATAAAGTCTTTATTTCCCCGTTCGTTCTTTAGCCATAACACGACCAAGAATTCTTATTATAGATTTCTTCTATTCGCATTTATATTCCGGAATATTAATACGTTCTTCTAGGATATATGGTAATTTTAAATAATAGATATACGCTAGTTCAATGCGTTTTACTGATAATTAATATTTATAAAAGATAACTTTATTTATTGTTTTTATTATTTTTTTATATTTTTATATTGACTGCAATCATTCAATAAGTAAAATAGTTAACCCCCTATTCGCCCCAACATACTTTTATGCCAAGGTTATCGAATTCACAAATTACTGACAGCACTGTAAGAAATGCTCGACCAAAAGAACACCGATATGAAATTCGTGATTCGTTGTTGAGGGGGTTCATGCTTCGTGTGAATCCCTCTGGAAGCAAGTCCTGGTACATCCAACTGGACAGGAACCACAAACAAAAGATTGCGGATGCAGCCGTATTGACTCCATCCGTGGCTCGTTACCGGGCGAAAGACATTCTGGCACGGCAATCCTTAACCGGAGGTGGCCTGCCCGGAAAGGCAAGCCGGTTAACACTGGGTGAATTCCTGGAGGAAAAATACGGCCCGTTGAAGAGGCGTCAAAGCAAGTATGGGCAAAGAGACCTCAGGAGACTGTGCGCGGCCCTGGGAGCGTTGCTGGAAGAACGGCTCGCACACCTGAATTTGAGCAAGCTGGAACGCTGGCGGTTGAAGCGGGAGGGCCAGGTCAGCTCCGCTACCGTAAACCGGGAACTTTCCATGCTGCGCACCGCTCTCGAGCAGGCCTGCAAATGGCACTTCCTGCCGGATAACCCGGCCATCAAGCTAAAACTGCGCAAAGCTCCAGCCGCCGGAACGCCGCGTTTCCTGACGCGCGCTGAACGAGAACGTTTAGGCAAGACATTGTCCGGCCGCAGCGACCGGATATCCACCTTGCTGCAACTGGCACTGAATACCGGCCTCAGGCGAAATGAGCTTTTCAGCTTGCACTGGAAGGATGTCTTTCTCGGCTACGACCCTTCCATCATCATTCATAAAACCGGGAGATTTCAACACGCGAACCGAAAAATTGCGCTTAATAAAAGTGCTGTCAGCGCGTTAACCAACTGGCAGTCGAATCGGCGCAAGAGAACCTACCTGGTATTCCCCAGCGCCTCCGGCGGACAGCTTAAAACCATTAATACCGCGTGGAAACGGTTGATGCACGAAGCCGGGATTCGCCACTTCAGCCTCAATGACTGCTGTGGCGACTTCGCGGTACGACTGGTGAAAGCCAAAATTCCGCTCAGCCAGATCCGTGACTTACTTGGGCATTCCTCCATTGCGCTAACGGAGCGCTATGCCATCTTCACCCCTGGCAAGCACAAGGATGCTGTCGCCTGCCTGGACATTGATGTAGCAGGTCGCATTATTTGATCGTGCCTTCGAACGGAAATTAAGCTTACACTTTGAAGTTTGGCATTGAGCAAATCTAAAGGAAATCAAAATGACCCAGCCTTTCCACCCACCTGTGCGAACCCTGATGGGCCCCGGACCTTCCGACGTTAATCCCCGCATCCTGGAAGCGCTGTCGCGGCCAACGATCGGCCACCTCGACCCGGCTTTTATCGGCTTGATGAATGAGGTGAAGCGCCTGCTCCAGTTTGCATTCCAGACCAACAGCATCCTGACCATGCCGGTGTCCGCACCAGGTTCAGCCGGTATGGAAGCCTGTTTTGTCAATCTGGTTGCGCCGGGCGATAAGGTGATCGTGGCCCAGAACGGTGTATTCGGCGGGCGGATGAAGGAAAACGTAGAACGCTGCGGTGGCCAGGTGGTGATGGTGCACGATGACTGGGGCATGCCGGTCGACCCACAAAAAGTGGAGGATGCACTTAATAGCCATCCGGATGCCCGCGCGGCGGCTTTCGTACACGCGGAAACATCTACCGGTGCCCGGTCCGATGCAGCAACCCTGTGCCGGCTGGCGCAGACTCATGATGTACTGAGCATCATCGATTGCGTAACCTCGCTGGGTGGTATCGAGGTGGACGTGGATGGATGGGGAGCCGATGCAGTCTATTCGGGCACCCAGAAATGCCTGTCCTGCGTACCGGGAATCTCACCCGTCACATTCAGCAAACGCGCTCAGGAAACCATCCGCAAGCGCTCACAGCGAGTCCAGAGCTGGTTCCTGGACATGGAACTGGTCATGGCATATTGGGGAGAAACAACGCAACGCACCTACCACCACACGGCACCGGTCAATTCCATTTACGCGCTCCACGAGGCACTGATTATCCTTGAAGAAGAAGGCTTGGAAAATGCCTGGGCCAGGCACCAGGCGAACCACCTGGCGCTTGCAGCGGGCCTCGAAGCCCTCGGGCTTGAGCTGATCGTACCCAAGCACAGCCGTCTGCCTCAGCTAAATTCCGTTAAAATTCCCGAAGCTGTGGACGAAGCCAAGATCCGCCGGCAACTGCTGGATGAATATCAATTGGAAATCGGCGCTGGTCTCGGCCCACTGGCCGGCAAAGTGTGGCGCATTGGCCTGATGGGTTACGCTTCCAACCGCACAAACGTGCTGTTTTGCCTGGCAGCGCTGGAAGCGGTGTTAAACCGATCTGGTGGCGTAGCGGAAGCGAGAGCTTACTATTCCTCCTAGCCGAAATCCGCTCTTACACAAAATCCAGCAGCAGAGAGCCGCCATCCACCGGGTCACCTACCTGGAAGTAAAATTCGCTCACCAGACCATCGGCCGGTGCGCACAGCGTGTGTTCCATCTTCATGGCTTCCATGATAATAACGGGCTGATCCTTTTTCACCTCTGTGCCCGGCTCCACCAGCAGTTTCACAATCACACCATTCATGGGAGCGTTGAACACGCCTGCCCCGGCAGAGACATCTTCATCTCCGTAGTCAGCTTGCGCGAGTGAAAATTGCATGGCGCCCTGTTCAGTGAACAGCGTGAAGAGTCCATCATGCGGCACCACCACCACGCGGCGCCGATAACCGTCGATATCAGCATAGAGTTCATTACCGTTGAGTTCACCGGTGGCGATTACGGACTTTGCGCCCACGGTGATGCGAAAACGCCGCTTGCTTCCACTGCCGATCTCCTCCACCGGCACGTCGTATTCTTGGCCATTGAGAACAATGGCCCCGATGTGTAAGGCCGGCTCATTCAACCGCCAGGCATGGCTGGCGTTCCAGGGTGACCAGGGGTCGGCGCTGCTGGCACGCGAGCGCGAAGACTGCTCCATCCTCAGCAACAGGTACAGCGATGCCAGGGGTAAATCCTGCACCCGGTCGGTTTCCGAATCGTGGAACAGCAAGCCCCGGTGGTTCTCAATAAAACCGGTACACAGATCCCCTTCCACAAAAGGCTTGCTGGTGGCCAGGTTGTACAGGAAAGAAATATTGGTCGTCACGCCGCTGACCCGGTATTCCGACAAGGCTCTTGCCAACCGGACCAGGGCGCGCTCGCGGCTTTCGTCCCACACGATCAACTTGGCGATCATCGGATCGTAATACACGCTGATTTCGTCACCCTGCAGCACCCCCGTGTCCACCCGCACATGCCGGTTTTCTGTGGGAGCCTGCAGGTAAGTCAAAGTTCCGGTAGCGGGCAAAAAGTCGTGCTCCGGATCCTCCGCATAAATTCGCGCCTCGAAAGCATGGCCGTTGATTTCCAGCTCATCCTGCCGTAACGGCAGAGGTTCACCCGAGGCAATCCGTAACTGCCATTCCACCAGGTCCTGCCCGGTGATCATCTCGGTCACGGGATGCTCCACCTGCAGGCGGGTATTCATTTCCATAAAGTAGAAAGACTCGTCCTCCTCGAGCAGGAATTCCACCGTGCCGGCACCCTCGTAGTCGAGGGCCCGGGCGGCCTGAACGGCTGTCTGACCCATCTGCTGCCGCAGATCCGGACCCATGCCCGGCGCCGGCGCTTCTTCGATCACCTTCTGGTGCCGACGCTGGACGGAACAGTCACGCTCGAACAGGTAAACGGCATTGCCGTGCCGGTCGCAAAATACCTGGAATTCCACGTGCCGGGACCGGGACAGGTATTTCTCAACCAGTAATTCATGGCTGCCGAAACTGGAAGCCGCTTCGCGCCGGGCAGCGGCACAGGCCCGGTCAAATTCCGCTGCGCTCCGCACCAGGCGCATGCCCTTACCACCACCACCGGCTACGGCTTTGAGTAATACGGGATAACCCATCTCGTCTGCGGCATGCTTGATCTTCCCGGTCGAGGGGTCATTACCGTGATAACCCGGCACCACGGCAACGCCTGCTTCGGACATGATCGTCTTGGCGGTTGATTTGGAGCCCATGGACTCGATCGCCGATTCAGGCGGGCCGATAAAAACAATGCCGTTGTTTTTGCACATGCGGCTGAATCCGGCATTTTCTGACAGAAAACCATAGCCGGGGTGAACTGCTTCGGCACCGGTCTTCGCGCAAGCCTCAATAATCCGCTCGCCCAACAGATAAGACTCGCGCGGAGGTGGCGCACCGATATGAACAGCTTCGTCAGCCATCGACACATGCAGGGCATCGCGGTCGGCATCGGAATAAACCGCCACGGTTTTTACACCCATCCGGCGGGCGGTCCGGATCACCCTGCAGGCAATCTCACCGCGGTTGGCGATCAGGATTTTCTCAAACACTCCACTCTCCCCTTACATCCTGAACACGCCAAAGCGGGTGTCGTCGATGGGCCGGTTGAGCGAAGCAGAGATCACCAGCCCCAGTACCTGCCGTGTCTGAGCAGGGTCAATTACACCATCATCCCACAGCCTGGCGGAGGCGTAATAAGGGTGACCCTGCTCCTCATACTTGTCCAGGATGGGTTGTTTGAACGCCTTTTCTTCCTCCTCCGACCAACTGTCCCCTGCCCGTTCTTTCTGCTCACGCTTGACCTGGGCCAGCACAGCCGCAGCCTGTTCACCACCCATCACGGAAATACGTGCATTGGGCCAGGTGAACAAAAAGCGAGGCTCATAAGCGCGACCACACATGCCGTAGTTGCCTGCTCCATAGGAATTCCCGATGATCACGGTAAATTTTGGAACCCGCACACAGGCCACCGCAGTCACCATCTTGGCGCCGTGTTTGGCAATGCCCTCCGCTTCATATTGTTTGCCCACCATAAAGCCGGTGATGTTCTGCAGAAACACCAGCGGGATTTTGCGCTGGCCGCACAACTCCACAAAATGCGCACCTTTGAGGGCAGACTCGCCGAACAGGATGCCATTGTTGGCCACCATCCCGACCGGGTAGCCATGGATGCGTGCAAAGCCGCAGATCAGCGTGGCACCATACAGGATTTTGAATTCATCGAATTCCGATCCGTCCACCACACGTGCAATCACTTCGCGGACATCGTAAGACTTTTTCGGATCGCTGGGGATAATGCCGTAGATTTCACGCACGTCATACAGCGGTTCTTTTACTTCACGAATATCCAGGCTGACCGGTTTCAGCCGGTTCAGCCGGCTCACCGCCCGGCGCACCAGTTTCAGGGCGTGGTGATCATTTTGTGCATAGTGATCGGCAACGCCGGATTGGCGGGTATGCACATCGGCGCCCCCCAATTCTTCTGCGCTGACGATCTCACCGGTGGCTGCGCGGACCAGGGGAGGGCCCCCGAGGAAAATCGTGCCGTGATCTTTCACGATGATGGACTCGTCAGCCATGGCCGGTACATAAGCGCCACCGGCAGTGCAGGACCCCATTACCGCGGCAATCTGCGGAATATTCTGCGCAGACATGTTGGCCTGGTTGTAGAAAATGCGCCCAAAATGCTCCCGGTCGGGAAAGACCTCGTCCTGCCTGGGTAAATTCGCGCCACCGGAATCGACCAGGTAAATGCAGGGCAGATGATTCTGCTGCGCGATGGTCTGGGCACGCAGGTGTTTTTTGACGGTCAGGGGATAATAAGTCCCGCCCTTGACGGTGGCGTCATTGGCAACGATCACACATTCCTGGCCCGCCACCCGTCCGATGCCGGTAATAATTCCGGCGGCTGCCACCTCTTCACCGTACACATCACGGGCAGCCAACTGGGACAGCTCAAGAAAAGGTGAACCCGGGTCTACCAGGGCATTGATGCGATCGCGTACCAGCAACTTGCCGCGGGACTGATGCCGGTCCTGGTATTTCTCTCCACCACCCTTTTTGATTTCCTCCAGCCGATCGCGCAGATCCCCGACCAGCCCCTCCATACGCGCTGCATTGGCAAGGAATTCCTCTGACCGGGTGTTCACCCTGGATTGAATCTGGCTCATGCTGCACCCTCCTGCGCTTAGACTGTTTCGTGGAATAACTCGCGGCCAATCAGCATACGCCGGATTTCCGACGTACCGGCGCCGATTTCGTAAAGCTTGGCATCACGGAGCAGGCGGCCGACTGGATAATCATTGGTGTAGCCATTGCCGCCCAGCGCCTGGATTGCCTCCAGCGCCATTTGCGTAGCGTGCTCGGAAGTAAACAGGATCACACCCGCGGCATCCTTGCGGCTTCCACGACCCCGGTCACAACTCCGGGCCATCGCGTACAGGTAGGCTCGGGATGCGTTAAGGACGGTGTACATATCGGCGATCTTAGCCTGCATCAGCTGGAATTCCCCGATGCTGCGGCCAAACTGTTTGCGCTCGTGAACATAGGGCAGGACCACGTCCAGGCAGGCCTGCATGATCCCTACCGGACCGGCCGCGAGCACCGTGCGCTCGTAGTCCAGCCCGGACATCAACACCCTGACGCCGCCATTTTCCTGGCCCAGAATATTTTCCGCCGGCACCGCGCAATCTTCCAAGACCAGCCCACAGGTGTCAGAACCGCGCATGCCCAGCTTGTCCAGCTTTTCTTCCCGCGAGAATCCCGCGGTATCCCGCTCGACAATAAAGGCCGTGATGCCCCGTGACCCGGCCTTGACATCGGTTTTGGCATAGATGACGAAAATACTGGCCTCCGGGCCATTGGTGATCCACATCTTACTGCCGTTCAGTACGTAGTGATCACCCTGCCGGTCGGCACGCAGACCCATGCTGACGACATCGGAGCCGGCATTGGCTTCGGACATGGCCAGCGCGCCCACCTGTTCCCCGGAGCAGAGTTTGGGCAGGTATTTCCGTTTCTGTTCTTGGGTGCCGTTTTTTCGAATCTGGTTGAGACACAGGTTCGAATGCGCGCCATAGGACAGGCCGACCGCTGCAGAAGCACGGCTGATCTCTTCCATGGCTACACAATGAGCCAGGTAACCCAGCTGGGTACCGCCATATTCCTCTTCTACGGTAATGCCCAGCAGGCCCATCTCACCCAGCTTAAGCCACAAATCTGCAGGAAAGAGGTTCTCCTTGTCTATCTGCGCAGCGCGTGGGGCAATTTCGGACTGAGCAAACTGGTAAACCGCTTCGCGCAGCATGTCGATGTCCTCGCCCAGGTCAAAATCCAGCGTGGGGTAGTCAGTGCTCATTGCGTACAATCTCCGATTAACCTACAGTTCATGTCTTTTCCTGTTGGCCATTGCGGGTGGTCATTTCCCTAAGTGCATGCAGGCACTTATCTTCCGCATTGCGCAAATCCAGCAACATAAACTCGAGGTCCTGTCGCTGGCTTCTCAGTTCCACCTGTTTTTGCCCAATCCTTGCAACCAGCTTTTCAAGCTGCTTGCGGTTATTCCGGGGAGAGCCATACATCAACACGATTTCAGCGCTTTCGTCCAGGCTGAGACCCAGGCGCTTACCGCGCAGGATCAGCCTCAGCCTGGTGCGGTCGGACGGGCTGTAAATGCGGCGGGTACCCTGCCGTTCCGGTTTCAGAAATCCCTTTTCCTCATAAAATCGTATGGTTCGTGTCGTCACATCGAACTCGCCGGCGAGATCCCTGATGGTGTAAGTTTTGTTCATTCGGACAATCCTGCTCAACATCGGTTGGAGTATACCTTACGTTTACGTCAACGTAAATATAGAACCTGCACTCACTAGAATTAAGAATTAGAAACGTTGGGGGGCAATGAGCTAGTACCCATAAGTTCCTGAATATGATTAAATCTAAACCTTAGTGGTCCGCCCTTGCGCAAAATGCGGGCTCATCATTCGCACCGGAAATAAACGTTAAGGTTTTGCTGCATGAATCCAAGAACTGAGTCGGGCGGCTTATCGATCGCCACGGAACTGTACCAACTGGTCAAACAAGAAATCATTCCGGGAACGGGCATCGACCCAGAGAAATTCTGGCATGGCCTGGCACAAATAAACCGGGAACTGGGGCCGAAAAACAAGGCCCTGCTGGAAAAACGGCACGACTTGCAGCAGCAAATCGATGCATGGCATCAACGGAATCCGGGACCTCTGGATATGCCCCTCTACCAGCAGTTTCTGCGTGATATCGGTTACCTGGTGCCCGAGGGAGAGGATTTCACCATCACCACCGGCAATGTCGACCCGGAAATTGCCACGGTCGCCGGCCCGCAACTGGTGGTGCCGGTCAGCAATGCACGATTTGCCCTCAATGCGGCCAACGCCCGCTGGGGCAGCCTGTACGACGCCTACTACGGCTCGGACCTGATTGCGCAGGATGACGGCTGCGAGCAAGGGAGCAGCTTCAACCCCGCACGTGGTGAAAAAGTCATCAACATGGCCGCCGGATTTCTTGATGAAGTGTTTCCGCTGGCTCACGGATCCCATCGGAGTGTCACCGCATATGCGGTTGACCGCTCGGCCAACCCGGCCCGGTTTCGAATGACCCTGGATGATGGCAGTACTACGGATCTGGCCCGGCCCGGCCAATTCACCGGCTATGAGCGGAGCGCACAGACACGGGTCATATTGCTGAAGAACAACGGCCTGCACGTCGAATTGCAGATTGATCCCACCCATCCCATCGGCAAAATGTCGGCGTCGGGGATGAAGGACTTGATTCTGGAATCTGCGGTCACCACGATCCAGGACTGCGAAGACTCGGTTGCTGCGGTGGACGCCCAAGACAAAGTCACCGTATACCGGAACTGGCTGGGACTGATCAAGGGCGACCTGTCCGCCTGCTTCGAAAAAGGCGGCAAAACCCTCACCCGGCGGCTCAACCCGGACCGGAGCTACCAGGCCCCGAACGGTGAAACGTTCTCCTTGCCGGGCACAAGCCTGTTGCTGCTACGCCACGTCGGTCACCTGATGACGACCAATGCTGTGTTAGACGATCAGGGACAGGAAATTCCCGAGGGTTTTCTCGACGCCATGGTCACTTCGCTCTGTGCCATTCATGACCTCAGAGGTAACGCGCCGCTGCGTAACAGCCGTAGCGGCAGCTTCTACATCGTCAAGCCGAAGATGCACGGCCCGGAAGAAGTCGCTTTCACCTGTGAGCTGTTCGGCC
>JAZFUZ010000038.1:0-10956 GCA_036447475.1 Lysobacterales bacterium | reverse complement strand
ACTGACCTATCCCCGGCTATTCGTGCTGGACGAAATATCTCTGCAGGACTGCCCTCAAGACAGCCTGTTCGATACCGCGTGTGAGCAATGTCATTCCTGTAGCTTGCGGCAGGAATGTCACTGGCTGAGTTGCCTTGACAGTTTCGCTGATTTTTCACGCATGCCTGCCTACACGATGCATGCGTCGTTGCTGTTCAGCACAAGCTTGATCGACGAGCGCTGCCGAGAACTCAAGCACGATCCCGATGCTTGCTCTTGTGAGTCCTGTCGGTGGATGCGGGATGCCAGACAATTGGCCCGGGAATTCCAGATGGACCGCCCCGACAATCAGTTCGGATCAAGCGGTGCAGCTACATTGAGCAATAACGGCTAATTGCACTGGCCGGCTGTTCGCTCTCGAATTAGCGATTATGTGTCGGTCAGGGTCACACAAAACTCACGGCATTTATCGCTTGTAACGGTCGAATCGTGACCGATTGACAATTACCTGCCCATCCTTAATCACCGGTCGGACGGCGGTGCGGCCGGACCAGCGGGCGTAAATCATGGCCGCAGTACGGAACAGCATGTGCCCCATCTTCGTATAGGGCATGTAGGCCAGCAGGAAGAACACCAGCACCAGGTGCACGTAGTAGATACCATAGGCGGGGATCGCCAGATCGAAGATCCGGAACACCTGGGATCCAAAACCGGTTATCACGATCATGAAGAGCACCCAGAGGAAGGTCCAGTCGAAGGCCGTAGCCGTGCCGGATTTGCTCGAGGACATCCGTCGGGCCAGCATCGCCGAACAGCCCAGAAAAGCCAGAGTACCGCTGACGTTGCCGAGCACCTTGACCGGATGGAAGAAGTCGTAGGGACTGACCTGCGCGTCCATGCCGAACTGGTTCATGTAGTACAGGATTCCCACCGCGGTGGTGGTAATAAAAAGGCCGATAAACCCGTACATGACCAGCGCATGGGCGCCGGCCCGGCTTTTGCTGGTTGTGCATTCGAAGAATTTGCGATGCGAGAACACATCCATCACCGTACCCATGATCGCGGTGAGCAGCGGTTCCCCGCCCCCGTTTCGCGGATATTCCACCACCAGGGCACGCAGGAAACCCAGGATGCTCAGCAAGGCAGTGACACCGGCGAACGCAATGGCTGAGATGAAAACGACGTCAATGGCCGGCACCGGCATCATCCTGGAGAACACGATCGTGCCGGACAGGAATCCAAACGCCGAGCCGCCAGGTAGCCCCATGATCACGGCGGCGATGATGATCATCGGAATCAGAAACAGCATCCAGATGCGTGAGGGTGACTGGGCGGCCGCGGCCAAGAATGCAGGCCTGGCAAAATGGACGATACTCATCGAACGGATCACGTTCATCACATCACCCGGCTCAGCGCCACGCGGACAGTGGGTCGAGCAATCGTTGCAATGGATGCAAAGCCAGCTGTCCAGGCTGGACACCAGCTTTTCCTTCAATCCAAACTGGGCGTAAACCATTTCCTTGCGCGGAAAGGGGGATTCATCTGGCGTGATCGGACAGACCACCGTGCAGGTGGAGCATTGGTAGCAATACTTCAGCTCCGCGGCGCCGGAACCCAGCAGCCTCTGGACGAACTCCAGGTCTCCATTGATGGCGACCCGCTCGTTCGCAGATCCCGTTACCGGTTGGGTCATGGTTTCCGTCATCAGTTTTCCTGTCTACATTCCCTTGAACGGGTTGGGCCCGTAGTCCTCGATATCCGCGGCAAAATTCTCGATCAGCTTCGCCACCTGCTTATAGTCGTTCATGGAAACCTCGTACTGACGGATGCGTTCGGGTTCGAGCTGCAACCGGCTTAGTGTTTCCTCCACCTTGGAAAGGCGCGTTTTGGCCAGTTCCGAACCTTTAATAAAGTGGCATTGATAATCGTCGCCATATTTGCAGCCCATAAACATCACGCCATCGAAACCCACCGAAAGCGCATCGGAGACCCACACCAAGTTGGTTCCTCCCAAGCAGCGCAGGGGAATGATCCGCACATACGGGCTGTACTTGATTCGCTCCAGTGCCATCATATCGAAGGCTGGTACGGTATCGTTTTCGCAGGCGAAGATCAGGATTCGTGGTTTCTCTTCAAATTCATCGGGAATTTCGATGCTCTTGATCATGTCCCCGATAATGTCGACACTGTAATCCTTGAAGGAGATGATCCGCACCGGGCAGGCGCCCATGCAGACCCCGCAACCCCGGCAGCGAGCCTCATGGATAAACGGAGTGCCGTGTTCGTCTTCCTCCAACACGCCGAAGGGACATTCCTCCGTACAGCGCTTGCACTGGGTGCATTGATCCAGCCGGAATACAGGGAAGGTCTCATCACCCACGCGTGGATGCACCGTCTTGCCCTGACTCGTCAACTCGACGGTTTGAATGGCCTTCAATGCAGCTCCCGCAGCATCCTTGCGGGAGAAGTTCATGTCCATCGGCTGATGGACGGCCCCGGCGGTGAAGATTCCGGTTCGCTGCGTCTCGTAAGGGAAGCAGATAAAGTGAGAATCTGGGAAGCCGTATTTCTGATCCGGCAAGCTCGGTCCTTGGCGGTATTGCAGGTTCAGGATGGGATCGTCCTTGGTCGAAGCCTCGATACCGATCGCCAGCACCACCAAGTCTACATCGATCGCCACCTTCTCTCCCAATAGCGAGTTATCCACATCCACGGTCACGGTTTTGTCCGCGTTTTCATGGACGCCCGATACGTCCCCCTTGGTTAGGAAAATGCCCGGGTCGTTCTGCTGTGCGCGGTAGAAATTCTCGTATTGCCCCGGGGTGATCATGTCCCTGTAGATCACATAGGCTTTCTTGTCCGCACCGGACTCGCGTACGTATCCCGCCTGCTTGAGGCTGACCGTGCAACAGAAGGAAGAGCAGTAGGGGAGATGATTGGGGTCCCGCGAACCGGCGCACTGGATGAAAGCCACGCTTTTGGCCTCCTGCCCGTCCTTGCGCACGATTTTTCCTGAGGCTGCCAGCTGCTCGAATTCCACACTCGAGATCACGTTGTCATGGGCGATGCCCAAGTGCGTCAGCTTGGAGGCATCGTAAGGCTTGCCGCCCGAGGCCAGCACCACGGCCCCTGCGCGCAGGGATTCTTGAGTACTGCCATTGACGTTCAAATGGACCGAAAAATCCCCCGGCGCGCCCGCGATCGAAGCGATCGTGGAGGACATGTGCAGCGTGATCTTGCCGTGTGATTCCACCTCGCGAATCAGCTCGTCCAGGTCCGGGGACTGGGTGAGTTCGTACGGCGACCCGGACGGGATACGCCGGTGCAATTGCCTGGCGAAACCGCCGAGACGATCTTCTTTTTCTACCAGATGTACCGCGTACCCGGCCTTGGCGGATTCCAGCGCAGACGTCATGCCGGTCACACCACCTCCAACCACCAGCAGGGCCTTTTCCGTATTCTGTACGAACGGCGTGGCCGGCTGTTTCATCTGCGCGGCGGTGGTGTGCATGCGGATGTAATCTGCCGCCATCATCTGGGTGTCTTCTTCCTGATGGGGTTGCGTCCAGGAGACGTACTCCCGCAAGGGCGCTCGCTCCACCACCACGTCCTTCCCAAAATCGAAGGTCTCACCATGGTATCGCCTTGAGCAGGCTCCCAGCACCAGCCGGTCCAGGCCCTCGTTTTCCAGGTCGCCCTTCAACATGTTGACCCCCTCCTCGCTACACAGGATGGGGTGGGTTTTGCAAACCGGTACCCTGAATTCCTTGAGGGCGACCTGTTGGAGTTCTTCCACGTTGGTAGCCTCTCCGATCTCACACCCGGAGCAAATATAAACGCCCGTTTTGTTGGCCACCGTCCTATTCCCCACCTGCGATCTGGATGGCCTTCAATGCCACACCGGTGGCCTCCTGGATCGAAGAGTTGACGTCCACCGGTCCCTGGGCGACCCCGGCGGCGAAGATACCGGGTTGTTGCAGGTGCTCCGAGGCGAAGCCGTCTTCATCCAGATGGACGAACTCGCCGCTGAATCCGTCCGCTTTCAGGTTGGATTCCATGCCGGTTGCCAGCACCACGAGATCCACCTCCACCCGGATTTTCCCACCATGGAGAATGTCCTCGGCCTCTACGATCACCCTGCCGTCCTGACCTGGATCGACCCGGGCCACTTTGCCTTTGATGAACTCGATGTTCTTGTCTTTTTTGGTGCGCGAGTAAAACCCTTCGAATTTTCCCGGGGTACGGATGTCGATGTAGAAGATATAGACCCTGGCATCGGGATTGGCGGTGCGGACATAGTTGGCTTGCTTGAGGGAAGCCAGGCAGCAGATGGAGGAGCAGTAGGGCAGATGTTCCTGGTCGCGGGAACCGGCGCATTGGACGAAGACCACAGTCTCCGCTTTCTTGCCGTCCGAGGGCCGGATGATTTCTCCCGCGGTCGGGCCATCCGTCGCTGCCATCCGTTCCATCATCACATTAGTAATCACGTTGGGCAGAGCACCAAACTGCATCCGCTCAAGCTTGCTGGCATCGTAGGGCCTCCACCCGGTCGCCACCACAATCGAAGCCGGATTGACCTCGAACTCGCGGGATTCCATGTTCAGGTCGATGGCGCCGTAGGCACAGGCCGAAACACACTTGTCGCATCCGGACGGGCAATGCGCTCGCTCCACCACGAAACGGGGCGGGTATGCCATCCGGTGGGGCATGTGAATGGCCCTGGTGTTCCGCATCCCGTAATCATGGTCGCTGGGCAGCTCCGCGGGGCAGACCGGAGTGCATTTGTCGCACAGCACGCAGTTGTTGTTGACATAGGAAGGGGACTTGACCAATTTCACCGTGAAATTTCCGGCCTGGCCCGATATCCCGCCCACCCGGGTGTTGGTGTGCACCTGGATACGCCGGTTTCGCCGCAACCTCTGATAATTGATTTCTATCCCACAAGTCGGCGGGCACAGTTTCGGGAAATACTGATGAAAGCCGGCGACTCGCCCACCGAGGGAAGGACGTTTCTCGATTAGAATGACTTCGTGTCCGGTCTCGGCTGCCTCCAGGGCCGCGGTGATCCCGGAGATGCCGCCACCCACGACGAGAATAGGGCCTCTGTTCTCCGCCATGTGTTGGTCCTTATCCGCCGGTTGAATCAGGATACAAGCTGGTGATAAGGCTTCTTGAACAAATCCCAGGAGTTGGTTTCTTTGTCATACCTCGAATTGACGAAGCACTTCCAGTTTTCGTCGTCGATGGCGAGGTGGTCGCCCCGGTAATAATATCCCGGGTAGCGAGTTTCCTCCCGGAAACGGATGTGCCGCGCATGGGCTTCGCCAGCCACGATGCGATGATAGTTCTCCCAGGCCCGCAACAGTTCGTGCAGATTTTCCGCACACATATGCAGCGAATCCTCCTTGATCATCTCCAGATACTTGAAGCCTTCATCCAGCATGGTGCCGCTGGTCATGTACCAGGTGGTGATCCCGCCCACGTATTCGTCCATGCACTTTTGCAAGCGCTGCTGAAGCATCCTGGGGCGAATGTAGTGAGGGTTTATGTTGGGGTCGGTGGTGTAACTATTGTATTTTCCCCAGGTCTCCATGGGCATGAAGACTTCCTTGGCCAGCTCTTCATGGTCCTCGGAAAACTGCGGGTCATCGCCCTTGTGATCCAACAGGAACGACACCATGTTCTTGGCGGCAATGCGGCCTTCGGCATGGGAGCCGGAGGAGAATTTGTGGCCCGAAGCACCCACGCCGTCGCCGGCGGTGAATAGCCCCTTGACGGTAGTCATCCGGTTGTATCCCCAATGGTACTCATCGGGACCAATATCTTCCGGACCGCTTACCCAGATGCCAGCGCAGCCGGCGTGTGAACCTAGCAGGTACGGCTCGGAAGGCATCAACTCAGAAGGTGTTTTTTCCGGCTCGATGTTGTTGGCAGCCCAAACCCCGGCCTGGGCGATAGTCATGTCCAGAAAGTCTTCCCAGGCTTCGGCCTGCAGGTGCTTGATCTCTTTGGGCGTCATGGTCTCGGCCAGTTTCTGCATGGCCACATCGGTGTGGATCTTGATCGGACCCTTGCCGGCTTTCATGTCCTGGATCATCAGGTGATTACGCATGCAGGTTCCCACATTGTCTACATAGTCCCCGTACAGCTTGCGGGCCTCTTCCCTGTTGGTCTCCTCATAATTCTCGCCCAGGGCGTTGGTGGCCTTGGCCTTGAACAGCAGGAACCAGGCCCCCACCGGGCCGTAACCGTCCTTGAAACGCGTCGGCACGAAGCGGTTTTCCATCATTGTCAGTTCGGCGCCCAATTCCGCCGCCATGGCGTAGGTGGAGCCGGAATTCCAGACTGGAAACCAGGCTCGTCCCTGGCCTTCCCCTGTGGCGCGGGTTTTGAAGACGTTGACCGCACCGCCGGCCGCCAGTAGGGCTACTTTGCATTTGAACACGTAGAATTTTTGCTCGCGTACGCTAAACCCCACAGCACCGGCAATCCGGTCGGGGTCATTTTCGTCTTTCAAGAGTTTGACGATAAACACCCGCTCGAAGTGGTTCTGCTCGACGCCGGTGGCCTTACGGTTGTTCTCCAGGGCCAGCTTGGCGGCTTCGGAGACAATCACTTTGTAGGATTCACCATTGATCATTATTTGCCAACGGCCCGAGCGCACCGGCTTGCCACCATCTTCCAGGCTCGGCTCGCTGCGTTTGGCCGCAGCCCCGTCCAGGCGTGTTCCATCCTCGGCGGTTTTCCAAATGGGCAGGCCCCATTCCTCGAATCTGTGTACCGAGTCGTCCACATGGCGGCCCAGGTCGTAGACCAGGTCCTCCCGGGTGATACCCATCAAGTCCTGCCGTACGTAACGCACATAATCTTCTGCAGAGTTCTCACCCAGATAGGTGTTGATTGCGGACAGACCCTGCGCCACTGCGCCACTGCGGTCCGTGGCGGCTTTGTCCACCATCGTGATACGCAGTCCCTGTGAAGTCGCCCAGCGGTCTGCCTCATACGCAGCCCCACAACAGGCCATCCCGCCACCGATGAGAAGAATATCGGTCTCATGCACGACTATTTCAGGTTTTTCGCAGTATTCCCAATTGTTGACTTTCGGTTCCATTTCTCTTTCCTTGACTCATGGTTGACGCGGGTGATGCCTGCCTTTCGCCAGACTTAAATGTTGCCGGACAGAGTGGGCAGCGCGTCGCCGCGGGCGTGGTGTGTGAAGAACCCGGGCTCCTTGATCTTGCTCATGTCGCCTGCAGAAGAATCGGGGTAGATGTCCACCTGACCGGCAGCCACGGTTCGGGTGGGAAATTTGAAGCGTTTGAGTTGCCCGTTGCGGAACTTGACGGTCCACATCACCGTGTCCGAACCGATCATCGGGATCACTGAACCGCCCAGTGGCGCGAGATCGGCATAGGCCCGAACTTCGATCGCCTGTTGAGGGCAGATTTTCACACAGTTATAGCATTCCCAGCACTGCTCTGGTTCCTGATTGATGCCCTTGTGCGTGTCAGACGTGAGCGCCATCAGATCGTGCGGGCAGATGTACATGCAGGCTGTCTTATCCTGCCCCATGCAGCCATCGCATTTTTCAGTGATAACAAAACTAGGCATTGGACCCTCCCATGATCCTGCCGATTGCACCGGCGCTTTTTTGCATCGCCGGAAACCCGCGGTAGAACGCTGTTCCCGCCAGTGCCGGCAGGTCTTTCAACAGCTGTTCGCTGACGAGATTAGCCGAATTCGATGTGACGAGTGGACGTACTCACGGTGAAATGTAGAACTGTTTGCCGGGCATTACAGTCAGTATTTACCGCATCCCGGCTATCTGGCCTGCCACAGAATAAGCTCATTTGGTGGCCAGGGGCGGACCGATTCGCGAAGCGAATCAGAACTGTGCATAACTCATTCACGCAAAAGTCCCGCGCACTTTTTCACGACTTCAATGGAGACTCAATCGTGCAAGACCAGCAATGAGGGGCCCGTAGCACAGACAGGCAATTACACCGACTTCTCCCGGACAAACTCAACCCAACGATTGACCCAGGGGTCTGCCTCTGTGTTTCGACGGTGGGCAAAACTCGCCAGAAGATTGTCAACGAGCAGACCGTCGTGATGACCATCGATACCGTTACCGCGTATTACCCGATACGCAAAATCGAGACCGTCGGACAGGTTCCCCAAGCGAGCATAATGGAATTCGTGTGCGGGAATGCCAGCACTTGGGTCACTTGGGCCATGGGATGCCGGGGGCCACGAGCATTTTCCTGTCTCTTCTATCAGCACATAGCCGCGACCTTGCGGGCGAGCATCGACAATGATGTCACCCGGCACAGCTCCAACCATGTCGTACTTTTCATCTCGCCACTGAATGCTGCGCGACAGATACATAAGCCCACCGCACTCCGCGTACGCGGGCATGCCGCTGGCCAAGGCCTGCCGGATTTCAGCGCGCAAACTTTGATTTGCAGACAGCTCCGCCATATGAGTTTCCGGAAAACCACCACCGATAAACAGTCCGTCTGCCTCGGGCAACTTCGGATCGTTAAGAGTATCAAAAGGAATGAGTTCGGCACCGTTAGCGGCGAACGCTTCAAGATCGTCCTGATAATAAAATCCGAAAGCGGCATCACGAGCGATGGCGATACGCACATCGGCAGTCGGCTTCGCGGATGCGGTTGTTGATACCATCTCTGTTAGCGGCATTTCGCTGCTATCAGCAATTTCGATCAGGCGATCGATGTTTACTCCTGCGGACATCGCATCAGCGATGCGACCAATCGTTGCATCGGCCCTATCAGCCTCATTTGCCGGGACAAGTCCAAGGTGCCGTTCGGGAATTTCCAGCGCCTGATCGCGCCCGATTGCCCCCAGTACTTCGGTATCGGTGTAGCGCTCCAGCGCTGCTCGGAGCTTGCCTTCATGGCGCGCGCCACCAACCTTGTTAAGAATCACGCCGCGAATGTCGACCTCTTCGTCGAAGTCCAGGTAACCGCGAACAAGCGCCGCGACACCCCTCGTCATCCCGGTTGCATCGATCACCAGGATGACCGGCGCCGATAGCATTTTTGCCAACGCCGCATTGCTGTCCGTGCCTTCGACATCGAGCCCGTCGAACAATCCCTTGTTGCCCTCGATCAGGCTGATATCCGCCGTCGCCGCCCTGCGCGCGAAGGTGCTGAGTATTTCGGCATGAGACATCGTAAAAAAGTCGAGATTATAACAAGCGGTGCCGGCGGCGCGCGCCAGCCATAAGGGGTCGATGTAGTCGGGCCCTTTCTTGAAGGGCTGTACCGACAGACCGCGTTTCGCCAGTGCTGCTGCAAGCCCGACCGAAACCGACGTCTTGCCGGATGACTTATGCGCGGCTGCTATGTAGAAGTAGGCAGAGATTGTGAGGACCTCGTTCAGCTAGTAGTGATGAAGTACATACAGCTCGCGCCGGGGCCCGCTGCCGCTATGGTTTCTCCGAAGTCGCGACAAAATACGGATCGACTGCGGAATTTGCCAGCGTGGCCGGCAGGAATCGCAGCAACTTGATCCCGAAGAGGACGATCAGCCCGGACAACGAAATAGCGCCCAGTCCCACGCCAATTTCCACCAGGCTCGGTGTATAACTGAGGACAACCCCATCAAAGAAACTTGAAGATACTTCCATACCGGGGAACATGATCAGTGGATAGGCCTGGCCACCGATGACCAGCACGTAGAGCTGGGCAAAAGCCCCAACGATAACCAGCGTTGAGGCTAGCGCCACGATGCGCCCCGTTGGATGCATGCCTCGGCGCGAAAACCCAAATAGCAGCACCATCGGCAGCAAACCGCCCACAAAGATCTGTCCACCCCAGAACAGCAGTGTATAGATGCCACCGTCGCGCAGGATAAAGCGTTCAACTCCACTATGTTCGGCCGCATACAGGTTGGTCAGGTGCTGCACGGCCGCAAAATAGAGCACCACCGCGACAAAGATCCCCAACAGTCGACCCAGTCGCCGCAGCAAGACATCACCGATTTCCCGGCCGCTACCTCTCAAGGCGGCGAGTAGCACGAGATTGTAGACGGCGAGTCCAAACGAGAAGGACATCGCAACGAACATCGGACCCATGACTGCCGAGTCATACGCCTCGCGAGCCACAAGGAACCCATAAATGGAACCACTGCCCGTGGTAAGTATCACACGCCAGATAAACGCAACCATACCGACCGCGGGGATGAAGCGGTTCATCCTTCGCTCCATCTGAAACCACAAGTAGATGACGACTATCGTGATGAAGCCCGAATAAAGGATAAAATTCCACGCCAGCTGCGACGTGAGATTGCGGTTGAGCATGGCAACAATCACACGATCCGGTCGGCCAAGTTCGAGCATGAGAATCATCATGCCGCCGAGTAACAGCGCGATCGCGAGCAGACACGACAATCTCTCCAGTGGTTTGTACAGCGTTTTGCGGAACACTGAACTGATAATGGCTACATTGAGCGCACCGGATGCCGAAACGATCAGGAACATTGCGAATACATCCGCCACACCCCAGACCACTTGGTTGTTGGCCCCACTACCGGAGTGCCCACCATCTTCCCCGAAAAATACGCCGTACATCGCCGCAAGAACGAGGGCTCCCAGGACCAGGACAAGAATACGAAACGCCGTACTGCGTCCCTCGATTTCACTGTAGATAATCCGTTTCATGCCGCTACTCCGATCAAAGGCCCTGGTATCGCACGCCGGGATCGAGCCCAAGATCAGCACGGATCTGCTGTGACGCATATGTCGCTATACGTCGTGAAATTTCACTGTCTGGATCGTTCAGGTCACCGAATAACATCGCCCCGCCACCTGTATCGTTGCATGCCTCGACGCAGGCGGGCTGCCTGCCATCGTCAACGCGATGAACACACATCGTGCAACTTTCCACGGTGCCTTTACCCCTTGGGGCATGGGGTTTTTGATCTTCGAGCGCTTCGTGAACAAATGATCTT
>JAZFUZ010000037.1:0-10538 GCA_036447475.1 Lysobacterales bacterium | reverse complement strand
GTGGATTAGCTTCATCAGGAATTCATTGCTGACCTGGCGGGACATATTGCCCTGTCTGCAGGCTGCTTCACCAAATTTTACCCGCGATGCCGACCGGCCGGATCCAGGTTGACTGATCAGGGCCGGCACCGGGTCAGCGGTGTGAAAACCCGAATTGCTGTCCGTCGTATGGTCCGCAGCCACTGCAATGACCGCCCCCGTTTCCAGTAACAACTCCAACTCCTCATCCAAACGCTGCAGAAAATCACGCTTGGCCAGCGGATTGCGATCATGGGAACAGATATCCGGCGCCTTGACATGAAGATAAACCATATCGCGGTCTCGAAGTGCTGATCGTACTGCCGCCACCTTGGCATGCAAATCGGTATCCAGCGCAGCCGTGAAACGGGGATCTGAAACGGTATCGAAACCAAAAACACGGCCCAGGCCCAACACCGTATTACAACCAGATACTACTGCTGCGCTGATTCCGTATGTGTGCAGGACATTGTCCAGGCTGAATCGCGCACCGGCACCGCGTGTAATCAGTCCACTGGCAGGCGGTTTGCCGTCACTAACCCTGGCGATATTGATGGGATGGTCAACCAGACGCCGGTGAGCTTCATCAATTAAATGGTTTATTTTGCTCGCCGTCAATTCAGCCTCCGGGCGCAATGGCCGGCACATCTTCAACGCGGCAGGCAGCGTGCCGTCACCCGGGTCCGTGTCACTGATCGCAGCATCCAACCCGGGGCCCGACAGCACCAGAACACCGCGGTGCTGGTCGGTTGCCACCAGGTGTGCATGCACGTCATCACCGAGATCGACATCCGACAGCAACGCCGCCAGTTCATCCGTACCTGCAGTAATTCGCCCTGCCCTTCGGTCTGTTACAAAAAGCGCCTGATCACGGGCTTCAAGGCTGGCAAAGTTGGCGCGCACCGCGATTTCTCCTGCCGCCAGGTCCCGCCCCGCCCCGGCTGCCTCCACCGGACCACGCTTCAATCGACGGGCCTGCTCCGGCAGCAAACCCAGTAACATTCCTGCGCCTGAATGAGTGTTGGGGATCTCTCCGGGAATGATCGGATCTACCAGCCCGTAAAGGCCCCCACCCGCCAGACTGTCGAGTACCGGCGTGTACGCTGCTTCCAGCGGGGTCTTGCCATCGAGTTCAGGTACTGGCAGATCACCAAGGCCATCTATGATCAGTAATGCACATTTGTAATGTGAAACAGTCAAACAGGATTCCTCGTCATCGGTTCAAGAACGTGATAAATCGCGCAGCAAGGGGACTATTTCGCGCCAGGAGGAAGTTTCAGCCCGCTTCCTCACGTCGCTCACAACGCTGCCAAATATCTGCTCTGCCGTCCCCGTGAAGTGCCTGGCCAGTTCCCCGTTGACCTGCTGGATGATCTGGAAAACGGATTTATCCTTGTCCTCGTTGGTGATGATGGGCACATCGCAGCGGTCGGCTTCTGACAAAAGGAATGACTGGAGACTCCATATGGAACCAAAATGATTCAGATATTTCTCCGCCCTCCTCTGGGGCACCTCTACACCCCGGCCGCGCAGGCGTGACTTGAGGTCCTTTGAACTCAGGACTGCCAGCGTGACGTGAACCGTTATGACATCCGATTCACCCGGGGCGCGAGTCAACAGATCCGGGTGTACATGAACACCTTCCAGAATAATAGATACACACTCTTCCACCGCGCGTTGCAATACCGCTTCGCAGGGTACTGCCAACAGCTCAACCTGGCTTCGGTAACCCTCGGCAATCAACTGGTCCCGGTCGCGGTCATGCTCGTCCTGGATCGGCAGATACTTCCAGGCGTTGAAAGAGGATGTGTGCAACACCGGCAGCAGGCGTTTGGGAACCATCATGCGCATTACTTCCCGCAACATATCCGTGGACTGGATGCGAGTAATTTCAAGCAGATGGGCAATTTGCGTGGCGATAGTGCTCTTGCCGGTACCCACGGTGCCACAGATCAGCAAGGCCAGTGGTCTGCTGCTGCGATCGAATTCCGACCATACCAGATAGCTCTTTGCGGCCTTTTTTCCGGCTTCCTGCTGCAGGCACAGGTAGGTCAGGTAGCTGAGTTCACCGCTGGTAATGGAACTGATACCCGCCACAATTAACTGGTCATAAATCAGCGCCGTGGTCTGCTCTGCTTTTTCGGCCTGCATTCCACTGGACTGCAGGTATCTTGCGTGCCGGCCACGCGAAAATGCGCTTACCGTGTCGTTCAGGCTGTTGACCAGGATCCTGGAAGGCGCCACCGGCGGCAGACAATACTGTTCCAGGGCCTCCTCGTCACCTTCGTCCTGCAACAAACGGGACACGCGCTGGCGCAATTCCTCTGCAGTAATTTCCGGAGTGTCGGCAAGTTCATCGCGAACCGTGGAAGCTATTTTAAACGCATCTTCAAAAGCCAGGCCGGCACCCAATAGACTACGGGTCAGGATTCCCCGAAGAAACGGGACCCGCTCATGCTCTCTTTCATTAACGACAATCGTTCTCAATTTCTTCCCAGGGCCTGTAAACACCACTCCCCGTGCGGGCAGCCTTGATTATCCGTGTTTTGTGATGATTGAGGCAAGCCTCACCCAAAACCAATCAGTGAGTGATTATAGTTGATTCAGGTAGAAATCATCGCGATGATAGCGGCATGAACTCCAAAAGTACCCTAACCAGTCTGATCTGAGAAAGGCTGCCAAAAGGAGGCGAAACCATGCAAGAGATGACCGAAATCCAGGTTCGCGTGCTGGGCTGCCTGGTGGAAAAGAAGGAGACCACACCCGATCAGTACCCGTTGACGCTGAACGCGCTGCGCAATGCCTGCAACCAGAAAACTGCACGCCATCCGGTCACCAGCTACACCGTGGGGGAAATAGGCCATGCGCTGCGCGAACTCCAATCCCTCGACTGCGTGCATGAAGCCTGGGGTAACCGCGCAGCCAAGTACGAACACCTGGCCGAGAAAGCACTGGGCCTGCACAGCAAGGGGCTTTCCCTGCTCTGTCCACTGATGCTGCGCGGTCCGCAAACACCGGGCGAACTGAAAACCAACTCCCACCGCCTGTATGCCTTTAACGACCTGGATGACGTGCATTACATTCTCGAACGCCTGTGCCAACATGAACCACCCCTGGTGACCGTCCTGCCCCGCCAGCCCGGGCAAAAGGAGGAACGTTACGCTCACCTGCTCAGCGGAGAGCCGGACATTCCAGCATATGTTGCGGTGGCTGCGGGTGCAGCTCAAAGCGGATTGGCGGCGCGGGTCGAAACACTGGAACTGGAACTGGAAAAACTCAGGGACAGACTGGAAAGAATTGAAGCAGGGTCTACATAGAACACCGGTACAAGGCCGCGGGTTGCAACAGTATCTGAACCGTGATTTGTTCAGGCCTCATCCCGGGCGACCGTCTCGAGGAAAATTTCACCGTAGCGCTCCAGTTTTACCTGCCCTACGCCGGTAATATCAAGAAATTCCTCGCTGTTTGCTGGTCTTGCACGGCATATTTCAACCAGGGTTGTATCACCAAAAATGACATAAGGAGGCACATTCGACTCCTCCGCCAGTTGCTTCCTGATTTCCCTCAGGGTTTCGAACAACCTCAATTCATCATCATCCAGGGCGATGCTCGACTTCGGCGTTTTCTTTTTCACCGGCTTTTCCCGGGTCCGGGGCACGGCCAGTTCCAGTTGTGCCTCGCCACGCAATAAGGGCAGAGCCGGCGGCTTTAGTTTCAGCACGGAATAATTGGCAATGTCCTGCGCCAGATAACCGCGGTGGATCAACTGCCGCGCAATGGATCTCCACTCGGCGTGCGTATGCTCCTGCCCGATGCCGAAGGTCGTCAGCCGGTCATGGTTAAAACTGCGGATCCGTTGCGTGTCCGCCCCTCTCAAGATATCCACCACGTGCTTGATGCCGAAACGCTGTCCAACGCGATACACGCATGAAATAACTTTCCGGGCCGCAGTGGTAGCATCAAACTTTTCAGGTGGATCAAGGCAAACGTCGCAGTTCCCGCAGTCCTCATCCAGCGTTTCACCCAGGTAACCCAGCAGGACACGTCTCCGGCAGGTCAGGCTTTCGGCGAACCCCACCATCGCGTTCAATTTGTGCAGGTCAATGCGCCGCTGAGTCTCGTTGGATTTGTTTTCCAGTTGCGCTCTCGCCACGGCTACGTCCTGCAGACCGAACAACAAAAGAGTCTCAGCAGGCAAGCCATCGCGGCCGGCACGGCCGGTTTCCTGGTAATAGGCTTCCAGGTGTCTGGGAAGATCGTAGTGAACGACAAAACGGACGTTGGATTTGTCGATACCCATACCGAATGCAACGGTTGCTGCAATAATCAACAGATCATCCTGCAAAAAGCGCTCCTGCACCTGCTTGCGGGTAGCGCTGTTCAGCCCTGCGTGATAGGCCGCGGCAGAAAAACCCTGCTCCTGAAGATAAGCGGCAATCTCTTCCACTCGCTTGCGGGAAAGTGCGTAAACAATACCGGACTCGTTCTGCCGCCGGGCAAGAAAACGCCGCAACTGGCTTTGGGGGCGGTGTTTTTCAAGCACCGAGTAACGGATATTGGGCCGGTCGAAACTGCTGATGTAGCGCGGTGCATTGGGCAAACCAAGTACATTGACGATGTCTTCGCGGGTTTGTGGATCGGCCGTGGCGGTTAGCGCGATCAACGGGGCCTCGGGAAAATGCTGCCTGAGATCACCCAGGGCAGCGTACTCGGGCCGGAAATCATGACCCCACTGTGAAACACAATGCGCTTCATCCACTGCAATCAGCGCAATTTCTACATGCTCCAGGCTGTGGATGAATGCCGGATTCATCATCCGTTCCGGGGCAACGTAGAGCAGGTCCAGTTCCCCGCCATGCAGTTGCCTGAGCACTTCACGCGCCTCGTGCTGATTCAGCGTCGAGTTGTACATCGCCGCCTTCACCCCGTTACCGAGCAAAGCATCCACCTGGTCTTTCATCAGGGAAATCAGGGGAGAAACGACGATGGCCGTACCCGGGCGATGAAGCGCCGGGAGCTGATAACAAAGTGATTTTCCACCACCGGTGGGCATCAGCACGAAGGCATCGCCGCTGTTGATCAACTGCTCGATGATTTCCTCCTGGTAGGGGCGAAATTCATGCAGGCCGAAGACCCGGCGCAGCGTGTCGTTAATGGAGTCCATGAAATATTATGACGGTCCGGTGGTGGTGGATTATGGCACCGCTAACGGGTGTGCTTGATCGCGTCACCAAGAATTTCCAGTGCCGTCTGGTCACACGGTGGCAACATCGCATCACTCTCGCCGAGTGGCGTGGTCCTCGGTCCCCAGAGGATCAGACCGGCACCACGGGTCAGACCGGCACCGAAAGCGGCCAGTAACAATCGGCTTCCCGGTTTGATGCGACCTTCTTCCAGCGCTTCGACCATGGCAACCGGAATGGTCGCGGCCGAGGTATTGCCGTATTTCTGGATATTCAGCGCAACCTGCGACATCGGAACCGCCAGGCGTCTGGCCAGAGACTCGATGATTCTCCGGTTGGCCTGGTGCGGGATGATCAGATCAATGTCTTCATTCTGCAGCTCCAGGTCACGGAGTACCTTGCGCACCTCCATTGCCATGCCTTTGACCGCACGGCGGAAAATTTCACCGCCGTCAAATTTGACATCGAATTTGTGATAGTCGTCAACGAAACGGTTTCCTGCAGTGCCGAAGTTCGGAATTTCCAGCGCCTCCAGCACTTCACCTTCACAACCCAGGTGGGAAGCCAGCAGGCCGACTTCCACCTCGCTGGGTTCCAGCACGAACGCGCCCGCACCATCACCAAACAGCACGGCAGTGTCCCGCAGCGACCAGTTCAGAAACCAGGTGAGACGCTCACTGCCGATTACCAGCGCCTTGCGATATCCCGCCGAACGGATCATTGCAGTGGCGACTGACAGGCTGTACAGGAAACCGGAGCAACCGGCGTTCAGGTCAAACACGGCCGCATTTTTCGTACCCATTTTTTTCTGAACGTGCGCTGCGGAGCTCGGGACCACCGTGTCCGGGGTACAAGTCGCTACGATCAGCAGGTCCACTTCTTCAGGTGTCGCCCCCGCCGCAGCAAGAGCACGATGTCCGGCCACTGCTGCCAGGTTACTCCCCGGAACGTGGGACACACGGCGCTCCTCGATTCCACTGCGACTCCTGATCCATTCATCAGACGTATCGATGACGGTGCCTATGTCGTCATTGGTCATGATTGCAGGTGGCATGCACTTGCCCCATCCGGTAATTTCTGCGTAGGACGACATTTTTTCTTTCCCGATGGTTGTGTGCTGGGCAGCCTAGCAGCGTGTCGAAAAAAGCACAATCTACTGAGGCATGGTTTTATTCATGGGGCGTATCAATGCGGACTCCATTTTCGTCCGCCTACATATTCCTCCGATACTCCCCACCCACGGCATAGAGCGCATGCGATATCGACCCCAGGGAACAGGCTTTCGCAGTCTCCATCAGCGCCTCAAAAGTATTCTTCCGCTCCCGCGCTACCTGCCGCAGATGCGCCAAGCACGGCTTCCCTTCCTGGAAGTGTGCCAAACGGAAGGCCTCCACATTCGTCACCTGCTGCTCTTTCTCCTGCTGCGTTGAGCGCATCAGTTCGATCTTGCCCACTTCGCCATGCCCGCCATCCGGCGGCAGGAAGGTGTTCACACCTACAATTGGAAGTGTTCCGTCATGCTTGAGGCTCTCATAGTACAAGCTCTGATCCTGAATCCTGCCGCGCTGGTACATGGTATCCATCGCGCCAAGCACGCCGCCGCGCTCTGAAATCCGCTCAAACTCCTGGTAAACGGCCTCTTCGAGCAGGTCGGTCAACTCATCCACTATGAAGCTGCCCTGCCAGGGATTTTGGCAGAAATTCAAACCTAATTCCTGGTTAATGATCATCTGGATAGCAACTGCTTTTCTTACAGATCCTTGAGTTGGAGTGGTTATCGCTTCATCGTAGGCATTGGTGTGCAGGCTGTTGCAATTATCGAACAAGGCGTACAGCGCCTGCAGCGTTGTGCGGATGTCATTAAATTGAATTTCCTGCGCATGCAGGCTCCTGCCACTGGTCTGAATATGGTACTTCAGCATCTGACTACGGCGGTTAGCACCATAGCGCTCGCGCATGGCCCTCGCCCAGATACGCCGGGCAACGCGACCGATGACGGTATATTCCGGATCCATGCCGTTGCTGAAGAAGAAGCTCAGATTGGGCGCAAACTCATCAATGTCCATGCCTCGTGCGAGGTAGTACTCAACGATCGTGAAACCGTTGCTGAGGGTGAACGCCAGCTGGCTGATCGGGTTCGCGCCAGCTTCAGCGATGTGGTAGCCGGAGATCGAAACACTGTAAAAATTACGCACGTCATGATCGACGAAGTATTGCTGGATGTCGCCCATCATGCGCATGGCGAACTCGGTGGAGAAGATGCAGGTGTTCTGAGCCTGGTCTTCCTTGAGAATGTCAGCCTGGACCGTGCCACGCACTTTGCTCAGGGTTTCTGCTTTGATCTTGGCGTAAGTGTCGGCGTCGACCAGCTGGTCCCCGGTGATGCCCAGCAGAGCCAATCCGAGGGCGTTGTTCCCCTCAGGGAGTTTTCCGTTGTAGTGGGGCTGTGTGCGGTTGGCAAAGTACGCCTCGATCTTCTCTCTTGCCTCTTCCCACCTACCGTGCTTGTGCAGATGGAGTTCCACCTGTTGGTCGATGGCGGCGTTCATGAAGAAGGCCAGTATCATTGGCGCAGGGCCGTTGATGGTCATCGATACCGAGGTATTGGGGGCACACAGGTCGAAGCCGCAGTACAGTTTTTTCATGTCGTCCAGGCTTGCGATAGAAACACCGGAGTTGCCGACTTTGCCGTAGATGTCCGGGCGCGTGTGGGGGTCTTCGCCGTAGAGGGTAACTGAGTCGAACGCGGTACTGAGGCGCACGGCAGGCTGGTCGTAGGCGAGGAGGTGGAAACGGCGGTTGGTGCGTTCCGGGGTGCCCTCGCCTGCGAACATGCGAATGGGATCCTCACCACTGCGGCGATAGGGGAAGACTCCGGCCGTGTAGGGATAGTAGCCAGGAAGATTTTCGCGCATCAGGAAGCGCAGTAGCTCGCCCCAGTCGGCGTCTCTGGGCATGCCGATTTTAGGGATCTGGAGGCGACTGAGGGATTCTTTGTAGTTGTTGCCGCTTATGTCTCGGCCCCGCACCCGGTAGGAATACCGCTCTGTGCGCAGGTCGTGTTTTCGTTTGGGCCATTCCTGCAATAATTGCACTGCATCGGATGACAGGGTTCTTATGGCGTCGTTGTAGCATTGACGCAGGAGCAGGAGAGTGTGCTCAGGCGGGCTTGAATCGGTGCTGCCTGCGGGCTCGGAATCACGCCCCCGGGGCGCTCCAACAGAAGTTGCTCCCACCAGGCTTTCATCAGGATACAAATCGAAACAGACCGGTAGTACCGGATCTTCCAGCGCTTTTAAGGACTGGTAGTAATTCTGTGCGCGGCTGGCGGCTTCAGCCTGTGCGGCGATATCCGCGTTGATCGAGCGGCCCTGCTCGGCGATTTCAGCCAGGTAGCGGATTCGGTTACCGGGAATCAGCACAGTAGCTTTGGGTTGTTTTAGGGTGGTGTCGATATCCGGGGTCCAGTTCTCGGGGGGGAGATCCAGTTTCTTAACCAGCAGGCGGCACAGGTTGCTGAACATCCAGGTGATGCCGGGGTCGTTGAACTGGCTTGCTACTGTTGGGTAGACCGGGATTTCGTCGTCCGTGGCGTGAAAAGCGAGGTGGTTGCGTTGCCATTGTTTGCGCACGTCGCGCAGCGCATCTTCGGCGGCGCGCTGGTCGAATTTGTTCAGCACCACAAGCTCGGCATAGTCCAGCATGTCGATTTTCTCGAGTTGGCTCTGAGCGCCGAAATCGCTGGTCATGACGTAGACCGGCAGGTCCACCATATCGACGATCTCGGAGTCGGACTGGCCAATGCCGGCGGTTTCTACGATCACCAGATCGAAACCGGCAGATTTCAGGAAGGTGATGGCATCCTGCAGGATGACTGAGGTAGCCAGGTGCTGGCGCCGGGTAGCCATGCTGCGCATGTAGATGTTTTCATTGCGCAGCGTATTCATGCGGATACGGTCGCCAAGCAGTGCCCCACCCGTCCGCCGCCGCGTTGGGTCTACCGCCAATACGGCAATTTTCATGTCCGGGAAACTCTGTCCGAAGCGGTTGAGCAATTCGTCGGTGACCGACGACTTGCCGGCGCCACCGGTGCCGGTTATGCCAACCACCGGGGCCTGTTTCTTCGCGCCCTGCCATTCGCGGCGTTTCAGATTCAACTCGGCCTCGGTAAAAACCTGGTCTTCCAGCGCTGATATGACGTTGGCGATGGTGCGGTCGTTATCCGCCTTAACCTGGCCTGGGTAGTCCGTTGGTATGCGGTTTTGCGCGGTGCGCTGCACCACGTCTTCGATCATCTTCACCAGCCCCATTTTCATGCCGTCGTCCGGGTGGTAGATGCGTTCGATGCCGTAGGTTTCCAGTTCCTTGATCTCGTCCAGCGTGATGGTGCCGCCACCACCGCCAAACACACGGATATGCCCTGCTCCGCGCTCCCTGAGTTGATCCACCATGTACTTGAAAAATTCATTGTGTCCGCCCTGGTAGGAGGAGATTGCGATACCGTCTGCATCTTCCTGGATCGCCGCCCGCACGATATCCAGAACGCTGCGATTGTGCCCCAGGTGGATGACCTCGGCGCCCTGTGCCTGGATCAGGCGACGCATGATATTGATCGCGGCGTCGTGCCCATCGAATAATGAGGCTGCAGTGACGAAGCGCAGCGGCGTGGCCAATTCAGTAGTTTTTTGCGGTATCCGGTCAGCGGGTCGGCTCATTCGACTTGGTCCCTGCAGTGTTTTAAAAATAATCGACTGAAAATGATCCAGTCGAGTGGATTATTGTACCTTGAGTCCTGGGGGCCAGGGAATTCTCATCTCTTTAGCAGGCAATATTATTAACTCCCCATCCAAAGCCTCTTATAAACTTCCATTTGCAGTTGCAAAGCTGATCGACCCCGGCAATTCAGTTAAAATAAACTGTTGAATTCGATGGCGGAATTGCATCAAGAGATTCTCGGCCAGTTCAGGCTGTCGTAGAAGGGTAAACCACGCCATTTCGCCAACTGGAAACGGCAGGCCAATCATTGATAGAATCAGCACGAATTTAAAAATTCTGGCTTTAAATGTACTCAAGGAATAGAAAGGAACCAACATGACGGATATCGTAATTGTCGGCGCCAAGCGGACGCCCATCGGATCTTTCCAGGGTCAATTCAACCCTGTAAACGCCAACGAACTGGGCGCCACCGCTATCAGAGCTGCTGTTGAGCAAGCGGGAATTGACGGCGTTGATATCAGCGAGGTCATCATGGGCTGCGTCTTGCCGGCCGGTCTCGGCCAGGCACCGGCACGCCAGGCCTCACTCAAGGCAGGCATACCCGTATCCGCCGGCTGCATG
>JAZFUZ010000036.1:0-5237 GCA_036447475.1 Lysobacterales bacterium | reverse complement strand
GTCGGTTTGGTCCTGGTAGAAATGGGGTGAGAGGCGGATTGAGTTGCCTCGTACTGCGCAAGTGACGCCTGATTCTGCCAGGCGGGTGTTGAGCGTTCTCGAAAGGATGCTTTCGTGGGTGAAGCTGACGATGCCCGAGCGTCGTTCCGGTTCAGTGCGGGAGGTAATTTGGATACCCGCAATAAGCGACAGTGCGTTAATTAGAAATTCCGTGTTTTGCAGGACCCGTCCGGACACCTGTTCCATGCCTGTCTTGAGTAGCAGATTCAGCGAAGCGTGCAGCGCCGCCTGGCCCATGGAGTTGGGACTTCCGGCCTCGAATCGTTTGGCGCTGGTGGATGGTTGCCACTTCCCGCGATGGAAATTCCAAGGATTGTCAAACATATGCCAGCCCTGTTGGAGCAGGCGCAAACTGGGTCTTGCGCTTGCGCGGCAATAGAATACCGCTATGCCTTCCGGACCCAACAGCCATTTGTGGGCGTCGGCCGCCAGAAAATCAACACGGCAGGTTTCTACATCCACGGATAGTGCGCCCAACTGCTGAATCGCGTCGACAAAAAAGAGCACACCTTTTGCGCGGCAGGCTTTGCCCAGCATTTCCAGGTCCAGACGAAATCCGTCATTCCACTGCACCGCGCTGACGGACAAAAGGCGCGTGTGCCTATCCATGGCCTCAAGCAGTGCGTTTTCGGCGTTTTCTGCGGTCCGTATATCAACTTCGCGGATTTCGACGCCGTGGATGGACTGTGCCAGCCAGGGCAGGCGGTTTGATGGGAATTCACCTTGCGGCAGCACAATATTGTCTCCGGCCTGCCAGTCGAGGCCCCAGGCCACCAGCGAGATGCCTTCGGTGGTGTTCTTCAGCAAAGCGATATCATCTTCCGATATCGCCCCAATCAGGCGGGCAAGCATTCGGCGCAGTTCTTGTTCCCGCACAATCCAGTCACGGTATCCATCCGGCCCCCTCAGTGCATTTTCCCTGGCGAAGGTTTGTACTTCATCCGCCGTGCAACGTGGCCAGGGAGCGATTGCGGCATGGTTCAGGTACAGGCCCCGATCAAGAATGGGAAATTGCTCTCGTATCCATCTGCGGCCGGTTGCGGAATTTTCGGGTGCAGTCATGCGGACATAATGAAGCTGAACCATCCCGTGGGCAAATCCAGCCTGCTTATTTTTTCAGTGGTCCGTCCCTGAGTTCACGGCGCAAAATCTTGCCCACGTTGGTCTTGGGCAGGTGATCGCGGAATTCGATATGCCGGGGGCGCTTGTAGCCGGTAAGTTGCCCGGCACAATAGGCCAGAATTTCGGGTTCGTCCAATGACGGGTCGGATTTTACGATGAACACTTTCACGGCCTCACCGGACTTTTCGTCCGGCACACCGATGACCGCTACTTCGAGCACCTTGGGATGGTGGGCCAGCACATCCTCGATTTCATTCGGGTAAACATTGAAGCCGGAAACCAGGATCATGTCTTTTTTCCGGTCCACGATCTTGAAGAAACCATCTTCAGTCATCAAGGCAATGTCGCCGGTGAGTAGCCATCCATCCCTGGTGATGGTCCTGGCGGTTTCTTCCGGGCGTTGCCAGTAACCCTTCATGACCTGCGGGCCGCGTACCACCAGTTCACCTCTTTCGCCCGGGGCAAGCAGCTGACCCTCGTCATTCATGATGCCGCATTCGGTGGAGGAAATGGGCAGGCCAATACAAGCGTTGAAATCCTCCATATCCATGGGGTTGATGCAGACGGCCGGCGAAGTCTCGGTCAGGCCGTAGGCCTCGATCAGGGTTGTTCCGGTTACTTCTTTCCAACGATTTGCGACAGCCCGCTGCACAGCCATGCCGCCTCCGAGCGCACCTTTGAGTGTGCTGAAGTCCAGCTCAGCGAAACCCGGTGTATTGAGTAATCCGTTAAACAGTGTATTGACACCGGGCAGGACCGAAAAGGGAACCTTACTGAGTTCCTTGATGAACGCCGGCAAGTTCCGGGGATCGGTAATCAGTACATTGGTTCCGCCCAACGCCATGAACACGAGGCAGTTCGCGGTGAGGGCAAAGATATGGTAAAGCGGAAGCGCGGTAATGACGGTTTCGGTGTCCTTGCCGATACCTGCAGCTTGCATCCAATCCCTGGATTGAAGCATATTGGCCACCATGTTGCGGTGCGTCAGCATGGCGCCTTTGGCCACACCGGTGGTGCCGCCGGTATATTGCAGGAAAGCAAGATCCTCGTGGCCCAGATCCACCTGTTCAAACTTTAAATTTCTACCTTCCTTCAGCGCTTCGACGAAGGACACGGAACCTGGTAGATTCCACTCAGGGATGGCTTTCCTGACAACCTTCATGACGAAGTTGATCAGCAGCCTTCGCGGGAAGTTCAGCATATCGCCGATTTTTGTCGTGATGATGAACTCGACTGGAACTTCGCTGCTTATTTCGGTCAGTACGTGGGCAAAATTTTCCACGATGACGATGGCGCGCGCGCCGGAATCCACCAGTTGATGCTTCATTTCCCTGGCGGTGTACATGGGATTGGTATTGACCACAACCAGGCCGGCCCGGAGCGCACCGAACAAGGCCACCGGGTATTGCAGGATATTGGGCATGACCAAAGCGATGCGGTCGCCTTTTTCCAGGCCCTTTTTCTGCAGCCAGGCGGCAAAGTTACGCGTCTGGAGATCCAGCTCTGCGTATGTGAGCCTGGTGTTGAAGTTGACGAAGGCTGTCCGGTCTGTGTGCCTGGAGCAGCTCTGTTCCAGAATTTCGATGATGGAACTGTACTCTCCCGGATCAATTTCAGCCGGGACGCCTTCGGGATAACTATGCAGCCATGGTCCGCTCAAGTTGATACCTCGTTTTCCTCCATGCTCTTTCTATATTGACCGGTAACAGCAAAGGCATGATGATGGATGTCAGCTCAGGATCTGTTATCCGACCCGGACGACAAAAAAATGTGCTTATTATTGCATCACGCAGCGGTGACTGCGGCAAGCACTCCTTCAATGTTAACTTGACGGAGTACCGGGCCGATACCGGGCATTGTTCATTGCAGATTGCCAGGACTGGCCAGCACTGTTTATTATTCTCGTCTGAGAACAGCACAATCTCCCGAGGAGGCCCTACCGATGGGCGAGAACAACGTCAATCAGAATACCGACGAAGCCACCCACCAGGCGTTCATGAAATCTCTGCTGATTGAAGTACGGGCGCTGGAGGAACTGCTGGAAAAAGGCCTGATTGAATCCGGTGTCAGCCGCATCGGTGCGGAACAGGAGATGTTCCTGATCGACCGGGCGCAAAGACCTGCCCTGAAGGCCTTGGAAATACTGGAGATCATCGACGATGACCGCTTCACCCATGAACTGGGTCTTTTCAACCTGGAGGCGAACCTGTCCCCACGAGTGTTCGGCGGAGACTGTCTGCGTCGGATGGAAATCGAGCTGCAGGAAGTTTATCGGCAAGCGCGCGAGGCGGCACAACGGATAGACTGCGATATCGCCCTGGTCGGGATTCTGCCGACTTTGACGATGGCAGACCTGGGGCTGGACTCCATGGTGCCAACGCCCCGTTATCACGCCCTGAACACTGCCATACGGGCCCTGCGAGGAGATGAGTTCCAGTTCACCATCAATGGCATCGATCAACTCTCGGTACGGCACGATAACGTGATGCTGGAGGCCTGCAATACGAGTTTCCAGGTACATTTCCAGGTCAGCCCCCAAGACTTTGTGCGGTTTTACAACATAGCCCAGGCGGTGACCGGCCCCTTGCTCGCCGCAGCCGTCAATTCACCCATCCTGTTGGGAAAACGCCTTTGGCACGAAACACGTATCGCGGTATTCGAGCATTCGATCGACACACGGTCCGAAGCGCATCAGGAACGCGGTCTCAAAGCCAGGGTTCATTTTGGCGACCGCTGGCTGGAACAATCAGCAACTGAAATATTCAAGGAAGACATTGCCCGTTTCAGGATCGTACTGACCACTGAAACCGAAGACGATCCACTGGGAATGATAGAGCAGGGCATTACGCCTTCTCTGAACGCACTGAGGCTTCACAACGGGACTGTTTACCGCTGGAACCGGCCTTGTTACGGCGTCCACAACAATATCCCGCACCTGCGAATTGAAAACCGGGTGATTCCCTCCGGCCCCACCGTCCTCGACGAGATGGCCAACGCGGCATTTTTCTTCGGCATGATGGCGGGCATGTCGGCACAGGTGAAGGATATCAGGGACCATCTAAGTTTTGCCGACGTGAAGGCCAATTTCCTGGGTGCAGCCCGCGATGGCATCCGGGCCCAGATGTGCTGGTTCGACGACACTCACTTGCCCGCCAGGGAGTTGCTGCTGGAACAATTGCTGCCACTGGCGCGCGAAGGTCTGCGCGAAGCGGGTATCAACCAGGACGATATCGACCGCTACCTGGGCGTATTGCACGATCGCGTAGCGGCGCGTAGAACGGGTGCCCGTTGGGCCCTGGAATCCCTGGAAAAAATGGAAGACAAGGGCACCTTGAACCAGCGCATGCGCTGCCTCGTCTCCAGCATGGTCGAACAACAGTCCAGCGGCACACCGGTTTGTGAGTGGTCTCTGGCAAAATACTGCGCCGAACAGGACTGGCGGGACAGTTACCGCAGCGTCGGCCAGTTCATGTCCACTGATCTCTTTACCGTACGTCCGGACGATATTGTCAACTTCGCTGCGTCCCTGATGGACTGGCGCCACATTCGTCACGTGCCGGTTGAAGATGACCGTGGTTTGCTGGTGGGACTGGTATCGTACCGGGCCCTGCTACGCCTCGTTGCCATCGGGCAGGTGGGCGGTGAACACAAGGTCAGCGTGAAAGAAATCATGAAAATGGAGCCAATAACGGTCAGTCCCGAGACCAGCACGGTGGATGCAATCCGCATGATGAGAGAGCAAAAGTTGGCGTGCTTGCCGGTGACCAGAGACGGCAGGCTGGTGGGCATCATTACCGAGCATGATCTGATCGTGGTTGCTTCGCGCCTGCTGGAAACCCACCTGGCCGACGAAGAGTGAACCGAGTGAACCCACTGCTCCTCATCGCCGCATTGCTGATGGCTGCTTTTCCCGCCTGCAGCCCCCCGCTCACGGTCAGTCAGCAGATCATTGCGACCATACGTGAAATGGAGGCCCGCATTGAAAACGGTGAGCCCCGGCAATTCACAAAGCACGTCAGCGAAGACTTCAGTGGCCAGAATGGGCAGTTGAACCG
>JAZFUZ010000035.1:0-22259 GCA_036447475.1 Lysobacterales bacterium | reverse complement strand
ACCCTTCAACCCGTCAGCATTGAAAGCGCCATGCAATATTCCCCCCCTCGCGGTATTGACTACGGCAGCCTGGTCGAGGTCAAAACTCTGGACAAACGAACCGTGAAATTTCGTGTCACCGAAATTACCGATGATGGTTTGGGCGGTAAACAAGGTTTTTTCCGCTTTGAGGACATGCAGAACCTGCGGGTAGACAAGCCGGGGAGGAACAGCGGTGATGCCGCCATGCATATCCTCGGCGTACTGGGCGTCATCGCCCTGATCGCGCTGATCGTCAATGCGGACAGCGTGACCCTCTGCAGCCCCTCACCCTGCCCAGTGCAGTAAATTCACAAAAAAGGGTCAGTCAACTTTCCACTTCAGCAGTGCCCGGTTTGCGCTGGTAAGCAATTCTTGTGGAATGTCGGCCAGGGTCATTGCTGACTCGCAGGCGAGGGTACCATCGGGAAGGTAAAGCTTGCCCTCGGCTTTACCGAGTCTGCCGCGCAAGCGCACAATCCTGCCGACGACCTTCAGCGGCGTATTAACCGGCACCGGGCGGCGGTACAGGACGGCCAGTTTGACCGACATCATGAAGTGGTGTGGATCGCCAATCATTGATACCCGGCCGACGACTTCATCCAGCATCGCCGCCACCACCCCACCATGAACAATGCCGGGGTAGCCCTGGTAGTGCTCCGGTACGGTGAATTCGCTAAACACTTCGCATGCCCCGTCGTCATAAAACTGCATGTTGAGCCCGACCGGGTTATTGCGGCCGCAAACGAAACACATTTCAGAATTGGGTTGCTTGTTCATGTTCTTGTTGTCAAATTTAACCTGATGAGATGAGACTAAAGAAACCCTGAGCTGATTACAAATACCAGGGGTCGACAAAGATATGACTCGCTATGAGAATTCAATCAGAATGATGGCTCCATGACCGTTTCCAACCCAAACCGCTGCCCGGACATCTCAATTCAAGTACTCAACTACGAATCTTTATTCAGTCGCCTGCAGGCAGGCCATACCCTGATTACCGGCAACAGCCGGCTGTCGCGCGTACTTGCCGGCCAATACAGCCAGTGGCGGATCAATCTGGGTGATCATCAATGGCAGAGTCCCGCTATCGTTTCCTGGAATCTCTGGCTGGATCAACTTTGGGAGGCCGCCAGCCTCCAGGGCGTAGCTGGAACCGGCCGCGCTGTCCCAGGCAGCCAACAGCTGATCAGCCTGTGGGAAAATATCCTGCGACATGACCCGCTTGCCTGGAACCTGTTGCGGCCTGAATCACTGGCGAGGCAGCTTAGAGATACCCGCAGACTGATTAGCGAGTGGCAACTGGACCTCAAAGATCCTGGCTGGCTGGGAGACGATAATGAAAATCACAGTGCTTTTCATCATTGGAACCAGGCCTTCGAAAAGCGCTGCCATCAAGATCACTGGATCCCCCCCGAAGACCGGACTGCCTTGCTCTGTGTGGCCATCCGGAATTCGCATCTCTCGATCAGCGGGAACATCGACCTGCTGGGCTTTGATGAATTCAATCCCAGCCAGAGTGAATTGCTCACGGCACTGATTAAAAACGGCAATACGGTCAGCCGCCTGACTATTTCGCCTGAAAACAGTGCAGCAGCCCTGTGGCAAAGCAGGGACAGTAAAAACGAACTGCAACAAATGGCACGCTGGGTTCGCTACTGGTTTGAGCAAGAACCGGACTCCACGATTGCCATCGTGGTGCCCGATTTGCAGGCAAGGCGGCAGGAAGTTGAGCGCTGCCTGGAGGAAATCCTCACACCCGGCATCAACCACGCCCCACAACGGGTAAAACCCTGGAATATCTCTTTGGGCGTGCCATTGGCGCGTGTGCCCATGATCGAAACAGCTTTTGAGCTGCTGAAGTTGCTGGATAAGCGCATCGATATTCAGGATGTTGGCCGCGTCCTGCGCTCCCCCTGGTTTCAAGGTGGTGTTGCGGAACGCAACAGCCGTGCCTTATTGGAAAAATGCCTGCGGGATCAATATCCGCGCCAGTTAAAGCTGAGTGAAATCCGTTATCGCTCAAGCGAAGTAAAAAAATACGACCGCAGGCACCAGGAACTGCCGGAAGATCAGCACGAACCTCAAGTTTGGAACAGCCCAAAACTAACCGCCGTGCTCAATAAGCTGATGCAATTTGAGCGGAATAACAAAGGTCCCCGCCCGGCATCGGCCTGGGCCGAGGCGCTTGATCAATTACTGGCCAACCTGGGCTGGCCGCTGGCGGCTGAAGCAGAAAGCAAACCCTCGAGCACTGCCACGCCTGCCGGCCAACACGACAGGAACTGGCAAGCACTTCAAGCCTGGCGGGATGCTTTGCGTGTATTCGCTTCCCTGGACACCACCCTGCCCAAACTTGGCTGCAAAGCAGCGATAAACCGGCTACAACGAATCTGCCGGGAAAGGATTTTCCAGGCGCACACTCCCCCCGCGCCGATCCAGGTTTTGGGCCTGTATGAAGTCAGTGGCTTGCGCTTCGACCACCTTTGGGTGCTTGGTTTGCATAACGCTAACTGGCCACCCGGTGCCAGGCCCAACCCCTTTATCCCCGGCAGATTACAAAGGGAGGCGCAGTTGCCCAATTCCAGCCCCCAGCGTGAGCTGAAAGTGGCACGCACCATTACGCAGCGCTTGTTGGAAACCGCGCCGGATTGTGTCTTCAGCTTCCCGGGCCAACTCGATGGTGAGGCGGTGCTGGCCAGTCCTTTGCTGACCAATATGCAGTTGACAGTCGTGGCGGCCGTGTCCGGCTGGCAGGGAGACAGCTGGCAGACCACGGTCGCGAAAGCGGACAAGCCGCAGCTGCACCCTTTGTTGATGCCGGGCAGGCTCAGGGGCAGTACCGCAAGCGGCGGCAGCTCCATTCTCAAACACCAGGCGCTTTGCCCCTTCCGCGCCTTTGCCAGCAACCGCCTGGGCGCCGATCGCCTGGGAGCACCGGTTGATGGCATCAGCCCCATGTTGCACGGCAGCCTGGTGCACAGCGTACTGGAATATTTCTGGCAGGAAACCAAATCCCAGGCCGCCTTATTGCAGCTTGATGAAGAAGGCCTCAGTGCCCGTGTCCGCAAGCATGTGGATCGCGTGATTAACGATGAGCGTGGTCTGCGTCAACGCCCTGCTTTGCGCGGCGTCGAGTCGGATCGTCTCTGCCGCCAGCTAATGGATTACCTGGCACTGGAAAAAGCACGTGAGGCCTTCGAAGTGACCGGGTTTGAACAAGAAATACTGCCTCAAATCGAAGGCCAGACCATTCGCCTGAGCATAGATCGCATTGATAAATTACCCTCCGGCGAAGAGGTCATTATCGATTACAAAACCGGACAGGTCGCACCCAGGAAGTGGTTTGGCGACAGGCCTGAAGACCCACAATTGCCACTCTATGCCATCAGTGCGAACCAGACGCCGGCCGCGGTGGTCTTTGCCATCATTCGTGATGACGGTTGTCTCTACCAAGGCGTGGTCGGACGCGGGGGCCTGTTCCCTGATTTGCCGCCAAGAAAAACCAAAACCACTCAAGAGCTGGTTGATGCCGGTCATGAAATGCCGAAAACCATCGAAAGCTGGCGGCAGGTCCTCCACCGCCTGATGGCTGATTTTCTGGCAGGTGAGGCCGCTGTCGACCCCAAAGATGGCCGTAAAACCTGCGCCGACAGCTATTGCGAACTTCATTCGCTATGCCGTATTGGTGAACTGGAACAAATCCAGAAAGCGCAGCGCCGCAAGACCCCCCCGGAGGCATCAACATGACGCGTCCTTCCGATTGGCGGGAAAGAGAACAGGGGCGCGATCTGCGCCACTCCTACATTGTCCAGGCACCCGCGGGCTCCGGCAAAACCGAGCTCCTGACCCAGCGCATGCTGGGCTTGCTGGCACGGGTAGAGAACCCCGAAGAGGTCGTTGCCATCACCTTTACCCGCAAAGCCGCTGCTGAAATGAGCCATCGTCTGGTCGGCCGCCTGCACGCGGCCGCCAACAACAAGGATGGCTTGAAGGACGGCGGGGAGCTGCAGGAACACCAGCAGGTCAGTTTGGAGTTGGCGCTGGCTGTACTTGAGAATGACGCAAAACACGGCTGGAACCTGCTTGAACAACCCAGCCGTTTACGTATCCGCACCATCGACAGCCTGTGTAGCGAACTCGCGCGTCAGTTACCCGTGCTTTCCGGGCTCGGCGGCGGCCATCAAATTGCCGTGGATGCCGGCTCGCTGTATCGCCAAGCAGCCATGCGAACCATGGCGGTCATCGAGGATGACCGCGATGAACTGCAAGCCGATGTCATCCGGGTACTCGACCGTTACGACAACCAATACGACAAGCTGGTAAATTTACTCACCGGCATGCTGGAAAGTCGTGAACAGTGGCTCGGGCATCTGATGAACGCACGTGTGGGTAGTGGCTTCGACCGGCACGGCCTGGAAGAATCATTATGCTATCTGATTGAGATACAGCTCAAAGCGGCCCGGAACAACACCCCCGGCAGCCTGCTGCGTGAACTCCCCCGTTTCTATAACTACGCCCTTGCCAATGCCCCTGCCGATGAATCCGAATTAACCGCCCTGCTGGCAGCCTCCGGTGGTTTTGACGGTGAATTTCTCAATCTGCCCACCACCGCAGATGCACTTGTGCACTGGAAAACCATGATCAGGCGCTTGCTTACGGCCGATGGTAAAAAATGGCGGGCCGGCACAGATGCCAAGGCGGGTTTTCCTGCACCTTCTGGCGCCAGAGGCGAAGAAAAAGCCCTGCGTAAAACATGGAAAGATGATTTCAGGGAATTACTCGATGAATACCGTGAAAACGACCAGCTGCGGGAGCTTTACAGCACCATTTGCACCCTGCCCAACCCCGATTACGAGGACCAAGCCTGGCACTCTCTTGAATCCCTGATGCGCTTGCTTCTGCGCGCAGGGCAAGAGTTGGAGTTGGTGCTGGCAGAATCCGGCGAAGTCGATTTCAGCGAAATAGCCAGTCGCGCTATCCGGTCACTGGGCCTGGATGAGACACCCAGCGATTTAGCCCTGCGTTTGGACTATCGCATCGCGCACCTGCTGGTGGATGAATTCCAGGACACCTCGCATAAACAGATCGAATTATTGAACAAACTCACCGCGGGCTGGAGTGACGGCGACGGGCGCACTCTATTCCTGGTGGGTGATCCCATGCAGTCCATTTACCGCTTCCGCAAGGCGGAAGTGAGCCTGTTTATCAAGGCCTGGCAAGGGCAGTTGTTCGACCATATCAAGCTGATCCCGCTGCAGTTACGGGTCAATTTTCGCTCCAATCAAACAATCGTGGACTGGGTCAATCAGACCTTTCCAAGGGTCATGCCTGGTCAAAACGATCCATTTTTGGGGGCCGTGAACTACCGCCAGGCCAGTACCAGGCCCGGGGTGTCGGACAGCGGAACCGTTACCACTAAAATTCTGCCTGAACGCGATGACGCCGAAGAAGCCCAACAGGTGATTGAGGTCATCAGGCAATGTGATGAGAGTGAAACCGTGGCCATCCTGGTGCGCTCACGTAGTCACGCCAGCGAGATCCTGGCGGCACTTGACCGTTTGAAAGAAGAGCAACCCCGATTTGCCTACCAGGCAATAAACTTCATTCCTTTAGCTGAGATACCCCTGATCCAGGACCTGATCTCACTCACCCTGGCACTGCTGCAGCCTGCCGATCGACTGGCCTGGTTGGCCACCCTGCGTGCGCCCTATATCGGCCTTGATCTGGCTGATCTCGATGAGCTGGCAGCAGGCAACCCCCATCACATTATCCTGGATGCGATCGGCGCAGCGAGCCAACCACGACTGCAACGAACCGGGCCCACCTTGCTGGAAGCCGTTGATCAACGAGGGCGGCAATCGGTCAGGTCGTTGATTGAATCTACCTGGATCACGCTGGGCGGCCCGGCTTGTGTGGAAAATGCCAGTGAGCTGGATGATGCTGCGACTTACTTTGACCTGCTTGAGTCCCTGGAGAATGAAAACCTGCCCATTGACCGCGACACCCTCGACCAGCGCATGGAAAAACTTTATGCCGAGCCGGATGCCGGTGCCAACGGCAATTTACAGGTCATTACAATCCATGCCGCCAAGGGTTTGCAATTCGACACGGTCATACTGCCGGGACTCAATCGCGCGCCTGCCGTCGATAAAAGCAAACTTCTGTATTGGTTCGAGTTGTTCGCCGAAGATGGGTTGGCGGGGGAAAACAGGATTGTGATGTCGCCGATGCGCAACCATGCGGACCAGGAGCAATACAAAAAATCGGGTGATCTGATCGAGTTTATTGCCAATATTGAAAAGCGGCGACAAAGCCTGGAGGATGGCCGCCTGCTCTATGTTGCCGCCACTCGCGCAATACGCAGCCTCTATCTCTTTGCCGCGATCAAGCCCAATTCGGCGAATGAAATCAAGGCAAACTCCAAAAGTCTGCTGGGCTGTTTATGGGCAGCGATACAATCTGAACAGACTCCACTGATCAGGCAGGCCGCAGAGAATTTGCCGGCATTAACCGAAGATGCAGCGCTTAGAGGAATGCCCGTGCTTAACCTGCCCCAGCAATTCCGCCGACTCAGCGCCGGCTGGCAGTTACCGAATCCTGCTGAATCGGTTCAACTGCCCAATGCCGAAGCTGGGGCTGATCCCACGATCGAACTTGCACCGTCGCATGACTACATCGAATTTAATTGGGCTGGCGAAGATGCGCGCCTCACCGGTACTCTGGTCCACCGCATATTGCAATTGATCGGTGAACAAGGACTGGAAACATGGCGGGCGGGTGGCGGTATGTCCAAAGTTAAGCAGTGGTGTCGCCAACAACTCGCAAGCGCTGGCGTTCGGGAACCAAAAGCCGGTCGGATCATTGCCCGCGCTACCCAGGCGATCGTTAACTGCCTGGCATCGGAATACGGCAGGTGGATCCTTGAGCGCCGTGAAGAATCACACTGTGAATACGCAATTACCGCCGTATTGGACGGTCAGGCAAGCAACATGGTGCTGGATCGTACCTTTGTTGAAAACGGCACGTGCTGGATCATCGACTACAAGACTTCGAGTCACAGCGGTGGCGATCTGGAAAGTTTTTTGCAAAACGAAGTCGAGCGTTACCGGGCACAGTTGCAACGCTACAAAAAAGCCATGGCGATAACAGAAACCCGGCCGATTCGCACGGCGCTTTATTTTCCCTTGCTGGATCGTTTTTGTGAGCTGTGAATCATCCCTGCTGTGTAAACGGCAAACATACCGTGATAGCGGGTGAGATTGACTCTGGCCCTGGGTGCCCATGGCCGGCAATTCGCCCGGTCTTTTTTTCGATAAAAACACCCAATGTCGCTAAAACAGGACCATGATCTTGTCTACCTGCGCATATGAGGTCCCCGACCTGTTGTCCCGTGACCGGTAAGCTGTGGCGAAAATGCATTTCCTGGAACGGGTCGACGAGGCGCTTGGCCCGGTATAACAGAACTGTCACAATTGAACGTTAAGTTCATCCAATTCCTACCAAATCCCGGAGTAAAACATGCTCTTTCATTGCAAAAATTCGCTGGTCTCAGTCTTAGTGATGCCATTCTTTCTCACGGCCTGCGGTGGCGGTGGTGATCGCCAGGTACTACAGAACAAAGGTTCTGACACACTGGTCAACGTAGCCCAAGCCTGGGCGGAAGCATACCAGACGGTTGATCCGGCGGTGGTTGTCGCGGTCAGCGGTGGCGGTTCCGGAACCGGAATCGCGGCATTGATCAATGGCACGGTGGATATCGCCAACACCAGTCGCGCCATGAAAGACATGGAAATCGAACTGGCCCGGGATGCAGGACAGGATCCGGTACAGCACATCGTCGGTTATGATGCGCTGGTTGTTTACCTGCACGCGGACAATCCCACCGATGAACTCAGTTTTGAACAGCTGGCCGAGATATATGGTGAAGACGGTACTTATACCAAGTGGACCGACCTCGGTATCGAAGTGCCTGGTTGTAAAGATCAGACCATCGTTGTGATCAGCCGACAGAATAATTCAGGCACCTACGCTTATTTTCGCTCGATTGTCCTGGGAAAGAAACGAGAGTTCCGTCTGGGTACACGTGATATGCACGGTTCCAAGGACGTGGTTGATCTGGTAGAAAATACGCCCTGCGCCATTGGCTATAGCGGCCTGGCTTACGCTACCGACCACGTCAAGCTGGCTTGCATTGCCGAGGAGACCGGTGGTGACTGCACTTCGCCTTCTGTCGCCACCGCGAGTGATGACAGTTACCCGATTGCGCGGCCGTTGTTCATGTACACCAATGGCGAACCCACCGGGTTTATTGGCGAATACATGAACTGGATCAAGAGTAATGCAGGACAATGTATTATCGTTGAAAAGGGATACGCACCGGTGTCTGAAGTAAATTGCGGCGAAAGTAATACCTGAATGCTCGCAGAGTGCCTGCGGAGGTACTTGTGGAGTATTCTTTGAGCTTGCAGTAAACCTTTGCAATTACTGACTAGCGGGAACCTGGCAATGAGTCATTATGAAGAACGCCTGGAAGCAGATCTGATGCAAATCCGGGACTGGTTATGGAACCTCGGTGAAGCCGTAGAGATGGCCGTCTCAAACGCCAAAAAAACGCTGCTGTTACGGGATGAAGAGTTGGCCTACGCCACGGTTTTGAATGACAACCCCATCAACCGTGATTCGCGAGAGTGCGACCGCTTGTGCCACCGGTTTATCGCACGCCATCTGCCCGGAGCGGGGCATTTACGCGAAATGGCCTCCACCATCCGGGTCAATGTGGCTTTGGAACGCGTGGGCGATTACGCAGTGACGATTTGCCGGGAAGCGCTGCAGTTAAAGGAGCCCATTCCGGAGCGGTTCTCAGTCAAAATCGATTCACTGGCCGATGACTGTATCCAGATTCTGCGCGAATCACGCAAGGCGTTCCGCGATGGCAACGCAGAGCAGGCCAAGGCGCTGATGCAACGTGCCAGGCGGGTTCAAACCAACATGGACATCGTCTACGATAGCCTCTTTGCAGCAGATGACCGCCTGGATGGGCGAACCATGATGGCCCTGTTCATCGTATTCAATCTGCTCAAACGTGTAGCAGACCAGGCCAAGAATATATGTGACCAGACGGTTTACGCGGTCCGTGGTATTGCGAAAATCCCCAAGGTGTACAAAGTGCTTTTCCTGGATAAGGCCGGTTCCAGCCGGGCGCAGCTTGCTGTTGCTATCGGGCGCAAAATTTTTCCTGAAACCAGCCGCTATTGCGCTGCATCCCCCACCCCGGCTGCTGGCGTACCCGATGATTTACGGTCTTTCCTGGAAGAAAATGGTCTCCCGGATGAAAATCTGGAGATTGAACGTCTCCAGGCACTGGAGCATGATTTTGGCGGTTACGACATCATCGTAAGTCTGAGCGGCCCGGTCAGTGACTACCTGGACAAGGTGCCTTTTCATTCATCCGCACTTGACTGGTCAGCGGCAATAATGAATGCCGATACCGACTTTGCGGACATCTATCGGGCACTCCGCAACGAGATTGGGCAACTGATGACCTTGCTTGCTGGCGATGAAGCGGACTGAGCGAGGGAATATGAATCGACCAGCCAGCCCGGACACCCGGGCCGCAGACATGGACTTTGATCGACTGGACTGGGCCTGGTTCGTCGACAAGACGGTTCAGATGTTGGTTTTTATCGGTGGTATGTCAGCTATCGTTTTGATTATTGGAATCTTTGTTTTCATCAGCAAGGAGGGTTTTGGCTTCCTGGCTGGTGATTTCGACTTTCGCGAATTCTTGTTCTCGTCCGCCTGGCGGCCGACGTCGGAAAGCAACCCCACCTTCGGCATTCTGGCGCTGATTGCTGGTACAGCCAGCGTGACGGGGCTGGCTATGATCGTGGCAATACCGTTTTCCCTGGGTGCGGCCGTATTTATAGCGGAATTTTCTTCAGGTAAGACCCGTGAATTCCTTAAGATCACGATCGAATTGCTGGCAGCCATTCCATCCGTAGTCTGGGGCTTTATCGGGCTGGCCATTATGAACCGGCTGATCATCCAGATTTTCGATGTGCCGGTGGGATTGAATGTCCTCAATGCAGGCATCATCCTCGGCCTGATGGCGGCTCCCATTATGACCTCAATTGCAGAAGACGCGCTCAAGGCCGTGCCTGATCGCTACCGTGAGGCCGCCGAGGCCATGGGTGCTTCACGCTGGCAGGTGATATACAAGGTAGTGCTGCCCGCAGCCAAGAACGGTTTACTGGGTGCGGTGCTGCTGGGCGTTGGGCGCGGCTTCGGTGAAACCATGGCGGTGTTGATGGCCACCGGACACTCGATCAATATTCCCACCAGCGTTTTTGATTCGGTGCGCGCCCTGACCGCAACCATAGCGGCCGAGTTGGGTGAGACCGCCGTGGGATCCTCCCACTATGAGGCCCTGTTTACCATCGGCATATCCCTGTTCGCCGTGACATTCGTTATCAACCTGACCGCAGACCTGATCGTGCGCGGTGTGCGCAAGGGCTAACCCGCATAATATGCGAAGGCGGACGAAGAATGATCAGTCATGTTTGAAGCTACCCAACTCAACCGGAAAAACCAGCGAATACAGAAGCTGTATCGCCTGCTGCTCGGCAGCATGACAGGCCTGCTGATCCTGCCCGTCATTCTGATTCTCGGCACCCTGATCTACAAGGGCGGGCCGATAATCTCCTTCGATTTCCTGTTTACCAATCCGACCAACGGAATGACAGCCGGTGGAATCTTCCCGGCTTTGCTGGGTACAGTCCTGCTGGTGATTGTTGCACTGCTTGCCTCCGTCCCGCTGGGGATTGCAGCGGCCATCTATCTCAGTGAGTATGCACCGGACAACTGGTTCACACGCGCCATTAACCTGGCCATAATTAACCTGGCTGGTGTGCCATCGATTGTCCATGCTTTATTTGGTGTTGGCGCCTTCGTGATTTTCTTCCGCTTCGGTACCAGTATCATCGCCGCCAGCCTGACCCTGGCCATCATGACGCTGCCAGTGGTTATTGTTGCAACCCGTGAATCATTACAAGCCGTGCCCATGGCCTTCAGGGAAGCCTGCTGGAGCATGGGCGCGACGCGTTGGCAAACCATCCGCCGGGTTGTGCTGCCCAATGCCGTCAGTGGCATCCTGACTGGAGTCATTCTGGAAGTTTCGCGCACAGCCGGTGAAACCGCTCCGATCATGTTTACCGGCGCAGTCTTTTTTCTACCTCTTCTGCCGCAGGGCGTACTGGACCAGACCATGGCGCTTTCGCTGCATCTGTTCGTGGTGTCCACCCAGGTACCCGGGATACCCGAATCGCTGCCATACGGTGTGGCCCTGGTTCTGATATCGATGGTTCTGTTGATGAACAGTTTCTCCATCGCCCTGCGTATGTATATAAGAGGCAAGAAAAAATGGTGAGCCAGGTACCAACACCTGCCGTACAGCAAAAGGGGGATGCGCCGGTCAAAATTTCAATACGTGACCTGTCTGTTCGCTATGGCGATCAAATGGCACTCGAGGGCATCACGCTGGACATTCGTGAGCACGAGATTTTTGGCATCATCGGGCCCGCAAACGCAGGTAAAACATCTTTTCTCAAAGCCATAAACCGGATGGACATGTTCAATCCGGCCATGCATGTTGACGGCAGCATTATTTTCAATGGTGTGGACGTCAGCAGCGTGCGCAATGTTTATAGGCTGCGCCGCAGGATCGGCGTCGTATTTCCACTTCCGGTTGGGCTTCCACTAACTGTTTATAACAATGTCGCTCTGGCGCCCCGGCTGGCCGGTGAAAAACGCAAGGCAGAGCTGGACATCATTGTCGAACGCTGTCTGCAGCGTGCAGCCCTGTGGGATGAAGTGAAAGATCGCCTTGAGTCGCTGGGCAGCCTGTTGTCTGGCGGTCAACAACAGAGGCTGACCATTGCCCGCGCCTTGTCACAGGATCCCGAGTTATTGATGCTGGATGAATTTTCAATTGCGGTCGATCCGGTAACCACCATGCGGATCGAGGACGTGCTAAAAGAGCTCAGGCAGGAGATTACGATCATCCTGGTCACCAACCTGGTCCAACAGGCGCGACGGCTGGCTGACAGGACCGCCTTTTTTCTCGAAGGCAAATGTCTGGACGTGGTCGTTACTGAAGACCTGTTTACCGGCGAGGTCAGTGATCCGCGTACCCGGGATTACGTACAGGGAAAATTTGGATGATGGTGGCTGCGATTCGAACGGAACAGGTCATCCGGGCCATACAGACCGAAAAACTGAATCTCTGGTATGGGACATTCCAGGCCTTATTTGACATCAATCTGGGCATAAAGGCGGGCATGGTCACGTCGATGATCGGCCCATCCGGTTGCGGCAAGAGCACCTTCCTGCGCTGCGTGAACCGGATCAATGAACGGTTGGACTACGTACGCATCAACGGCGTTATTGAAGTGATGGGAAAAAACATCTACGACGAGAATGTAGAACTACTGCAGGTGCGCAAACAGGTTGGCATGGTATTCCAACGGCCGAACCCGCTACCAATCTCCATACGCGAAAACGTGTTATTCGGCCATCATCTGCATACCCCGGGAAAACGCACAAGCAAGTCAGATCAGGAAGAGATCGTGGAAAAAGCGCTCAGTCAGGTGCTTTTGTGGGACAAGGTCAAGGACCGGCTGGACCACAAAGCCACTGCCTTATCTCTGGAAGAGCAGCAGAAGTTATGTATCGCACGCCTGTTACCGGTCAAACCGACTGTTCTTCTGATGGATGAGCCCTGTTCCGCGCTGGACCCCAAAGGGACCGAAGCTATTGAAGAGTTGATCTGGGATCTGCGCGGTGAGTACACCATCCTGATCGTGACTCACAATATGGCGCAGGCCCGGCGCACAAGCGAAGAATGTATTTTTATGATGATGGGGAAAGTGGTGGAACATGCCGATACCGCTGACATGTTTGTCACCCCTATGCACCAGGAGACTGCGGATTATATCGAGGGTCGTTATGGCTGATGGGCCTGACCGGGCTGCGTGGTCGTTCTGTTTTTATTTTTGTCCGGCCTGATGCCAGTTTTCTTGCGACGATTCCAGCCGCATTAGCCTTCGTGGTAAGGAAGCGTGAATAAAACACCAGGCAGAGGGTATAATTCCGCTACCAACAGCAGCGGACTTCCATGCACATCCTGATCATTATCCTGGCATTTCTCGCCTTGGTTGCCGGCCCCGGATGGTGGGTGAAAATGGTCATGCGACGTTACAGCGAACCGGCTGACCGTTACCCTTTTACGGGCGGCGAGGTGGCTCGCCAGTTGCTGGATTCACTTGATCTGCATCAGGTCGGAACTGAAACCACGGATGCCGGTGATCATTACGACCCGATGAACAAAATGGTGCGCCTGACTCAGCAACACTATGACGGCCACTCCCTCACGGCGATCACCATCGCAGCCCATGAAGTGGGCCATGCAATGCAGGACGCGAGCGGCTACCAGCCACTCAAGTTGCGCACCCAACTGGTACGCTGGGTCAGCCCGGTGGAAAAAACCGGGGCGATACTGCTGATGGCCACGCCACTGATTATCGCAGTAACCCGGGTGCCGGCAGCGGGCTTGATGATGATGCTGGGCGGCCTGTTAACCCTGGGCTCCGGAGCCGTTATTCATCTTCTGACGCTACCCACCGAATTCGACGCCAGTTTCGCCCGTGCCCTGCCGCTTTTAACCCGGCAAAACATCCTGAAACCTGCTGACGAACCGCACTCACGCCGCCTGCTCAAAGCCGCCGCACTGACCTATGTTTCCGTTGCCCTGATGAGCCTGCTCAACATCGCCCGCTGGTGGGCGATCCTTCGGCGCTGAAGTGTCGGCTCAAAAAATGACGAGCGAGTTAAGGGCATTTTCTTTGTTTGATTTTTGTCATCGCGCCGCACTGGCCAAACCGCGATAATGGTGTTTTGCACCGGAGGATGAATATGAACCTGAGCAGCCCGAGCTTTGGCGATAATCAAGCGATTCCCACTGCACTCGCATTTTGTGCACCGGACCCCACCAATCATGTGACGCTGTCCAACAACCGGAATCCGGCTTTCGACTGGAATGAAATTCCTGACGGTACCCGGTCCCTGGTCCTGATCTGCTGTGATCCCGATGTGCCGAGCAAGCCGGACGATGTCAACCAGGAAGGCCGTGAAATTCCTGCCGACCTGCCGCGCGTGGATTTTTATCACTGGGTGCTGGTCGATCTACCGGCAACGGCAACATCCATCGCCGAAGGCGATTACTCAAACGCGGTGACGGCGCGGGGCAAAGACGGGCCGGATGGGCCCGGTGGCACCCGGCAAGGTTTGAACAGCTACACCGACTGGTTTGCCGGCGATGCCGACATGGAAGGAAAATACTACGGGTATGACGGCCCCTGTCCGCCCTGGAACGACAGCATCGTGCACCACTACGTATTCACGCTGTACGCGCTCGACATTGAACGCTGCCCGCTGCAAGGGGAATTTGGCGGCGCCGAGGTTCGCAGCGCGATCGACCCGCATATTCTCGCCCAGGCGAGCATGACCGGGACCTACAGCCTGAATCCGGCGCTTGAGTGAAAGTTTGGTTCCTCATGACATCAGCGCCTGCACATACGACTGCACCTGGGCTCGGGCCCGCGCCGTGCTGTCGCGTGCTTCCAGGCGACCGAACCAGGCCTTGACCCGTGGGTAGTCGTCCAGCGAGTAGTCAATGACATGGACCTGCTCGACATAGGCAAATGCGAACAGATCGGCTATGGACAGCGCATCGTTGGCCAGCCAATTTGTGTGTTCAAGCCAGTCTTCCACCATCCTGAAATGCTGGTGAGCAAGTTTGACCGCTTCCTCGCAGCCGGCCGCATCGGGCTCACCGAGCTTGGCCCTTGGCTTGATGACCTGCTCGAAGAAGATCTTGCTCAGCCACCGACCGGGATGGCAGGTGAAGAATGTCATCCACTGGTCCACCCTGGCCCGCTGCAGCTTGTCTGCCGGGTACAGCGGTGATTTTTCCACGCTGGAAACGTAACGGCATATGGCGCCGGACTCGAACAGAAACTCTCCATCGTGCTCCAGCACGGGAACCTTGCCGGCCGGTGTCATTTCCCGGAAGCTGTCAGTCCTGTTTTCGCCCTGCAGCAGGTCGACATAACGAAATTCGTAATCGACCCCCAGTCCTTCCAGGACATACAGGGGCTTCATGGTGTTTTGTGTGCAGAATCCATGCAATCGGTACATAGCCAATCCTCTGTTTTTGTTTTACTAAGTAAAATCAGCATAAATCTTTTACTGCATTTTACAAGTTTAATTTCTAAACTGCCGCCGTGAGGGTCAAGTCCGAACCCATGTAATAACTTATACTTATATGCTGCTGTAATAGCGGTTTCGGCCCCCGTTGCAGTACCTGAAACCCGCAACGTGCTGACCATCCTGGTTGATTTTAACGATGCCTACGTCGACACCGGCACCAGCTATGGTGTCAGCCTGCAGGCGGCAAAAGACCGCATGTATAACTCCAATGTCACCACCACTGTCTTCTGATTGCATTCCTTCAAGGCCACCCGTCCGGGTGGCCTTTTTTTTGGTGCGTCAGCAATCAGCTAAATTATTCAGGTTCAGAGTCCTCGTTAAGGGCCACATCTTTAAGGCCCAGCAAAGCGACCGACTCCTTTTCAGGTAGTTGTTCCACGTCTCTCAATTTGCGCTCCATGGCTCGGGTCCGCACCCCCGATTGCTCAATGGTGTTTGAAGCAGCCTTTAATTGTCGTTTCACCGATGCCAAAACCTCTCCGAATTTCCCAAATTCAGTTTTAACAGCACCAAGGACCTGCCACACCTCACTGGATCGCTTCTCAATTGCCAGGGTTCTGAATCCCATTCTCAGGCTGTTCAAAATTGCCGCAAATGTAGTCGGGCCGGCAACCATAATCCTGTGCTGGGTTTGGAGCAGGTCCGTCAGTCCAGGCAAACGCAGCACCTCGGCATAAAGTCCTTCCGTGGGTAAAAACATGATGGCAAAGTCGGTAGTATGAGGGGGGTTGAGATACTTTTCCGATATATCCCTGGCAGACCTGATGATCTGATTTCTTAAAGCCTGCAGTGCTGAGTCAACAGCAGCTTTATCCGCTTTTTCTGCCGCATCCTGCAGTCTTTCGTAATCCTCCCGGGGGAATTTGGCATCGATCGGTATCCAGACCGGCCCTTCATTTTCATCCTGACCAGGTAGCTTGATCGCGAATTCTACAGTCGCCGATGAACCCGGCTTGGGCTGGACATTGCTTGCGTACTGTTCCGGTGTCAAAATTTGCTCAAGAATCGAGCCTAACTGAACCTCACCCCAACCACCCCTGGTTTTAACGTTTGTGAGCAAACGCTTAAGATCCCCCACACCGGTGGCCAATTCCTGCATTTCACCCAGGCCGCGATGCACCGCTTCGAGCCGGTCGCCGACTATTTTGAAGGATTCACCCAGGCGTTTTTCAAGCGTGGATTGAAGTTTCTCGTCCACGGTATGCCTGATCTGCTCCAGTTTCTTTTCATTGCTTTCCTGCAGCGCCTTGATCTGTTTGTCCAGGGTCTCGCGTAACTTGTCGAGTCGATTCTCATTGGATTCAATCAAGCCGCCAACCCTCTTTTCCACCTTATCGATGCTTTCCTGCTGAACTTTTTGCATCTCTCCAATGGTCTTGATCATGGAATCGCTTGAATCTTTGTTGCTTTTGGATACCTCTTCCCTGAAGAAGCGGGAATGTTCTGCCGATTCGGCACGGCTGTCGCGAAATTCTTCACGTACAACAGACTCAATGTTTTCGCTCCCATTCCCTTTGATTCGCCACAACACAACAAACAGCAGGCCCACCGAAATCAGCGAAAAAATCAGCGGCCCCCAAGTAATAAACTCTTTCATGTTTTTATCCTTTCTCTAGCACGAATGCGCCCATTGTCAGGCAACAAATGATCAAAGACTGCGATTCCAGCGCAGACTGCCAGTTGTTGACTATCAAGTACGTGGCCCAGCACACTGGGCTTTAATTTAACGCCTGAAAAGGAGAATAACAATGACCGAATCCCACAGCACTGGAAAATGCCCCGAATGCAGCCTCGAATGCGACCTCAAAGAGATGTGATCAGTTGCGATGAACCCCAAACCCTCCCTGCCCTTTGACAACAGTTACGCGCGACTCCCGCAGCGGTTTTACACGCGTCTGCTGCCAGACCCGGTATCTTCACCCGGTCTTATCCGTGTGAATCATGCGTTAGCCAGTCATCTGGGCATCGAGCCGAATTGGCTGGAATCCGAAACCGGGGTGGAATTCATCGCCGGAAACTTTATACCCGAGGGCGCCGACCCCATTGCCATGGTCTACGCCGGCCACCAGTTTGGTGGCTGGAACCCCCAACTGGGGGATGGTCGCGCCATCTTGCTGGGCGAGCTGATTGCTGCCGACGGTGTGCGTTACGATATCCAGCTCAAAGGTTCCGGCCGCACGCCATACTCGCGCGGAGGTGATGGCCGTGCTCCGCTGGGCCCGGTACTGCGCGAGTACATTGTCAGTGAGGCCATGGCGCTATTAGGCGTGCCGACAACCCGGGCGCTGGCTGCTGTCACCACCGGTGAAAAGGTGCTGCGCGACAGCCGGGAGCCGGGCGCAATACTGGCACGTGTTGCTCAAAGCCATATCCGTATCGGCAGCATCCAGTTTTTTACCGCCCGAAAGGACTACGACGCCCTCAAAATTCTGGTGGACCACGTTATCCAGCGCCATTACCCGGAAGCAGCCCAGGCTGAGAACCCGGTGCGAGCGATGCTCGACGGTGTGGTGGCACGTCAGGCCAGCCTCATTGCCCAATGGCAGTTGCTGGGTTTCATTCACGGTGTCATGAATACGGACAACATGCTGCTGTCGGGCGAGACCATCGACTACGGGCCTTGCGCCTTCATGGATGGATTTGACCCCGCCACGGTGTTCAGCTCCATCGACCAGGGCGGACGCTATGCCTACCGCAATCAACCCCACATCGCACATTGGAACCTGAGTGTGCTGGCCCAGGCCTTGTTGCCGCTGTTGGATGACGACCCGGAAAAAGCGCGGGCTTCGGGCCAGGCTGCAATCGATGCTTTTCCGGATCTGTATTTGCTTGCCTACCACAACGGCATGGGCAAAAAGTTGGGGCTTACCCAGAGCGGTGCTGATGACGAGGTGCTTTTTCAGGATCTGGCGAAGTTGATGCAGGAAGAAAAAACAGATTTCACGTTGACCTTCCGCCGCTTGTCGGACCTTGCTGATCCAGACAAAACTTCAGCTGCTGGTGTCGGCTCGGTATTCGAATTACCCGAAACTTTTGCCCCCTGGCTGGACCGGTGGCGAACAAGGCTCGGCAGCGAATCACAGGATGCCAGTGGGCGGCAAACCAGCATGTATGCGGTTAACCCGGCTTATATCGCGCGCAATCATCTGGTTGAGGAGGCGATCGATGCTGCTGTCAATCAGCAGGATTTTAAGCCCTTCCACACACTCGTCGATGTGCTTGCACAGCCCTTTGAATTTAATCATGCCCAGACCCGCTACGCGATACCGCCAAAACCTGGGCAGGTCGTCAGACAGACTTTCTGTGGCACTTGAGTATCAACCAACTCTCGCAGATTGGAGCAGGCTCCTAGTGTACTATCACATGTATATTGTAGGATACCTGTGATAAACCCGGCAACACTATTGGGAGGAAGTTGCGGATGGATGCAAAGCTGAATGTGCTCGGCGAGACCCTCGCCTCCTGCGCCGAAAAGCCGCTGACCGGCTTCTATCGTGACGGCTGCTGTAATACCGGCCCCGAGGACTTTGGCTCACATACCATTTGCACCCGCGTCACCGCAGACTTCCTCGAGTTCTCTCGCTCCGCGGGGAACGATCTGACGACACCGCATCTCGAGTTCGGTTTCCCGGGACTACGGCCCGGCGATCAATGGTGCCTGTGCGCCGCCCGGTGGCAGGAGGCACTGGAAGCCGGCGCCGCGCCGCTGGTGGTCTTGCAGGCGACCCATGCCGCCTCATTGCGTATCGTGAAGCTGGCCGATCTGAAGCGGCATGCGGTGGACCTGGTCTGACCGGCAAAGAGCCGGGGTCAGTCATTTCCCCCCTCAAATTGGGCCCGGTCCCATGCACGGAACCGGGCCTGGCGGATATTATCCCTGGGACTCCCGGAAAGCCTTGAGGGCTTGTTGCTGCTCAACCGAGACCCTGGCTCCGGCTGGACGCTCATTGGTGCCATTAATCGCGGCCTGCAATCCGGGCACATCGGCAATGATGTCCCAGCCATAGACAGCCTGACACACGGGCGCGGTATAGACGAAGGTTTGCGCGGCCATAATGTCCGCGTAGCTAAACTCGCCACAGATATAGGGATCAAATTTGGCCAGCGCAACGAGTGCCTTGAGACCTTTCTCCAGCACCGGTTTCGCTTCCGCCAAAGCCGTTTCACTACGTTTTTCGCCAAAGAAAACTTCCGCGTAATGACGACGCCCCTGCAATTCGATATAGAGTTCGAGTATCTTCATGATCTCGCGCACCTTGGCAGCGGCGAACGGGTCGGACGGCAATAATGCCGGACTAGGCTTGGTCGCCTCTAGCCAATCAAAAATAGCGCTGGTTTCCGATAAACAGCCCTGGTCGGTTTCAATGCACGGCACTTTACCCATTGGGCTTTTGGCCGTGAAGGCGTTTTCCTGATTCGGCATGGTGTCGATTACCTCGAACTCCAGACCCTTTTCGAGCAATGCGAATTTCACCATGTTGAAGTAATTGCTGATTCTAAAACCGTATAGTCTGAGCATGACTTTATTCCTCTTCTGTTGGTCGTTTCCATTGTGCCGGAACATTTGGGATCAGGGTAATTAATCGATAAACGATTGATCATCGCCATGCGGGGATTTTACATGTGCCGGGCCATTCGTGACCTCGATTCAGCACGTTGCGTTGGCCACGGTGTGTATAATCAGGCTGCGAACTCGCTTGATCGACTGCAATGAAAGGTCTTGGGAAGCACCGATCCTTTCAACCATCGGACACCGGTCCAATACCGTGAGAAGTCTGGAGGACCGAACAACACCATGCGACTGAAAGACTGCTACAACACCGGGGATTTCCGCGAGCTGGCCCGGCGCAGGATACCAGGACCGATTTTCCATTACATCGACGGCGCAGCGGACGACGAGGTGACCTACCGGCGTAATACCGAGGCTTTCGAGCGCTGTGACCTGGTGCCCAACGTGCTGGCCGGTGTCGAACACATCGATATGAGCACCACCGTCATGGGCCTAAAGCTGGACATGCCCTTTTTCCTGGCGCCGATAGCCCTGCAACGCCTGTTTCATCATGACGGGGAGCGGGCGGCCGGGGCAGCCGCGGAGAAGTTCGGTACCCTGTTCGGCATCTCCTCCCTGGCCACTGTCAGTATCGAGGAAATCGGATCCACGATCCGCACGCCGAAGATCTTTCAGCTCTATGTCCACAAGAACAAGGAGCTGACCTGGGGCATGATCGACCGCTGCAAGGCGGCCGGTTTCGAGGCCTTGGTCCTGACCGTCGACACCATCGTCGGGGGCAACCGCGAACGGGACCTGCGCACCGGCTTCACCACGCCGGTGCGCCTGAACTGGCGCAGCTTGCTCAGTTTTATGACCCACCCAGCCTGGGCCTTCAACTACTTTACCCATGAGCGCTTCGAGTTGCCGCAACTCAAGGACCACGTCACTGAAGGGTCCAACGTCGCAGTTTCCGTGGCGGAGTATTTCAACACCATGATGGACCAGTCTATGGACTGGAACACCGCCGCGGAAATCGCGAAATACTGGGGCGGGCCGTTTGCCCTCAAAGGCGTGATGGCGACCGACGACGCCAGGCGCGCGGTGGATATCGGCGCCACGGCCGTGATGGTTTCAAACCATGGCGGCCGCCAACTTGATGGTTCCCGCTCACCCTTTGATCAGCTGGCTGAAATTGTTGATGCAGTCGGCGATGACATAGACATCATCTGCGATGGCGGCATCCGGCGCGGCACGCATGTACTCAAGGCGCTTTCCGTTGGCGCCAAAGCCTGTTCCGGGGGGCGCGCCTATCTCTATGCTCTGGCCGCCGCCGGTCAGCCCGGCGTCGAGCGCGCCCTTGGGCTGCTGCGGGAAGAAATCGAGCGTGATATGAAATTGATGGGCTGCCGCTCCGTTGCAGACCTCGGCCGGCACAATTTGAGATACCGGTAACCGGCGATGAGATGTGAAGCGTCTGTATTCAAGTTCTGCCATGGAAGTACGCCACCAAGCTAACCATCGCTTGCGTATCGTGTTTGCAGTATTTCAGCAGGGACCTTCGGATCTCTTCCTTTCGCTCCGGCGCAGTATCTTGATGTATCGCCTCCAGATAAGCCGAGGAAGCTTCAGTGCCCAGCTGGATGCCATCGAGTCTGGCGTAATCCATCTCGGGCGCGATGGTTGGCAGCACCGCTTTGATCGACCAGGAGCCAAGCATGTCCGGGTGGTAGTAATTGTCGCGGGTAACGGGGTGGAGGTCGACCAACCTGACATCTATGGCCTGTAGCGCGCCAGCCAGATCCGGGAACATCGCCGCCAGCCCCTGAATGACGCGGCGCTCGTAATTGGTGTACATCAATACCGGCCCAGCAGTCTCAAGCGCCGTAATCATCTGCTCAGCCAGTCCGCGCATGGGCGGCTCACCGCTGAGATCAAGAAACTCCGCATGCTCCATCACGTCCGGCGCCCGCTCGATGTGGCAGGACCACTGGAACGCCAGTGATTGGTAGGGCCGGGTTCCGGCCCACACCGGGATCGCCGGGCCAATGGTTTCGAAATCCAGGTAAAAGCGGGGATAGGCCAGTTCCTCTACAAACGCCCGGGCCCCAGGCAACAATTCCGGAACGCCTTCCATCGTCACGCGATGAATGCGCAACTGTGTTTCACTGCTGATTTCATCTGCGGGTACATCGCGAATATCGCGATAGCCGGCGGCCGCCCATTCACCCAGTTTTTTCTTGCTGCCCCCCAGACCCCGTAGCGGATATTCACTATCGCTGGACCAGCAAAACCCCAGGAACGGACACTCGTAGGGCGATGTGCAGTGCCGGCCGACCGCTACATCGGGCATTGGCCCCTCCGCCGCCTCTCGCGCACGTTCGACCCAGATCGGTACGGTGGGCAGCAGATCGAACACCTGCCC
>JAZFUZ010000034.1:0-8051 GCA_036447475.1 Lysobacterales bacterium | reverse complement strand
AGCTATTCACTTGAAAATAGGAGGCGTGCACGGTTTATTATAGAATCGTCGCTTGCAAGCAAGCTCCCACAGAAAAAGGCTTCCCAAGATGACCCGATTACTTATTACCCTCTCGTTATTCTTCCTTGCCGCCTTTCCCGGGCAGTTGTCGGCACAGGATGCCCGTTCAGCCATCCACCAGCAGGCAGAGCAGGTACAACCCTTGCTTCCGGGCATGATGGCTCCCGCGTTCACGGTGCGGGATGTCGAGAGCAATGCCGTGGTTTTTGATCCGGCCAAGCTGGAAAAGCCGCTGATACTGACATTCTTCCGCGGCGGTTGGTGTCCCTATTGCAACCTTCACCTGGCCGAATTACGCCTTGCTGAAAAAGAACTGAAAGAGCTGGGTTTCGACATCTGGTTCATCAGTGTGGACAAGCCGGAATTGCTCTATGAAAGCCTGGAACAACCGGACATCGCCTACACCATTTTTTCCGACGCAAAACTCGAAGCAACTCGTGCTTTCGGCCTGGCGTTCCGGGTGGATGACGACATCTACGATCGAATTCTCAGCTATGGAATCAACCTGGAAGAAGCTTCCGGTGAAACACACCATGTTCTGCCGGCGCCTTCCACCTACATCATCGGAACCAACGGCATCATCAACTTCCAGTTTACCAATCCGGATTACAAGGTGCGCCTGCATCCTGATGTGCTGCTCGCCGCCGCCCGGGCGTACGTGAACGAGGCAGATCAGCGTTTGGACCGCGCCCGGAAGGCCAGGATGAAAGAATAGAACAAGAAGGAACTGCTTGCCCGCCACTTCAATGATAAAGGTGGTTTTCTTACAGACAGCCCTGGCGGCATTGATGAGATGAAAGGCCGCCTCAATAAACGTGGACTTCTGGAAAAATAGCTTATATCCTTTTATTCACAGCTATGCGTTACTTATTGATTACTCTGTGTGCGGCTGTGTTGGGTTTGCCGGTGTCCCAAGCCGGTGAGGTCGGCATCTCGGTGGTGTTTTCCGATAATGAAATCAGGGTCATCCAGGCCTATTACCACGACCACGCCATTATCCAGGACCACGCCAAAACCCAGAAATACAAAGGTAAAAAGCCGCATGGCTTGCCATCAGGTATTGCAAAAAATTTACAGCGAGGCAAGCCGTTGCCGCCTGGCATTGCAAAACAATACCTGCCGCAGGGACTGCACGAGGCTCTGCCGACACCGCCTTCCGGATATGAACGGATCATCGTGGGCGGCAAAGTTCTGCTGGTCGAAATCGCCACCGGAGTCATACACGACATCTTAACTGACGTGGTTTTGCACTAACGCCCCCACCCTGTCATAAGTCAAAGACGCTGGCTATCTTGCTCGGTTTGGCTCCGGTGAAGTCAGGGTGGCTCAATGCTGCACTTAAGTAGCCTGGGCAAGTAGAGCCGTCCATTTCTTAGTTATTCGCTTAGCCTCTTCAACTTCTTCAGGGTTAAACAAAGCTTCCACCATTAGGAGAAAATTAAGCCTGATATAGCTGGGATTCCCACTCACTTGTGTCATTTCATCCATGAATCGCTCTATAAGGATTTCAAATTCAAGAGGGTAGGTTTGGTGTATTTCCTCGATTGCCTGAATATCATTCTCATATCCTCGAACCATCTTCATCAACGCTAAATCGTGTCGTTCCGGCACATACAAATGCAACTTGTTGAGTGCGGGGCTCTTGAGGACTGTTAATCGATCTTCGAAAGCATATGGTGGCTCATGCAGTCCAACATAGGAAACAGGTATTGATATGCCAGTTTCCGTTCTTGCCAGCTCCAATGCAGCTTGGAAATGTTTAGGGGGCTCGGTTGCCAGATCGATATCTGTAGTTGTTCTGGTGGCCCCATATGCAAGGGAAGCAGCTGCACCACCAATGAGAATTAACTTACAATCAGCAGTTAAGAGCTCATCAGTTTTTTGAAGAAATTGGATGAGTTCTTCAGGCAGGAGCTGCTTCATGACCGAACTTTTCATAAGTGCTTTCGAATGCATCTAGTCCCATGTTCATTCGCCAGCCCCATTTCTTCGCCAAATTTGGCGTCCTCATTTCAGCCAGCTGTTGGGACAGGCTAGATTGATTGTTGAAAAACTGCTTCGGAACTTTATAACGATGATCCAAAAAGTAATGTGAAGCTTCAATCAAATGCCTACTGTTGCTCAGTTCACCTGCCAACTCTAAAAAAAAGCCTACTTGATGTTTATTTCCCCTTTTCCAGCTTTCATCCTTCAGGGTGGCAAAATCCAGAGTATCGCAAACCTTGTCGAAGAGGACTGGTAATGACCTTGCCACAGAAGCGTCTTCTTGAGCCAAATTGGCAGCCTCGACTAAAAGAGTTTCCAACGTCACATCAGGCTTAGGTGCGGTTTTCCGAGCACTAACGGGCAGCCCCAAGAAAGCTAAGTTTTCCCGTAGTTTTTCCGATTTTTCCGAATGCTTACTTTTTTCGGTTTTTGTTTGTTTCACTAATTTTCTCAACAAACCAGCCATCGGATGGGCCCTATTCGCAGAAAATACCTTGCGTCCGTTGCTCCACTCGATTTCTGCTAGCTCTGACTCAACCATAGCCTTTAACTCTTTATATGCACCAGCGAACGCCACACCAGACCGATCAGCCAGGTCTGTCACTGTGCCACTCACACCATCACGCCACAAAAGCTCTAATAGTGCGCGCCGAGTTCTGGATGTCACGAGATAATCAAGCATGTCGGAATAATATCATAAAAAGTGATATTAATGTGAACCTATTCTTAAGCAAAAGTTCGCAAGCAAGAAACTACTCAAAGCTACCAGGCTCTGATGGAAAGATATGTTTGAAAATTAACTAGATAGAATGGTGGGCGATACTGGGCTCGAACCAGTGACCTCTGCAATGTGACTGCAGCGCTCTCCCAACTGAGCTAATCGCCCTTAGACTCTGCTTTCTCCGGCTGACTGCAGACCGACTAAATTTTCGCTTGGTCGGCGATGCTCGACGTAGCGCTGCTACGCCTGTGCTCACCTCGGTCGCAAAAATTCGGTAATCTGCACCTTCAATCAGCCTCGCTACGAAAGACACTGTCCAGGCAGAGTCCTGACTCTGTTTTCTCCGGCTGACTGCAGACCGACCAAATTTTCGCTTGGTCGGCGATGCTCGACGTAGCGCTGCCGGGAACGATAAAGTATTGCCTGGCGCTTTGGTCGTCAAACTGGACTATGTTCTTCATTCGAGTTTGGCACGATGATTGAACGTCATTGTGTGGATCTGGCAGGTTTTCGTGGGTTGGGAATGCAAAGCATCCGGGTGTTTTGGTTTTAGCAGGATAAAGTGGTGGGGGGATGTGATCGTTGCTTAAGTCAGCCATTGAGGCCAGTTTGAAGCCGTTGCCGGTCGACGGCGAGCAGGAAAATCTTACCCGTCTGCGGCGGATGAAGCGCTTGCCGCTGCTGTTGTTGGCGCTGATGGTGATTTTGTTCCTGTTTACCTTGCACCGGCCTGAAAGCTGGGCTGGATGGTTAAATGCATTCGCTGAGGCGGGTATGGTGGGGGCGCTGGCGGATTGGTTCGCGGTGGTTGCTCTTTTCCGCCATCCCCTGGGAATCCCGATACCCCATACGGCTATTATTCCTCAGCGCAAGAACGATATCGGCCAGAGCATGGCGGCTTTTGTGGCGGAGCATTTTCTCCACCCCGAGGTAGTGCGGGTCAAGCTGCAATCGGTTAATCTCGCCAAAAACACCGCGATCTGGCTCAATACGCCCCGTGGCCATGACCGGGTTCTTGAGCTGGTGATCAGTCTCTTATCCTGGATACTGGGTGCTTTGCACGAGAAACGTGTGCGACATTTTATCAGCCGCCTGAGCAGCCGGCAGTTGTCCGGGTTCAATATGGCCCGGTTACTGGGGCGTACTTTGGACTGGCTGGTGGAGGACGGCCATCACCAGCAGGTTTTAACCCAATCCCTCAGGTATGCAATCGTGCTGCTGCATGATCACCGTGACGTCATCCGTGGAAATGTGCAGCACGAGAGCCCCTGGTGGCTGCCCGGATTTGTCGATGACCGGATTGTCGTGCAGATGCTGGACCGGATCGAGACCCTGCTGCTCGAGATGTCACTGGATCCGGACCATCCGATACGCGGTGATTTCAATGACTGGATGTTGCGCTGGGCCCATGATCTGAAAAACTCCTCACAATACCAGCGCTGGGGAGAGCAACTGAAGCGGGAATTGCTGGACAATAAAGACCTGCAGGGATACCTGTTTCGCCTCTGGACCGACCTGGCATCCAGTCTTGAGAAGGACCTGGAAGATCCCGGATCAATGATTCGGCAGCAGTTAAGCCAGTTGCTGACCGGGCTGGCTGAAGAAATGGAACAGGACCAGGATATACAATCCTGGGTCAACGGCTGGTTGGTGGAATCCGCAGTTTCCGTAGTGGACGAGAACCGCCGTGCGATCGCCAGCCTGATCAGCGACACGGTCAAGAGCTGGAATGCTGCCGACACCTCTTACCGGGTGGAGCTGGCCATCGGCCACGACCTGCAATTTATCCGCATTAACGGGACTTTGGTTGGTGGCCTCGTGGGCCTGGTGATTCACGCAGTCAAGATGCTTTGATGTATTCGAAGCGATTCTCTCGGCGGTTCTTGCGTACATGCGCAGGGTCCCAAACCTTACCGTTCATCGTGATGTAAACACCGGGCGGCAAGGCTTGTGCAGCGCCTACCGCGCAACCTATGTTGAAAACTGCATCGGAATCCCTGAAGCGGGCCGGGTTGAGCGCGCCGGTGAGCACGATGGTCTTGCCCATTACGTTTTGCAGGACGGTGGCGGTTTCCACCATCGAGTCTGTGCCGTGGGTGATCAGAACATGGCGGATTTCCGATGCCAAGACTGCATCGAGGATGAGTTGCCTGTCTTGGTCTACCATGTGCAGGCTGTCTTTGCGCATCAGGGAACTGACTTCGAATTCAAAAGCAACGTGCATGGCATGCAGAATATGGCTGATCTGCGGCGCACCAATCTGGTAATCGCTTTTGTCGTCAAAGTAGATTTTGTCGATGGTTCCACCGGTGGTAATGATCAGTAATTTGGAGATCATGACTTTCCTGCGACCTAATACTTGCCCTGAAACAGCGGCACAGGTGTAAAAAATTGTTGATTGGCCCCCCGGCTTATTTTCGCTGAGGCGAGCATCGCGTAGTATAACGAAAGCCAGTCCTTATTTTGCATCGGTAAAAACGGTAAAACTACGCGTGAGCCAATCCATTACCAAACTCGGCATTCCCTCGCGACGATCGGTCAAATCCGACAGGTTCCTAACCCATATATTGCATGAGTTTCGCTGGGCACTACGTGGGCTGGCGGGCCTGTTGGTGCTTTTGTTGTCCTTTGCGGTTCTCGCCCAGGAGGAAACACTTGCTGAAAACCCGCCTGAGTTGGCCCTCGATCCGTCTGGGGGGCTACCTGGTATGGATCATCTCGCAGCGTCCCTTTCCCATGAGGGCTCACGCTTGGAAACGTTGTTGATCCTGGTTGTGGTTGACCGTCTGCTGGAAGACCCTGCTGCCCCGGGGCGCCTGGAAGACCGCTGGCAGGATGAACGTACCTGGCTGGATCGGCTTGCCGCACGGTTCCCCCTTTTGCCCATGCGCAGTTCGGCGATGGATCCAGCTTCCTGGTATGTACTGCTGGAGCTGGATCAGCACCGGATTACCCCCTCGTCCCTGGTTTCACCGCAGGGTCCGGACACCACGATCCTGATGCGGCAGTTATTCGATCGCGATGATGAGCGGCTGGCCACCGCCTTGTTGCCTGAAGTGCTCATGCGCATGGAATCACGGTCCGCTCGCACCTGGCAGGGTCTGTTGTCCAGGGCGGCAGGAGATGATGACTGGTTGGCCCTGGCGGCCCGGATTGATGCTGGCTGGGTTAAACCCTGGATGGAGCTGGAACCCTTGCCTGCCGGGGAAGAGGAAAACAGCGATCCCATCAGGCGGGCGCTGGAGAGCTTCCAGGTCCTGGCTGCGTCCGTCATGCAGGCCGGAGCTCCGGATACGCTGCGTTTGCAGCAGCTGCGCTACACGCTGCTCAAGGCGATACCGGAGATGGATGACACCAGGGCCGGGGAGGCCGCTCAATTGTTGCGCCTGGCGACCGCCGTGGACGGCCTGCATGAAAACAAGTACCTGTCGTTTGCCGAAACCTTGTTATGGGTGGTGATGGAAATGTTGCTGGTTGAGAATGCGCCGGTCGCAACAGATCCAGCGGTGGAATCAGATTCAATTCCAGATACTGAACCGGAATCCGGGGCAGAAATTAATCCAGAAGCAGTTGATGCGCTGCAGTTCCCGGTGGTTGATTCTGAGTTGCCGCAAGTATTGCTTGGGCTGCTCCCACAGCTTTCAAACGCTTTCGCCAGGGATTTTTCGGACACAGACCCACGCATCAATGCCGTCCTGGCTGCTGCCTTCGATATCGTCCAGAACCTGCAGAGGGGTTCTCTCCATGCTGCAAAAATAGCTTATCTGAAGCGGGAACTGGCAGACGCCGTCGCCCAGTTGGTGTTGATGATCCCAGATATGAATTTTTATTTTAATCAGCCGGTCAGGAAGCAGATTATCGAGGAAATCGATGGCTGTACCGGCATTGTGGTGGCCACCGGTCCGGACGGCGAAACCTCGCTCAACCGCGAGCAGTTTGATCGCTGCCTTGCCGGCTTGGCAGACCTGTCGGAAACCATGGTGCGAAGGGCTGAACTGGCCGGCGATCCCGATGGCCCGTTTGGTGTGGACCAGTTGCGGCGTGAGTTGCAGTTGACCCCGTGGCAGCGCATCAATTATGCGCTGGGCTATCTGCATGAACAATCTGCTACGGCCTGCCAGTTTCCCGAAGAACCCTTGGCCAATCCGCTGGAGTGGGCTGTGCTGGCGACGTCGCTGGCCTGGTTTGCGGAGCAGTCACCGGTTTATTTCCAGACGCCCACCAACGAAGCCCTGATGGTACGCATGAGGCAACAGGGCATGGACTTGCTGCAGGCCATGGAACAGCAGGTGGATTGTTTCAGTAATTCCGGCCAGGGAATCAACGATCCCGTCAGGCGGAGCTTGTTTGGTTATCGCCGGGCCCTGGAGGTTCTCGCGGCCGGTATCAATGAAGCCGAGCTGGTTTTCCGCCAGGCAAGGCTTGCTCCGGGCGCTGACATCATCCTGAGTGGGGATGCATACCAGGCAACTGCCTATCGGACCGAAGGGCTGCTGATTGGTCCCTGCCAGGCTGACCGGGTGTGTGAAATGAACGGTGAACTTGAATCCACGCGCGCTTTGATCGGTCTGTTCCCAAATCATTACCTGGTTGCGGACCAGGCGGGTCTCGGAAAAATCGAGATTTGCTATGACAACATGAGTTGGGTGCAACGTCGTTCCGAACCCACCAGGCCGGACGATCCAAACGTGGCCGATTATTACGGCCGCTTGAGTTTCGATCTGATCGGCCGATACGTCGAAGAGGGTGTGACGTCAGATGTTTTTGGCTCGAATTTCGTCAGTCCTGATGAGTACCATTATCTGTTTGCTGCAGCCAGTGATGAAGTACTCAATGACAGTTGTCCGACCGAGTGGGTCGGCAGCAAAATCGTGACGCCGCTGAAAAGTGATCACCGCTTCAGAATCGTTCCGGATCGTTTGACCTACCTGGCCAGCGCCAGGAGCCAGCCATCACTGATCATTGCCTCCAACTGGAGCCGTGGTGCAGAGTGGCGTGACTGGTTCGTTACTGGTCTGGGGGTGACACCCATTGAATATCGGCAGGATGAAAGGATTTCTGCGCGCATCAATCAGCATCTCAAGGTGCTCTACCAGGCGGAGCAGACGATGTTGTACAGCGCGCTGTTGAGGCGGCCTTCAAGGAACGGTCTTGACCGATCCGTTTCCCTTTATGGTCAGATGACTGAAGTGGATATCGCCAAGAGCCTGGTACGCTTTCACATGAGTCTGTTTTACCCTGATTTGTTGCTGGATTCGGATCAGATCCGCGGGTTCCTTGCAGG
>JAZFUZ010000033.1:0-14704 GCA_036447475.1 Lysobacterales bacterium | reverse complement strand
CGACCAGGTCGTGGAAGTGAATGAAGACCTGATGGAAAAATACCTGGAAGGCGAAGAACTGAGCAGGAAAGACCTTCACAACGCATTTGAACAGGCCTTGCGCGAAGGCCACCTGGTGCCCATCTGCTTCACATCTGCCGCCACCGGAGCGGGGCTCAACGAATTTCTCAGGCTAAGTAAGCGGCTCCTGCCCAACCCGACCGAGGGCAACCCACCACTGATCCTGAAGGATCAAGGGGAAGCAGCACAAACAGTCGATGTGCACCCGGACCCCAATGGCCATGTCATCGCCCACGTATTCAAGATCAGCAATGATCCGTTCGTCGGCAAGCTCAGTATTTTCAGAATTTACCAGGGCACCGTCAGGCCGGATAGCCAGATGTTCATTGGCGATGGCCGCAAACCGTTCAAAGTAGGCCACCTGTTCAAGGTCCAGGGTGGCAAGCACGAAGAAGTCGATGCCGGTATCCCGGGCGACATCTGCGCCGTGGCCAAGGTGGAAGATATCCACTATGACGCGATCCTGCACGATTCGCACGAAGAGGACAACTTTCATCTCGAGCCACTGGATTTTCCCAAGCCGATGTATGGCCTGGCGATCCAGCCCAAGACTCGCGGGCAGGAACAGAAACTGGCGCAATCCATTTCCCGGCTGACCGAAGAAGACCCTTGCTTCGTGGTCGAGCACAACCAGGAACTCAACGAAACAGTCATTTATGGCCTGGGCGAACTGCACATGCGCGTGATGCTCCAGCGCATAAGCAGCCGTTACCAAGTGGAAGTGGACACACGCCCGCCGCGTATCGCTTATCGTGAAACCGTGACCCGTGCCGCCGAGGGCCACTACCGGCATAAAAAACAGACCGGTGGCGCTGGCCAGTTTGGCGAAGTGTTCCTGCGTCTTCGTCCTTTGGCGCGCGGGGATGGCTTTAAATTTATTAACAAGGTTGTTGGCGGCGCCATACCGACCAACCTGATTCCCGCAGTTGAAAAAGGCATTCGCCAAATCGTTTCTGAAGGCGCCATCGCCGGTTACCAGATGCAGGACATGCAGGTCACCGTTTACGACGGAAAGTTCCACCCGGTCGATTCAAAAGAAATCGCATTCGTGATTGCTGGTAGGAATGCCTTCCTGGACGCCATCCACAACGCCGGCCCCCAGATTCTGGAACCCATCGTCAGCGTGGACGTCACCGTTTCCGATACCGACATGGGCGATGTTACCGGCAACCTGGCCGGCAGGCGCGCCCGCATCAGCGGCACCGAAAACCTGAGCGGCAACCAGGTGACGATAAAAGCGGATATGCCGTTAAGTTCCCTCAGTGACTACCACACGGATCTCAAATCCATGACCCAGGGCCAGGGCAGCTACACCATGGAGTTCAGCCATTACGACCCGGTACCACACGGTGTGCAACGGGAATTGGAGAAGGCCCACGCAGCACCTGCAGTATCAAGCTGATCTCATTCAGCGATGCAGACCACTATAAAAGGTGCTTGATGCCTTCTTGGCCGGTACCCGTGGTGCGAAAGAATGCCAACAGATCCCAGGCGCCTTGTTCGCTGACAAACCAGGTGGGGTGGGAAGGGTCAATCTGACGACGTTCAGCCGCCATGCTGACGGTCACGGCCAGGCGGCCGCAGACCAGGGGCATCAATACGGAGAACTCCGCATCGGAAAGCGGACGGGTCGTGTGATAACCGGCCACGATGCTGGCCGCGATTTCCATCGGATTATCACGCCCCATCATCAGGTACGGAAGACAGGTAGCCAGTTCACAAATGGTGGGATTGAACCCGCTGTCGCCAAAATCCAGCAGGCCGGTAACCCGCCCGGCATGGACCAGGATGTTGTCATCATGGGCATCACCATGGATGAATTGCTGCGGCAGTACAGACAGCTTTGGTTTCGCGTCTGACAACCAGGTACGGAAGGCCCATGCCAGCAAATCGTGCCGCTCCGGATCATCGATCAGCTCAATTTTGCGCGCATGCTGGCCTGCTTCAGCGAGATTCCACGGGTGGCTTCGATGGGCCGCAGGGTGATCAAAATTCTCCATAGATAAATCGAATAGCGCTATGACATTGCCAACATTTTTTGCTAATTTTTGTGATATATCAGACTGGTTACTTAATAGGTTGCCGTCAATAAAAGAGTATAATAAAGCCGTATAATGTATGTTTTTACGAATATAAATTCCGGTATTTAATTTGTTATGTCTGTTTTTCACAATTTGCGGCAATTTGAGTCCGAACCCGTTTGAAGCAGCGTGTTCTATCGCTGCATATTCCATCGCCACCAGCCCGGACGGCATGTCGGCAGCCACGATTTTAAGCACATACCGCTCCTCATCATCCACCGTGACTAGGTAGTTAATGTTATCTCCCGGCAATCGGCTGAGCGAGCCTTCAATTCCATAATGATCACAAAGGCATTGCACAATGCTTGCCTCGTGCTCATGGTTACCCATGTCTGCATTCATCTGAGGTTCTCCGTGCTTTTTCACGAATGGTTGTTTCGGACAAAAAAATTCTCTCACCATCACGCCGGTTGCCATTATTAGAATATCGGGAACGCGAAATGTAAGACGGTGCCGGCGGCCGAAAGGTTCTGGAGTAATCGCGCGAGCAGACTCTACATGCTTGACCAGTCATCGAAGCGCTGGTTGAGAACCCGGAAATCTTCCTCATCATCCACATCCAGGCTAAATCCCCCATAGGGCGTGATAATCATCTTGACCGTGCCACCAAGCAAAGCGCCCATCGCCAGTTCCACCCTTTCCAGCGAATTACCCTCACGCAACCAGCGATACAATTTACCACCGCGCCTGGACGCCATCAGGGTGGCCTGCAACCTCAGCGTCAACCAGGCCGCCTTCCAGCCACCGGACCACCCCAGGTAACTTCGCACCAGCGACATCACGTTGCGCCAATTCCTGGCCTTGCGATAGGAGAATCCGGTTTGCAGAAATTCCTGGTGTGACAGTTTGCGTGGCCTGGCAACGTAGATATTCGCCAGGCGTAAGAGTTCATGGCTGAAGTGAACGTAGGGCCGCCTGATTCCCGGCTTCCCCTCTTGCGGATAATAGCGACGCAGAGAAGCTTCCTCGACCACCCCGCCGAACAACGAAAAGTGTGTTTGGGCTGCATTCTCCGCCTGGGCACAGCGTGCAACGAAATCATCCACCGCTGTGGGTGAGATCAATGGAAGGTCACAGGAAATAATCAGCAACGGACGCTCCGGATCCACGCCGTTTTCCCCGGTCAGACACCTTGCCTCGGACGCATGGATCGCTGCCCAGGTATTTGCCAGCATCTTCCCCACCTGGTCTACGATGACCACTTGATCGGTCAAGCCATCCAATGCTTTTCGCAGGGGCTCTGCGGGTCCGACGACGAACACAAACCCAATCGAAGAGGCATTCAGCAAAGTCTCAGCCACTCTGCGGACCAGCACTTCCCCTCCGACTTCCAGGAAGGCCTTGTTACGGCCCTGGACCATTCGTTTCGGGTTGCTGTCGGTGCCGGACAGGATAATGGCGTCAAGCGGCGACAGCCAGGCAGTTGTTGGAATTGTTTCCCCAGAGTTCATCGTCAATAAAATTGCTGCTGTTTAAGGTGAAGAATGGCATTAGTTGAAACCGGAATCAATGCCGGAAGGCAGGTTCTGATGATTTTGCCGTCATGATTGAATCCAAAACCAAAAAAATAATTCCCGATTGGGCAGGATCTATTGACGGCAAAGCCGGCAAAGCCGGCTAGAGTCCCACGCTGCCGAGAACCAGCTTGACTACCTCATCCGTTGTTTGACGGTAGCGGCGATCACTGAGTTCTTTACCCCCGTTGAGAATGCTGATTTGTCGCTCGAAATCGGCATAATGCTGGGTAGTAGCCCAGATCATGTACAACAAGGCGTGGGGATCTACCGATTTTATTTTTTCCTCGCGAGCCCAGCGCCGGATGATGCGTACACGTTCGTTGAGCCAGGTTGTTAAAGTAGTGCCGAGAAAATTATCCAGTACCGGCGCGCCACTCATAATCTCGCGTGCCCAGACCCGTGAGCCGAACGGGCGTTGCCGGGAGAACTCCATCTTGGCCTGGACGTAAGTGCGCAATACCTCTTCCGGTTCGTGGTAAGTATCGAAGGTGGACGCCGCTGCCATCCAGTCATTGAGAATACGCTTCAGAACTTGTTGATAAAGATTGGACTTGGTCTTGAAGTAGTAGTGCAGGTTGGCCTTGGGTATACCCGCTTCCCGGGCGATATCACCCGTAGCCGTCCCCTTGTAGCCATTGATGGCAAATATTTTTTCGGCCGCCTCCAGGATCAATGCCTCATTGGCTTTACGGATTTCGATCTTTCGTGTTTGCGTGGACATTAACGGCGCTACTTCACCCTCATGGGATTGTTGGGATGGGTGGTCCAATCCGCTTTTTCATTGACAATCGCCCGACCGGTGCGGGGGTCCGTGCCGTGGGTCAGCTGTTGCATGGTAATACAACCCTCAACGGGGCAAATGCTGACACACAGGTTGCAACCAACACACTCTTCATCAATCACCTCGAAGCGGCGGCTCCCGTTTACCATGCTGGTAATGGCCTGATGGGAAACGTCTTCGCAAACGACATGACAGCGGCCGCAGGAGATGCACAGGTCCTGGTTGATGCTGGCCTTTTCAATATGGTTGAGGTTGAGGTACGTCCAGTCGGTCACGCTGGGTACGGCCTTGCCAACCAGCTCACCTACCGACGACATGCCTTTTTCGTCAAGGAAATTGCTCAAACCATCCGTCAGGTCGTCGATGATTTTGAATCCATACACCATGACGGCAGTGCACACCTGGACGTTTTGGGCGCCAAGCGCAAAATGATCCACCGCGTCCCGCCAATCGGCAATGCCACCGATCCCCGAAATCGGGATATCCGCCGTGTCTTCGGTACGAGCAATTTCAGCAATCATATGCAGGGCGATGGGCTTGACTCCCGGCCCACAGTAACCGCCATGGGACCCCATGCCGTCGGTGACCGGGTACATGGACAAGGTATCGTAGTCCACGCGCATAATGGAGTTGAGCGTGTTGATCAGCGACACCGCATCGGCACCGGCCGCTTTGGCAGCTCGCGCTGGCGGCAGGATGTTGGTCACATTGGGTGTGAGTTTGACAATGACCGGGATACGGGCGTATTTCTTGCACCACTCGGTGGCACGCTGGATGTACTCAGGCACCTGTCCCACCGCTGCGCCCATACCCCGCTCCGACATGCCGTGTGGACAACCAAAATTGAGCTCAAAAGCATCAGCTCCGGTGTCTTCGATCATCGGCACATACCTGGCCCACGTTGCCTCTTCCATGGACAGCATGACCGAGGCAACCAACGCCCGGTCCGGCCAGTCCCGCTTGATTTGACGCATCTCGTCCAGGTTGACGCTCAGGGGGCGATCCGTGATCAGCTCGATATTGTTGAAGCCAGTCACCCGGCGGTCGTTGCCGTAGCTGACCGCGTAACGGGGACCGCTGACGTTTACCACGGGGGGGTCTTCACCCAGGGTTTTCCAGACCGCGCCTCCCCAGCCCGCTTCGAAGGCCCGGTTGACGTTATAGGCCTTGTCTGTCGGTGGTGCTGATGCCAGCCAGAAAGGGTTCGGTGACTGGATGCCAAGGAATTCGCTGCTCAGGTTTGCCATTTGCTACTCCCCGGAACCGTTTTTCTGGCGTAGCAACCGGTCGATATCGATCGCCGCCAACTTGCCATCCTGCACCGCAGAAACGGTCAGATCCTCACCACCAAATACGCAATCGCCACCCGCCCACACGTCAGGCAACGAGGTTTTTCGATGGTCGTCCACAGCGATCCGCCCATGCTCAAGTTCAAGCATTTCTGCCGTGTCACCCATGGCATCCCAAGAGACTTTCTGGCCGATGGCTTTGAACACGACATCTGCTTCCAGTTCACAGGTATCACCGGTACCTTTCAGCTTGCCATCGTCATCCAGACGGGTGTACTCAAACCGGACGCCGCTGACCCGATCCCCGGTCAGCAGCAGTCGCTGCGGCGCAAGCCAGCGTCGTATGCACACGCCACAAGTCTGGGCAAATTCCTGCTCGAAGCGGCTGGCGCCCATCTGTTGCCTGCCCCTGCGATAGACAATGGTGACCTCTTCAGCGCCCAAGCGCTTGCTCTGCACCGCAACGTCAATCGCGGTCATGCCACCGCCGATGACCAGCACCTTGCGGCCCACCGGTAATTCTGACTTGCTCCCGGCCTGGCGCAATCGGGCAATATACGCCACCGCATCAATGACACCTTCGACCTGGTCGTTATCCATTCCCAGTCCATTGATGCCGGCCATGCCAAAGCCCAGGAACACTGCGTCATATTCACCACGCAGGTCTGCAAGAGAAAAATCCGTGCCCAGGGACTTGCCATTACGAACATCAATACCACCGATATCCAGAATGTAGTCCACTTCTGACTGGGCGAAGTCATTGACCGTTTTGTACGCGGCGATGCCATACTCATTCAGGCCGCCCGGTTTTTCGGCCCCGTTCAAAACGGTCACCTGGTGCCCCAGAGTCGCCAGCCGGTGAGCACAGGAAAGGGACGCGGGTCCGCCGCCCACGACTGCGACGCGCTTGCCCGTATCCTCCAGGCGCTGAAACAATTGCAACTTGCTGTGTAATAGGGAATCCGTTGCATATCGCTGCAACAGACCAATCCGAACCGGCTGATCCTCAAGGGTATTGCGCACACACACTTCCTCGCACAGCACTTCGGTGGGACACACACGCGAGCACATGCCGCCCATGATGTTTTCACGCAATATGGTATGGGCCGACCCCTTGAGGTTATTGCTGCGGATCTTCTGAATAAAACCCGGGATGTCGATGCCTGTGGGACAGGCAGTGGTACACGGCGCATCGAAACAGAAATAGCAGCGGTCTGCCTCGATCAATGCTTCCGGCCGTTCAAGCGGCGGATGCATATCACTGAAATTGGCTTCGATCTCAGCCTTGCTGAGTCGCCCCGGCCTGATATCGGCTTGCAATTGTATAGTCATCCTTCTATTTCCATCATCCTTCTACCAAGGGCCCATAGGTTTCCGGGCGCCGATCCCTGAAAAACTGCCAGGTATCGCGAACCTGGCGAATCACATCCAGGTCAATCTGGTGCACCAGCAGTTCATCATCGCCATAACTGGCCTGGGCTTCGATTTCACCACGCGGATTGACGATGTAGCTGGAGCCGTAAAACTCGCCCATTTCACTCGCCCAGGGCTCCTCGGTACCAACCCGGTTGATCGCGCCGATGAATACGCCGTTGGCCACTGCGGAGGCCGGTTGCTCCAACTCCCACAGGTGTTTGCTTAGCCCTGCCACCGTTGCTGACGGATTCACGATGTACTGTGCACCGTTTAGCGCCAGCGCCCGCCAACCTTCCGGGAAATGCCGGTCATAACAAATGTAGACACCCAGCTTGCAATAGGCCGTATTGAACACCGGATAACCCAAGTTACCCGGTTTGAAGAAAAACTTTTCATAAAAGCCCGGATCGACTTGCGGAATATGGGTCTTGCGGTACTTGCCAAGATAGCTCCCGTCCGCATCAATCACCGCAGCGGTGTTGTAGTAAACGCCGGGCATTGCTTCCTCATAGATCGGCACGACAATAACCATGTTGTGTTTCTGCGCGTAGTCCTGCATCAGCCTGGTGGTATGGCCGTGGGGAATGGCCTCGGCCGCGGCATACCATTTGCGGTCCTGGCCCGGACAGAAATAAGGCTGGGTGAAGACTTCCTGGAAGCACAGCACCTGCACCCCCTGGGCGGCTGCCTCTTCAATCATGGGATGATGGGCCTGGAGCATCAGGTCCCTGATCTGGGCGGGCTCCATGGTCGTGTCGCCTTTGAGCCCCATCTGAATCAAACCGCATTTTAATTTTGCCATGATAAATCTCGCAATCGGACAAAGACCTGCCAAACATGAGTGTTGGAATTGTCGGGTTTAATAAAGATTATGGTATCTTGACCTTACGGTCAAGATACGCTAGCGTCAACCACAATGACCGACAGTAAAACCGCCAACAACGCCCCCTTCGACCACAGCGGCCCAGATGATTCCCAACTGTGGAATCCGGATCTGGCGCCGACCCCCCTATCGCAACGAACCTGGACCTGGGTGAACATCAGCGCCCTGTGGGTCGGCATGGCCGTCTGCGTCCCGACGTACCTGCTGGCTTCGGGATTGATCGCGCAGGGCATGTCGGCCTGGCAGGCAATGGCGACCGTGCTGTTGGGTAACCTGATCGTACTGGTACCGATGTTGCTGATTGGTCATGCGGGCACCCGCTACGGCGTACCATTTCCAGTGTTGCTGCGTGCATCGTTCGGCACCATCGGAGCGCGCCTGCCCGGCCTGCTGCGTGGACTGGTGGCCTGCGGCTGGTTCGGCATCCAGACCTGGGTGGGCGGCTTTGCTATTTACCAGATCCTGAACGCTGTCAGTGGCCAGGCATTCATCGGCGAGCCGCTGCCGTTCATCGACATTGATACCGCACAAGTCGTTTGTTTTTTGGTTTTTTGGGTGATCCAGGTTTATTTTATCGCCAAAGGCATCGAGTCCATACGCTGGCTCGAAACCTTCGCCGCACCGTTTCTGATCCTCGCCGCGCTCGGCCTGCTGGCCTGGGCATACGTGAACGGCGGCGGCTTCGGCTCGATTCTGAATCGACCCTCCGCGTTCGTGGCCGGGGGCTCTCGAGAGGGTCAGTTCTGGCAAGTATTCTGGCCCAGCCTCACTGCCATGGTAGGGTTCTGGTCCACTCTGTCACTCAATATCCCGGACTTTACCCGCTTTGCCCGCAGCCAGCGGGACCAGATCATCGGCCAGGCCATAGGCCTGCCAATTCCGATGGCTTTGCTGGCCTTCGTTAGCGTAGTGGTGACATCGGCAACGGCAATGGTATTTGGTGAAACGATCTGGGATCCGGTGGTACTCGCCGGTCGAATGGGCGGTGCTGCCGCCATCTTCGGCCTGGTGTTCCTTCTGCTTGCGACATTGACCACCAACCTGGCGGCCAACGTCGTTGCACCGGCCAACGGTTTCAGCAACCTGGCACCCAGGCTCATTTCCTTCAAGATGGGCGGTTACATCACCGCCAGTCTCGGCATTGCCATCATGCCGTGGAAACTGCTGGAATCAGCCGGTTCTTATCTGTTCGTATGGCTGGTCGGCTATTCTTCCCTGCTGGGCCCGATCGCAGGTATTTTGATCGCCGATTATTTTTTCGTGCGCCGCTGCCGCCTCAACACGGCGGCGTTTTATCAACGCAACAATGACTACGAATACCACAAGGGTTGGAATCCATACGCCATACTGGCGCTGATATTGGGTATTGCACCCAGCATGGCCGGTTTTCTGACCGCGATCGGGGTGGTCGACAATGCGCCCGGTTTCCTGGTCGAAATTTATAGCTACGCCTGGTTCGTCGGCGCCTTCACTTCGGGAATTTTATACTATTCGTTCATGCGCCTGAGATCAGACTCCTAGCTCAACAATAATGCATACGCCCCGGGGAGCATCGGGTAGCTGCATACGGGACACGCCCGACGCTATTCCTTAGCGCCGTAGGCCAGGTCGCCTGCATCACCGAGGCCCGGAACGATGTACTTCATACTGGTCATCTCGGGGTCGATCGCACCTACCCAATAAGTCGTTTCCTGCGGTAGATTTTTCATCACCATTTCCAGGCCCTCGTCTGTTGCAATGATCACTACAACGTGCAATTGCGCAGGAGTGCCGCGCTCCAGCAAAGCCTGGTAGGCCAGAACCATTGAGGATCCTGTCGCTAACATAGGGTCACACAAGATCACCGTTTTACCGTCCACGGAGGGACTGGACAGATACTCGATTTCCACCTCAAAATGAGCACTGTCTTGTTGGTGTTTGCGGTAGGCGGAAATGAAGGTGTTTTCCGCCTGATCAAAGTAGTTCAACAGCCCCTGATGCAAAGGTAAACCAGCACGAAGGATGGTCGCCAACACTGGCTGCCCGGTTAATACCGCACCTGCAGCCTTGCCCATTGGCGTGCGCACCTGGATGTTCCTGTGCTGCATGACCTTACTGATCTCATAGGCGAAAATCTCACCCATACGCTCAATATTGCGCCGGAAGCGAAGGCTGTCCTGCTGGATTTTCACATCACGAATCTCGTACATGAACTGCTGGAACAGAGACCATCGCTCACCGAGATTGTGCACTGTGGCTTTCATCGGTAGAAAAGTTTAGCAAAAAATCATTGCTGGGGTTTGTTCGCACCGGGCTCAGGTTCGAGAACCTGACCCCGACTCCTGATCATTGAAAAAGCGGTGGTAACGTGATCTGGCTGTTACTTCACCCCGTGCATGCCGCGGCGAACCAGCGGTATCAAAGCGAAGGCAAAGGCTGCGGCAGCAATACCGATCCAGAACATCATCATGAACAGGTCGCCATAGAGCGCTGCTGCAACGGCCACATTCAGGGTTTCGCCTGCAGGGACATCCATCGCCGTCAGTTCGCCAAACCGGGCAGCCAGCACTTCCGAGTAGGCGGTCGCCAGGAACCAGGCGCCCATCATGACGCTGACCACGCGGGGTACCGACAACTGGGTTACCGCACTGAGGCCAATCGGTGAAATACACAGTTCGCCGAGTGCAAGCACGGCGTAAGCCAGCACCAGCCACCAGACACTTGCCATGCCGCTAATGCCTGCCAGATGTGCCGCATACGCCATCGGCAGAAACGCCAGTCCACCTAACAACAGGCCAATTGCGCTCTTGGCAGGCTTGCTTGGATTCAATCCCCTCTTATCCAGCCAAGGCCACAGCCAGGTCAACAACGGTGTCAGTGCGACGATGAAAAATGCACCCAGGAAAGTCAGTGACCCGGCGGTTTGCTGCACAACCGACATGTCGCGGATAAAAGCACCAATCAGCAGCAAAACAACCGTGCCGATCAGTATTTCCCCTAGACGTTCCCGGCCATCATCGGCCAGTCTCAAAGCCAGTGCCATGGCCAGCGGGCTGGCCGCCAGCGGGATGACCGACCATGGCAGTACCGGTTCACCACCGGCTGGCGCAATACTGAACAAATCCTTGCTCAACAAGCGGTCGGTGAAAGCTACCCAGGAACCGTAGGTCTGTTCATACAAGGTAAAAAATACCAATACCATGAAAATAAGCATGACGAGACTGAGCATCTGCTGCCTTTCAACGCGGTCGCAGCACTGCACGAGAAACCAGACAAACCATGCCACCAGCACGGCTGACATGATGTGCATGGCGCCCGTCACGGTCCAGGTGTGCTGCATCAACTGCCAGATCACGACGACACCGAGCACTGCACCGGCATAAATAGCCCCTTCCCGCGTCAACGGTCCCACAACTTTTTCTTTCAACAATGCAGGATTTGCGGGCTCTGCGTGGCCCTGCAGATATTTCTGCCCGCTCAGAAAAACGGTCAGACCCAGCAACATGCCGATTCCGGCGGCGCCAAAACCATATTTCCAGCCAAAAGTTTCGCCCAGGTAACCACAGATAAGACTGGCAAACAGAGCACCAACGTTGATGCCGGCATAGAACAGGGTAAATCCTGAATCCCTGCGCGGGTCATTTTGCGAATACAGCTTGCCGACTATGGTAGAAATATTTGGTTTCAAGAAACCGACACCGGCGATAATCAACGCCAGTGAAAAATAGAAAACCTGCAGCGCAGCTTCATCTCGCTGAACTTCACCATCGATAAGACGGGCTTGTTCACCCTCAAAAGCCATACCGAAATGCCCCAGGCAGAGCAACACCCCGCCCGCGACCACGGCTTTGCGCATGCCCAGCCAGCGATCAGCCAGCATGCCGCCAATCACCGGCATGGCATAGACCATTCCGCCATATGCGCCCAACAACTGGTAACTGGGCGCATCCCCAAACAGGTGGTATTTGATTAAATAGAGGAATAAAAGTGCTTTCATTCCATAGAATGAAAACCGCTCCCACATTTCAGTGAAAAAACAAACGTACAGGCCTTTCGGGTGCCCCCAGAATTGATCCTGCGGATGGCAGTTCCGGTTGCTGTCGATTGCGCTCACGGGAGCTAATCCCGGAAGTTTTTGAACTGCAGCGGCAGGCCGAATTCTGCCTCTTTCAGTAAGGTGATCACCGTCTGCAGGTCGTCACGTTTTTTGCCGGTGACACGCAGCTGATCTCCCTGGATGGCAGCCTGCACCTTCATCTTGCGGTCTTTGATCAGCTTGACCATTTTCCTGGCTTGTGCCGACTCGATACCTTCGCGCACGGTGATTACCTGGGTGGCGGTCTTCAGCTGGATGACAGGCTCCCCCTTTTCGAGGCAAGCGATATCCACCCCACGCTTGACCAGTTTGGTACAAAGGATGTCAAACATCTGCTGTAACTGGAATTCCGACTCCGTATTCATGGTGATGAGCTGATCACTCAAAACGAAGTTTGATCCCGTGCCTTTGAAATCAAATCTTGTTGAGACTTCCCGCTTGGCCTGGTCAACCGCGTTGGTCAGTTCGTGGTGGTTTACTTCGGAGACGACATCGAAAGAAGGCATTTTGAAATTCCCTTATATATTGTTGGAGTAACAATAGGGGCATCATGCCAATTCTTCAATGAGGTTGGCTCAAAATGGCAAGCAGGCATCCTCTCCGCTTTCTGGTCCCATCAACAAAGCGGCAATGGCCTTGCCAGCAGGTACCGTGTTGCCAGGGTGGTGTTTAGCCCGCATATTGCACCAGTCAGTCTCTGGCCCGAGACCTATCCCGGCCCTGGCTTGTCCAGCTACATCTGGACTTGCTCTTCCCTCTATCCATAGCCACGGCTATGGCTTTCGGTCCAGCCCGGTGTCCAGCCGCAGCTGTCCGGCGCCATCATCCGGGATACTGGTGCAATATGCGGGTTAGCCCGTCTATGGAAAAGCCGTAAGTGTTTGGAGCATGCAACATTACTCCCAGTTGGGGCTGCCTGGTTCAGGAGCGGAATCGCTTACCTTGCATCCTTCCTGTCACCACACCCATTTGGGGCTGCGGGTAGCGCCGCGGCGAATTTTCCACAGGTAATAGCTGGTGAAGAATCGCTTGGCCCACAGCCAGCGCCGGCCCTTGCTCATGGTGGAAACGTTGCGTGGCGGGCGTACCGGGTCAGCGACCATGTGAACGGCATCCTGGCCCATATCCATAATGCATTCGACCATGAGATCGTGGCTGGTTTTTTCCCCACCCAGAATATCAGCGGCAATATTTTTGGCCGCCATCTTGGCCATTTGTTCGGTCATGTGGGCGGTTTTTGGGAAGTTCACTGGCACCGGCGTTTCTTCAACCGGTGGCATGGCAACCGCAACACCAACCGCATAAATACGGTCAAATTCTTTATGCTGATAGTTTGAGTCCACCGGGATGAAGCCTTTTGGATTACCCAGAACCGGGCTATCAGCAATGGCCTTGACACCGGCCAGCGGCGGAATGATCAGTGAATAGCGTGACTCAAAAACTTGCCCATCGGCTGTCTCAACCGTATTTTCCGTAATCTTGCTGATCGCCGCAGAAGTATGGTAACGAACATCACGCTTCTCCAGCTCGCTTTCCATAAACAGCCGAATATTGCCAAAGCCGCCGACCCCGAAATGACCGAGGAAGGGCTCAGGTGTCACAAAAGTGATCGGAGCTTTGTGGCACAGCGCACGCTTTTTCAATGCATGATGTGCCTCGAACAGAAACTCATAAGCTGGCCCCAGACAACTGGCTCCGGGTGCGCAGCCAACGACGATCGGGCCCGGATCACGGATGAACGCAGCCCACGTGTCGCGCGCCTCTTCTGCCTCCGGCGGCGACATCAATGAATGCCCGGGCCCGTCGAAGGGGCCGAGTCCGGGGACCGCTTCGTTGGCACTGCGGTGGCCGGTGGCAATGACCAGATAGTCGTAATCGTAGCTCTCGTTCCCTGCATGCACACTTTTTGTGGTCGGATCGATCCTGGTGACCGATGCTTCAAGGAATTCAATACCCTTCGACCTTAGCGGTTGTTCCAGGTCAAATGAAATATCACTGATGGTCTTCTGCCCCATGGCAACCCAGGGCAATGCCGGAATAAAAATGAAACGGCGTTCCCTGGAGATCAGCGTAATTTCGTGGCTGCTGCGCGGCAGGAGACGGCGCAGATCAAAGGCGACTGTCAGCCCGCCGAATGACCCACCGATGATGATGATATGCATTTAACTTCCTCCAATCGTACTTTGACTGTAAAATTGATCAGAACACCAGGACCTGGTCGGCTTCGAGGGTAAGTTGGGCCAGATCGGGCATGGTGCCGCGCATCGTGTTTTCCAGCAATTCTTCATCGCCAATACCCCGGGCATCCATACAGGTGCCGCAAAGCACCACACGGGCCTGGCGGGCGACCCCCCGAATCATCCGCCCCACATTGTAATAACCATCCGGTGTGGTCTGGCCAGCCTTGGCGCAAAGCACAGAATCGGCCATCAGGAAAATTGAGAGTTCGGGTTTTGGCTCTGTTTTCAGCAGTGCCAGAGCCAGCCTAAGGCCATTGAAACTGCGTTCAGTGCCGTAGGGTGGATCGTTCAGAATAATACAAATTTTCATAACAAGTTCTCCATACTGGTCACCATAATGTTACCGCAACTTGCCGTCTAAC
>JAZFUZ010000032.1:0-12345 GCA_036447475.1 Lysobacterales bacterium | reverse complement strand
TAGGATAATTTACGCATGCCCTGCTCGAGACCGCTGATGGTCAGCGGAAACATACGCTGTTGCATCAACTCCGACATCATCTGGATGGATGGTGTGTATTCCCAGCGATTGACCGGTTCCGGGTTGAGCCAGATCGCTTTCGGATAGTTATCCAACAGGCGTTGCATCCAGGTGGAACCCGCTTCTTCATTCCAGTGTTCCACGCTGCCGCCCGGATAATGGATTTCATAGGGACTCATGGTGGCGTCTCCAACCAGGATCAGCTTGTAGTCGGCTGAGTACTTGTGCAGCAAGTCCATGGTGGCCGTCCTTTGCGAGTGACGGCGCTTGTTGTCCTTCCAAACACCCTCGTAAACACAATTATGGAAGTAAAAATATTCAAGGTGCTTGAACTCGCTGCTGGCTGCGGAAAAAAGTTCTTCACAAACACGCACGTGGTCATCCATGGATCCGCCGATATCCAGGAACAGCAGCACCTTGGTCGCGTTGTGGCGTTCCGGAACCATTTTGATGTCCAGCAGGCCGGCATTTTTAGCAGTAGACTCAATGGTATCCGGGAGATCCAGTTCTTCTGCCGCGCCTTCACGCGCAAAGCGCCGCAACCGGCGCAGGGCCACTTTCAGGTTACGCGTACCCAATTCCAGGGAGTCATCGAGGTTCCGGAATTCGCGCCTGTCCCATACTTTTACCGCCCGGCGGTGGCGTGAACCCTCCTGCCCGATGCGAATACCCTCGGGATTGTATCCATAGGCACCAAAAGGTGAAGTCCCACCGGTACCGATCCACTTGCTGCCACCCTGGTGACGCTCGTCCTGTTCTTCCAGGCGCTTTTTAAGCGTCTCCATCAGTTTTTCCCAACCACCCAGGGCCTCGATTTGTGCCTTTTCTTCCTCGCTCAGGCCCAGCTCGAACTGCTTGCGCAACCAATCTTCGGGGATGTTCGTCTCTGCGGGGCCGAACAAAGCTTCCATGCCTTTAAAATGGGCAGAAAACACGCGGTCAAAACGATCGTACAGCGCTTCGTCCTTTACCAGGCAAGCTCGCGCCAGGTAATAGAATTCCTCGACATCGAAACGAATAACCCGTTTCTTCAGTAATTCCAACAGCGTCAGGAACTCGGTGATGGAGACTTGCAGACCCCCTTCACGCAACCGGAAGAAAAAGCTAACGAGCATTGCGTTGGTTGAGGAAAATCAGCCGTTCGAACAAGTGCACGTCCTGTTCGTTTTTCAGCAGGGCACCGTGCAGTGGCGGCAATGTCGTGCGCCGGTCATCACTGGAAAGCGCCTCGGGCGGCACATCCTCGGCCAGCAACAACTTCAGCCAGTCCAGTAATTCGGAAGTCGATGGCTTTTTCTTCAGACCCGGCACCTCGCGTAAGTCGTAAAACGCATTGAGTGCTTCGCTCAACAATTCTTTTTTCAGACCCGGGTAGTGTACCTCGACAATATCGACCATCGTTTCCTTATCGGGGAAGCGAATGTAGTGAAAAAAGCAACGGCGCAGGAAAGCATCCGGCAGCTCCTTTTCATTGTTGCTGGTGATAACGATGATCGGTCGTTGTTTGGCCACGATGGTTTGGTGGGTTTCATATACGTAAAACTCCATCCGGTCGAGTTCGCGCAACAAGTCATTGGGAAACTCGATATCCGCCTTGTCGATTTCATCGATCAGGAGCACCACTTGCCGGTCCGACTCAAAGGCCTCCCACAACGGCCCCTTGATGATGTAGTTCGAAATGTCGTGAACCCGCTCGTCCCCGAGTTGTGAATCGCGCAGCCTGGCCACCGCGTCGTATTCGTACAACCCCTGCTGCGCCTTGGTGGTGGACTTCACATGCCATTGCAACAAGGGCTTGTCCAGGCCGCGGGCAATCTCCTCTGCAAGCTGTGTCTTACCGGTACCCGGCTCGCCCTTGATGAGTATGGGGCGGCCCAGGGTGACCGCCGCGTTGACGGCGGTGGTGAGATCTTCGGTAGCGACATAACGGTCGGTACCGGTAAAGCGATTAGCAGACATAGGGAGAATCTAGTGTCCTATATCAAGCCAGATTAAATTTCTTTATGCGGTAACGGCACTGTGGCGTGCTCATCCCCAACGAACGTGCAGCCCTGGCAATGTTGCCACCCGCATGTTCCAGCGCGCCGCGGAGCAGGTTCTTTTCGAAACCATCAAAACTGTCAGCTCCCTGGTCGAGGTATAACTGGAAAATGTTTCTCATTGCGTCACCCCCGGCGGTTGATACCAGTCCACCTGCCTGGGTAACCCGCGACTCATCAACCTGGTCCATCGGCATACCAAAGCAAACGGACACGTGTTCAATCAACTCGCCGTCTTCAGTGAGAATCACGCCGCGTTCGATCAGATTTTCCAGTTCACGTATGTTACCAGGCCAGTGGTGTGTCCTGAAGCAGGCCATGGCCTTATCCGTGATGCCACGGATATTTCTTCCATGCCTGGAATTGAAACGATCAAGGAATTTCTCGATTAATCCGGGCAAGTCATCCAAGCGCTCCCGCAACGGCGGAATCATAATTGGGAAAATATTGATCCGGTAGAAAAGGTCGGCCCGGAACTTACCCTCCCGGACCAGTTCTCCAAGGTCGGCATTAGTCGCAATGATCAAGCGCACATCCACTTTGCGTGTTCTTGTATCGCCGACCCGGTCGAATTCACCATGTTGAAGTACCCGCAACATCTTGGACTGGGATCCCAGGGACAATTCAGAGATCTCGTCGAGAAACAGCGTTCCACCGTGTGCACGCTCGAAACGGCCGGCCCTGGATACCTCGGCCCCGGTGTAGGCGCCTTTTTCTACGCCAAACAATTCTGCCTCAACCAGCCCCTCCGGCAGCGCCGCGCAGTTAACGGCGATAAAGGGATCGTCGCGGCGCGTACCCAACTTATGCAGCACACCCGCAAGTGTTTCCTTACCCACTCCGGTTTCACCCAACATCAGCACGGTGACGTCGGTCTTGGCGGCCTGTTCCAATATCTTCAGCACTCGGATAATGCAGGGCGAATGCCCCACGATGGAATCCGGCGGGAGGGCAGGTGCAATGATATCCCGCAAGCTCTGGACCTCGCTGTGCAGCGAGTATAGTTCTTCTGCCAGGGACTCCTGGCTGAAGAGTTTTTGCAGTACTTCAGCGTCTTCCCAGTCCCTCAATGGCTTGCCAAGGATCCGACACTGGTCATCCCCCTTGCCGACGCACTCGATTTCCTTGTACACAACCGTTGCCTTCATGAATCCGGACGTGTAGCCACTGGCGTAACCAATCTGCTGCCAGCATACCGGCCCTTCACTGAGCCCCTGGGATGCGAGGTGTTGCTCGGCTTCGAATGAGTTCCGCCAGATAAACTCCCCCAGGTAGTGACCAGAGGCAATGTCTATCTCAAGCTGTACCTGCGTTACGTGAACGGCACCTTCCAGCGCGTGGAGCTGCGGGCCCACTGCAAAGACGTCTTCATCACTGGCATCCGGCCGCAGCCTGCGCGCTAAGTGGGCATCCGCTTCACCGGACTTTAGCCCCATGCGAAACAACACGCCTTTTGCGTTTTCGGTTCCCAGGGATTCGAACAACTCATCACGCAGGGCGCCGAAAGCCGAGGTATGCAATAACATGACACGCTGCTGCTCCAGCCAGATGCAGCCGGTGCCCGCGTCGAAACGAACAGAATCCCTTAAATCACCTATGTCCGGAAATTCGTGGGATTCTTCTGAAATCTGTTGGCTCATGTATTTTTTTTTGCAAGAACTGCGGCAGGCAATTATGCCATACAAAGGGGGAGCGTTACCGCCCCCCCCGTACCCATAAATATCAAGATCCCGTATTACCGGCCCTTGGCGCGCAGATTCTGTACCGTGAACAGGCTTTTCGGGTTCAGTTTCGGATCCACCTGCCCCTTGAACTGGCCAGTAGTGCAGTGCTTGGCCTGCAGATCAATCATACTGAAGCAGTCATCAATGGACACGCCGGTGCCGACGTTCTTGGCCAGGTGATGATCCGGGTGTGCCTGGCAGATGTACCAAGACTTCCACGGTTCACCCTTGCGGTCATAAATAATCGTCCGCGGCAGCGTGAAGGTCTGGGCGTCCACGTAATGAACCCGCTTGCTGATCGGGTGGTTGGGATCAACCGACGCTGATTCCAGCACGTAAGCCTTGCGCAACTGCCAGGTGACATTGGCGTAACAATCACCCTTGCCGTGATAATCAATGAACCCATAACCGTCTGGGTCGTTGAATTCCAAAGTCAGAGCCTGATCATTGTGGTTGTAGAAAGGCAATATGACGTTCTGGGTACCCTTGTAGGTCCAATTCATGTCTGAAATGCGACCGTTATAACCTTCGAAGTCTTCGATCATCAGATCACTACCCAGGAAAGCATCGGTGACCTGCCCGGAAGCCAGGCGCCGCACACGGCGCTGGAAGCCCAGGTACAACCAGGCATCGTCGCGCTTGAGATCATTTTTGTAGCGGTGGATCAGCAGTTGCGTGTTCTTCACATCGAACGGTTCCAGAACCTGTACATAAATCGAACGGAACAGGTTGGAAGGGTTGTTTTCAAACTCGGGCACAGGATCCTGGTTCACGCGGTGTTTCCAGTTCAGGAAGTGGAAGTTGAACTTGATCTGCCGCTCGATCTTGCTGGTTTCCAGATTACGGTAACGCCAGTAAAACGGGTAAATGGCCGCGTTATCGCCCCAGTTATAGCCGTACTGATAGTTCCATGCAAGCTTCTCACCAGCGCGCGGGTCATTGATATCCGGTTCTTGTGGGAACGCCCTGCCAGCGACGAAGTTCTGGATTTCGCCTGCTGTGGCACCCAGCGTAACACTGCCCGCCTCGGTGGCCGAAATATAATTCGGGTGCAAGGCGAAATCAGTAGTCTCACCCACCGTAATCTCCACCCAGCCGTCCTTGATCTGCTGGAGCAGGACCGGGTCTACGGCTGACTGAAACCGGTCGGCGTTACCGGCGTTAATCACGGTTCCGGGCACCAGCCCGTCAACTGTGGGCACACCATCTTTGTACGGAAAAAAGGACTTTTCCACTACCGCAGGATCCGCCGCCATCGCTGTCGCCAGCGAAGAAAGCAGCGAAGCACCGATTAGGATTCTAGTAAAAAATTTCATGCTATTACCTCCAATTATTCATTCAGATCAGAACCGGTAACGGAGCGTCACCTGGAATTCGCTTTCTTCCTGCCCCATGCCGATCGGACCGGCCAGGAAACGGCCCAGCGGTTCGTATCCACCCAGGCCAACATCTCCCCCTACGAACGGGTCCGGATGTAAGGGTGTGGCGGTGTACGGACCGAATGGGTTACAGGTGCGGCAGTCGCTGAATTTCTGTGCCCCTTTACCGAATTTCACGTTGAACACCGTAGTCAGTCGCCAGTTGTCGTTAATCAGCCAGTCCAGGGACGGCGATACGATCAGCGCATCTGCACCGCTGTCATAAGCCGACAGCAACTGCGGGCTCAGGCGGTCATTCATATACCAAATCTTGATCAGCAGCGTGGCAAGGTAGTTATTCTTGTGATCCGGCATGCCGATCGGACCCAGCGGGGCCATCTCGCGCTCATGATCCAACAAATGCTGGCCAAAAACCTGAGCGGATAGCAAAACGGCCCTGGTCTTGTTCAGGAAAGGGATAAAGGTGGGGCGGTCCCATCCGATTACCCAGCGAATGACGTCTGATTCGGAAAACAGGCGCGGCCGCAGCGTGTTGGCAAACTCTTCGCCCGAGGTGTGCGCTATTTCCAGGCGGAACACGGACTTGATCGGGTCGACGTATAAATCTGCTGAACCACCAAATAAAGTGACCTTTGGAAAGTCGATATCAAATGCAATCAGGTAATCATGTGGCTGAGATTCCACTTCGGTTGTAAACAGGTTGTCCGAAGGGATGCCGCCCCGCAAAACCGGCAATTGCTGGTAGAAACGTAAGGCATTCAACGAGAAACCGACACCCTTGAAAACGCCCTCGAGCTTGATTCCGTACTCGCCGTCCGAGACCGAGAACCATTTACCCGGCAGATTGGCCTGGCGGATGCCGATAACGTGTTGCGGGAAGTCCGTAGCCACGCCGCCACCGGCGAAGTTGGCCACCGTACAGCCATTGTCCCAGCAGTTATTCATGCCGCGGAAGAATGAACCGGCATCAAGAATGATATTTGGTGTTCCACCTTGCCCCAGGATGTTGGGCCGGAATTTTTCCCATTTCCACAAAAATTGCAGATTAAGGTCATCGAAGGTTTCGGTCTGTCCGCCGCGCCATTCAGCCGTGAAGATACCCATCGGGATGCGGATATCCTCGAGTTCGTCGTAAATGTTGTTGCGGGAGAAATCAACCGGGTTGATCACATCGAGCACGCGGAACAGGTCAGTCCTGCCCCATACCACCTGCTGGCGGCCGAAGCGGAAACCCCATTCGCCACCGCTCTTGAGCGGCAACGTAGCGTCGATATACAACTCACGCATGAAATCAAGACGGCCATTGAATTCTGGAAAGCGCAAATCATTCAGGGAGCTGTCCCCGTAGCCATCAATGCAACCGCGCGAGTCGATGTTACAAGGGCGCTGGGGCACGCCGAATGCAACACCGCCATCGGTCGGGTGGAGGTGGTTACCCAGGACCAGGAACCCGGCATTTGGGTTCACCGCATTATCGAAGTCCCCGCCGGGGAGAGGCAGACCACTACCATGGGGAACAAGCGCTGGCGAGAAACCCGGAGCGCCGGGAAACAAGACACCAGGGGGTATTCCCACCTGCTCCAACAGGATTGACCCACCCGCGTTCTTGCCGTAGTCCTTGTCATTCAGGTCGTATACAGCATCGTAGGTAGCGCGAAACGTGCTACTGATGAAGACCGAAGAAAAAGAGCCCGTTTGATCGAACATCTTCTCCACTTCAAGCTGAACGGTATTACGCATTTTGGACAGGCCCACATCCTCACGGACAAAGGTTGCGTTCTCCACGAACCCGGCAAACTCGGCATCGCCAGACATCACGGTCATCGACATTGATGCCAGCATCGCAGCCGAGGCCACGGCCACGAGATAACGGGCTACTGTCCTCGAATTGGTGTGTGTATTTGACATTCTATTCTCCTCATTGTATTGAGAACCCGGCTCTTCCTGACTGATATTCAAATCTCTACAGATTCAGCACGGCTCCAACTTACGCCTTCGAACGGCACTTACTTCTTCAGGACACCTCAACAGGTCCCTCACTAAACTCCTCGATTCCCCTCATGATAAATTTGGGCTTGAAAATCATGATCCATGCCGGCACCAGAAAAATGGCTGCCAGGGCGTTGAGTACAAGCATCACGATCAGCAACAAAGCTGCATCGGCCTGAAACCTCAAAGATGAAATAAACACCCACATGACGACACCGGCGATCAGGGTCATGGCGGTAAATGCGATCGCCACGCCGGTGGTGCTGATCGCACGCTCAATGGCCTGCTCGATACTGCCGCTGCGTTGTACCGAAGCGCGAATCCGGTCCATGATGTAGATGGAATAATCGATGCCAACACCGATCCCCACGGCAATGATGGGCACGGTGTTGACATTGATGCCAACCCCGGCCCAACCCATGTAGGCGTAGGTCAACGTGGTGGCAAACGACATCGCCAGCAGCATCAGCCAGCCGGCATGAAAAGACAGGTAGAACACCGTTACAGATAGCAGAATCAGCAGGAACACCAGCGGGATCACGATGACATTGGTGTCATAGGCCGCTTCGTTGATGGCAGCAGTCACCCCGATGCCACCACCGGCCAGACGAATACTGAAACCATCAATTTGGGCCGCAGCGGATTGCGCCCACTCCTTGACCATGTGGATCGCTCGCCGGATGGTTTCGCCTTTGTGGTCCTTGTAGTAGAACACCATGTTGGCGTTTTTCTCGTCGGTGTCGATGAATTCGAGCAGCGCACCCGGGATCGGGCTGGACATCATGTACATGAACATCAGGCCGCCGGATTCTGCTGCATCCTTGGGGAAGGCCAGCCAGCGTGGATCGTAGCCATGGATGATGTGATTAACTGACATAACCAGGTTAGGAAGGCCCTTTGCGCCCCCCAAATCCGGGTCCATTTGCATGTGATTCTGGAAATCAGCCAGCGCACGGATCACCTCAGGCTTTTTCAGACCTCCATTTTCCTCGGTGCTGGCAATGATGAACAGCTCTTCTGAACCGGGGAAGGCCGCGTTGATGGCCTTGGAAGATACGTTGTAGTCATGATCGGGGTAGAGCAGCGGAGAACCGGGCTCGGCCTCACCAATCTGCACTTTTGAACTCATGAACCCACCGGCCACGAACAGCACAACAACCGTGGTCAAGGTAAATACCGCACCTTTTCGTGTGCTGGCGATCTTGCACGCTGACTGCATTATTTTGCGCAAAAAACCATGCCGGATCTTCAGGTTTTTCGGAGTGGGCAGCACTTCAAGCGCCAAAGGCACCGAAATCAGCACCGTGATGAGCACACTTCCGGCCCACAGCGAGGCGTAAACGGCCAGTTTGTCGTTGATCGGAACCGAACCCAGCGAAATCAGCAACAAGCCGATCGCATCTGAAATAACGCCAAGGGATCCCGGTCTGAACAGGCCCTCGAAAGTCACCCGCGCTGCCGTTTGTTTGTCGTGCAGCCGATCCAACTCAAAGTAGTAGCGTTCAACCAGCTGGATACCGTGTGACATGGCGCGCGCCGAGATCAGGAACGGAACCACCATCATCAGCGGATCCAGGTTGTAATCCAGCAATGCCAGGATGCCCAGTCCCCAGATGCTGGTGACCACAATGCCCATCATCGGCAAAAGAACGCCGTACAATTTACGAAAATACAGCACCAGCAAGACCAGCATGACCAACAGCGTCAGCAGGAAAATCTGCACAATCTCCCCTACGTAGGAAGTAACCCAGCCGACCAGCACCGGCTGCCCCGTAGCATAGATATGAGTGCCCTCAACGGTTTCTGCTGCACGCAGTTCCTGCAACTGATTGAAGACTGTTTCGTAGTCCAGCTCACCCTCGATCAGGGTGCCGCGAATCAGGGCTGCCTTGAGGTCGGGTGAAACCATCAGACCATACACGCGCGGGTTGGAAATAACGTCTTCCGCCATCTTTTCCAGCTCTTCTTTGCTGTACTTCTCCTTGAGCGGGTCGAAATGAGGGGCCGACCTGATGGTGCCGAATTCGTTCAGCCATACCTTCCGGGTATTACGGTGGGTGAGGCTGCTGACCAGATTGTGGTTGACACCGTTAAGCAGGTCGACCGCCTGGGTAATGCGATGGATGCGCTGCAGTGTCTCGTTGGTGAAAATCGTACCCTCTTCAACTTCAACTGCGACGATCACGGTGTTGGCGCCGCCAAAAGTATCGCGTATCTCGTTATGGAGTTGGATGTAAGGATGATCCTGGGGCAGCAGATCGGCAAAATCGGAAGCCATGCGGACTGCGGGTACGTGGGTGGCAAAAAACACCGTGACGAGGAACACCAGGAACAGAATGGTTTTTGGCCAGGCAAAGAGCCATTTATCTATTTTTATCAGTTCTTTGATAAAATTGTGCATCTTACGATTCCCGGGTCAGCCCTTGTTATCCACGCCGGGCCCCACGACTTTAAGCACGCCGGCGCCACCACCCACCAGCAAGCTGCCGTCCGGCAATGCCAGCACGGCCCTTAGAAAAGAGCGGCTGCCCACATCAATTGAACTCTGCACCCAATGGCCGCTGTCGCTGCTCTTGTTTTGCGCGCCGTTTTGCACCCGGTACTCCAACAGGGTGCCGAAGTCACCTGCGGCGTATATTATTCCGCCGGACTGCACCAGTGTGTAGAGCGGCGCCGAGCTGTCTGATTCCTGCTTGACCCAGGTCTTGCCCCCGTCCGAGGTGTGGAACACGGTGCCGTCCAGGCCGGCCACCCAGCCGTGCTCCATGTCCAGGAACAGGGAAGCCATGGGATAGAACTCAGCCGGAATCGGTTCAGCCCTGGCCCACGACTGCCCACCATCCCGGGTTAGCATCAGGGTGCCGAATTCGCCAGTCACCAGACCGTCCGATGAACTAAAAAACTGGACGTCACTGAAGATCAGGTCCTCGTCAAATGAGTGCATCTCCCAGCTTGAGCCCAGGTCTGAACTGTTCAGGATGGTGCTATAGCTGCCAACCACCCACAACCGACCCTCAGGGTCACAGGTGAGTGCCTGCGGCACCTCGGCTGTAAGCAGGTCGTGCTCCGCCCAGCTGCTGCCGTTGTCCTGCGATACCCAGACCTGCCCCTCCATGGACAGCGCAACGAGGCTGCCATCCGGACAATGCGTGACGTCGATCAGCGACGGCTGTGGCTCCAGCTTTTGCCGCACCCAGCTTTGACCACCATCATTCGAAACAACGATCACGCCGTAGTTACCGACCGTAACAATGACCTCGTCGTTGGCCGCCGATGCCTGGAATAAATCGGTTCTTTGTATTGCCTGTTGCTGCTGCTCAACAACGCGGTCGAGTACCAGGCGCGACTCACAGGCCGTCAGCATCAGGGCCACCAGCACGGTGGCCAGCAGACGAGTGTTGTTCCACTCACGGCCTCGGGTATTCGGTATAGGCACGCCGATATGAAGAGCAGCTTCCAGGACTGTCTGGCCCTGCTTGACGTCAATGGTCTCGCCCAGGGGCTCAATGAAAGCCGAATAGCTCACCCGGCCATCCGGAAAGTGATTTTGTTGCAAGCGCAAGATGTCTTAAAGGCGTTGGACCGCGGCTGCATCCATTCCACGTATACCGAGGAAACACCGATCGCAGAATCGAGCTCGATGAATCCATCGTTGCTGGTGTTGCTTTTGCGTAGGTACTTTTTCAAAATCCAGTACTGCCTCGTAATTGGACGGGCAACTACAACCGCTTTACAGGTTCAGTTCTATTGGTAAGCAAAAATCACGCCAGAACTGGAAGAATGGCATTACTTATTGATTTGGCATGTATTCATGTGAAAGACAAAACTATTCAGGACGCTCAAAAAGTAATCATATAGTCATCTTATTGGCAAGGATTAATCATTTAATGATGCAGGCCACGGATTTTTGGGTGACGATCTACTCACTTTATCGCCCTCGTTGGCTTAGTGGCTTCCTCTGGTTTAGAACCCCAGCGCCGGAAGAGGTTGTGTTCAATACCCATTTGATCCAACACCTTACCGATGCTTTGATTGATAATATCTTTAATGCACTGTGGTCCATGATAAAAGGATGGCATGGGCGGCAGGATCGTCGCCCCCAGGCCAGCACACCGGGCCATCATTTCCAGATGTCCCTTGTGCAGCGGTGTTTCGCGAACCATCATCACCAGCGTGCGCTTTTCCTTCAGGGTCACATCAGCCGCTCGGGTAATCAGGTTATCGGAATAGGAATAGGCGATGCCGGATAGGCTTTTTATGGTACAGGGCACGACAACCATACCGCGGGTGAGAAATGAACCACTTGCCACAGCAGCACCCACATCTTTATTGCTATAAACCACATCAGCCAGTGCGCGCACTTCTTTAATAGAATGGTTGGTTTCAATGGCCAGGTTGCGCCCTGCCGATTCACTCAATATCAAGTGGGTCTCAATATCGGTGTTTTGCAAAGCCTTGAGAAGTTCTACGCCGTAAATGACGCCTGAAGCACCGGTGATACCAACAACAAGGGGTAATTTCATTCTACGCGCTCCTGTTTTTTCAATTTCGCCGTCAGCAGACGGATGATTTCTTCAATCCCGGTTCCGATGGATCTGATTTCATTTTGATCCAGTCCGTCCCAGTGAATACCGGCAGTGACAACAACATGAGTATTCAGTACCGCGGACAAGTGCTCTGCTACCAACTTAACAACTTCATCCTCTTTATGCCCCAGGTACGTCAGTACTGAGCACGTTGCACTTCTTCTATTTCCGTCTGCCAGGCTAGGCCTTGGCTGGGCGGCGGCGACTGCACCAATATGCGGCCGGTCGCCCCCCCAAATATATACCAGAATATCTGCTCCAATCTGCACCGCCCTGGCCTCGACCACCAGGCTTGCCTCTTCCGTACGAACGTAAATTTCGCTACCGGAATCAGTCATCGTTCGAACCCGTGACAGGATTGCCCTGAAAGTTCTTTTCCAATACGGTAAATCCTGCATGCTCAAATAGCTTGACCATGGTGTCCAGCTTATCGGTTTCAAAGCGAACCACAATAAGCCTGCGCTTTTCCCCCTCCTTGCGTAAGGGATAAATGGATTGGAGCCGGGCGCCACTTTCGTTAACGATGCTTGCAATCCTGTTCATATCTTCAGGATTAGTGCTAGCGGCC
>JAZFUZ010000031.1:0-11378 GCA_036447475.1 Lysobacterales bacterium | reverse complement strand
GGTGGGCGAGGTCAGGCTGCGCGGGGTGCGGCTCTGTGTGCCCTGCCAGCATCTGGTGGAAATGACCGGCAAGGAGGTGCTGAAGCCATTGGTGGAGCGGGGCGGACTGCGCGCCGACATCCTCAGCGCCGGCACCATCCGCGTTGGCGACAAATTGACCACGGTTTGAGAGGAGCGCTTCCAGCCATGCGTCCCACCAATCTGCTCGTTATCATGTCCGACCAGCACAGCCGCCAGGTGCTGGGCTGTTACGGCCATCCGCTGGTGAAGACGCCCCATCTGGACCGGCTGGCGGCGCGGGGCACGCGCTTCAGCGATGCCTATACCAACTCGCCGATCTGCGTGCCGGCGCGGGCCGCCTTCGCCACGGGCAGGTATCCCCACCAGATCAGGCACTGGGACAATGCGCACCCCTATCACGGCGGCGTGCCTTCCTGGGGGCATCTGCCCATCGGCGACTTCGCCGACACCATGGCGCGCCAGTTCCTGGTAGACGTTTACGATGTCGGCTTCTATACCGGACTGATGAAATCAACGGACGAGACCTTGGCCGCAATCGCTGCCAAGGCGATTAAGGAGTCACGCTACCACTTGAGACGCAGCGAAGAATGGGTGAAGCGCCTGGGCGACGGTACCGGGGAAAGCCACCATCGTATACAGCGGGCATTCAACAACGTCTGGGGCTACACGCATGAGTTGTTCGAAGTAGACAAGATCGAACAAAGCCTGATCACCGCAGGTATCGCGGTAGACCGACCAGCACTGAAAGCTGACTGGGAGCGCTATGTGCAGTCGGTGCTGAACGAGGCCACCCTGGATACGCCGGACGGCCAGTGGTCCATCCGCGGTGGTCGTCAAGGCATACACACCGAACACCTTGGCTATCTGCTGGCTGAGTTGCAGTTTATGCAGCGGGCCTATCCCGGATTGGAGTGGTAAACCCCGTAATGAATGCCACGCCAAACATCGCGGTCACCGCCGGACCAGGAAACAGCGAAATAGAGAGACTTGAAGTTCTGCTGGAACAGGTTACGGATCCTGAAATTCCGGTATTGTCTATCCGCGACCTGGGCATCCTGCGGGATATTTCCCTGGATGTCGGTCAAGTGACAGTAACGATCACGACGACTTATTCGGGCTGCCCGGCGATGAGCACGATCAAGGAAGATATCAGGCAAACCCTGTCCGCCGCCGGCTACCCGGATGTCCAGGTGAAACAAAGCCTGTCGCCGGCATGGACTACCGACTGGATGACACCGCAAGGTCGCGAAAAGCTTCGGGAATACGGCATCGCACCACCTCAAAAGTCTGGCCAAGGACACTGCGCTATCCTGTCTCCAGGCACTGCCGTGGTTTGCCCCCAGTGCGGCAACGAAAATACCGAATGTATCAGCGAGTTTGGCTCGACTGCCTGCAAAGCACTGTACCGCTGCCTGGAATGTGCCGAACCATTCGATTACTTCAAATGTTTGTAAGAGATCAATTTATGGGAAACCGTTTTCATCAATTGAAAATCAGCGATCTTCGCCAGGAAACAAATCACGCCGTAGTGCTGAACTTCGAAGTACCGGAAGACCTTGCCGATACTTTCGCTTTCCGGCAGGGCCAGTATCTCACCCTCCGGGCGGACATAGACGGAGAAACTGTCCAGCGCTCCTATTCGATCTGCTCCGGGTTGGATGATGGTGAACTGAGGGTTGGCGTCAAGCACGTTGAAGGCGGTGTTTTCTCAAGCTGGGTCAACCAGCAACTGAAAGCCGGAGATACAATTGAGGTAATGGCGCCACGCGGCAATTTTTTCACTGAGCGAGACCCTGGCAAGGTCCGCAACTACCTTTGCATCAGTTCCGGCAGTGGCATTACCCCGGTGCTTTCAATCGTCAAAACGCTGCTGGCGCGTGAACCGCAGAGCAAGATAACACTGCTCTACGGCAACCAGCGTATGGCCACGATGATGTTTCGCAATGAATTGTCCTTCCTGAAGAACCGCTATATGCAGCGCTTCCACTGGATAAACATCTTCAGCCGCGAACCCCAGGAGGCGGAGATTCTCAATGGGCATATCAACAACCGCAAGGGCGGTGAGTTGAACCGGCGGTTGATCAGAATTCGCGATTTTGACGAATTTTTCCTGTGCGGTCCGGAAGCCATGATCTCCGAAGTTTCCCGCGGCCTGCGCAGCGAGGGGATAGCAGAGGATCACATCCACTTCGAACTGTTCGCCGGTTCGGCGGAAAACGCGCGCAAAGCCGTTGAGCGGCACCACGCCCGGGCCCACAAGCACAGAGGCCAGGTCAGCCAGGTCACGGTGATTTCCAGTGGGCGTGAATACACTTTCGAGCTCAACGCCGATGGTGAGAACCTGCTCGACGCTGGTCTGAACAACGGCATCGACCTGCCGTTTTCATGCAAAGGTGGTGTCTGCGCCACTTGTAAAGCTGTTTTGACAGAAGGCAAGGTGGACATGGACCTGAATCAGGCACTGAGGCCGGAGGAATTGGAAAGGGGTTACATTCTCACCTGCCAGTCGCATCCGATTTCAGACAGAGTTACCGTGGATTACGACCAGTTCTGATGCAAAATGCGGGCTAGTTCACACTCCATTCGAAAATTCCTTTCCGTCCGCATGGCGCAAGGGAATATCAGCAGCACTTCGCTGTTGATCACCCTATTTTGTGACGCGGTCACCCGGCATGGTGGTGAAATCTGGCTCGGCAGCCTGATCCGGTCTCTCTCACCGCTGGGCGTCAGTGAACGCCTGGTGCGCACGGCGGTATTCCGCCTGGTACAGGATGACTGGCTGGTTTCACGCAAAGAAGGCCGCCGCAGCTACTACGACCTTTCCCCCTCCGGTTTCAATCAGTACCAGCGCGCTGCCAGACGCATCTATACCAACAAGCGTCCGGAATGGAACGGTGTGTGGACCCTGGTCATCCCGTCTTTTGTACAAGAGGAAAAGCGCGAGCCTTTGCGCAAGGGTTTATTGTGGCAGGGCTTCGGCTTGTTGTCAGCGGGTGTTTACGCGATGCCCTCGCAGAATCGCAAATCGCTGGACGAACTGCTCGGTGAACTAGGCCTGCGTGATTCAGTGGTCATCATGACGGCGCACGCCGACGAGTCCACCAACGGTGATGCACTGCAGCGCCAGGTAATGGAGCGCTGGAACCTCGCCGATCTGGACGAACAGTATCAGTCTTTCCTCGACCGTTACCAGCCGGTACTTCGCTATCTTTCCGGCGAGGGTGCACCCGACGCGGAACGGGCCTTCGCGTTGCGCACTCTGCTGATCCACGACTACCGCCGACTCCTGTTGCGCGATCCGGAACTACCGCTCGACATGTTGCCAAACGACTGGGCTGGTTTCGATGCCCACAACGTTACCGCCGACATTTACAAATGCATCGGCGCGGGTTCAGCCACCTGGTTCAGTAACACCATGGAAAACACCAAGGGCAGCCTGCCGGCTGCAGATTCAATCTTTTTCAAGCGCTACGGCGGCATCCCTGAATGCTGAAACGGCTAAGCCGCTATTGCTGCGCGCATTCAATATAGCCAAAAAAAGCCCGCTGTGCAGCGGGCTTTTTCGGTCAATGCCTGTTTATTTGAGCTTTTCTTTGATCCTGGCTGCTTTGCCTTCGAGGCCGCGCAGGTAGTAGAGCTTGGCGCGCCGGACATCACCGCGACGCTTGACCTTGATGGAGTCAATCAGCGGACTGTGAGTCTGAAAGACGCGCTCCACACCGATGCCATGGGATATCTTGCGCACGGTAAAGGCAGAGTTTAGTCCACGGTTACGGATGGCAATGCACACGCCTTCGAAAGCCTGCACCCGTTCACGGTTGCCTTCTTTCACTTTCACGCTGACGATGATGGTGTCCCCAGGTGAAAATTCGGGGAATCCGTGGTTCATCTGTTCCGCATTGATTTCATCGATGATGTTAGTCATTTTCCTGATCCTTAATTACCAATCCTTAATTACCAATCTTCAATTGCAAGCTTTTTTACTGCCTGCCGCTTTGTTCAGCATCTTCGCGCTTGAACTCCGCCAACAAGGCCCCAGCTTCCGTATCCAGTTCCAGCCCATGCAGCAACTCCGGCCTTCTCAGCCAGGTGCGGCCCAGTGATTGCTTTTTCCTCCAGCGCCTGATCGCCCCGTGGTCACCGGATAATAACACCGGCGGCACTTCCAGACCGTCAATCTCCTCCGGGCGGGTATAGTGCTGGCAGTCCAGTAAACCGTCCGTAAATGAATCCTGCTGTGCCGATTGCTGGTCTCCAAGCACGCCCGGTACCAAGCGTGTAATTGCGTCGATGATCACGGCTGCCGCCAATTCACCTCCACTGAGAACGTAGTCACCAATAGACCATTCCTCGTCAACTTCAAGTTCGATCAGCCGTTCGTCGATGCCCTCGTATCTGCCGCAAACCAGGATCAGATGCTCGCGCTGGGCCATATCCCTGATGACTGCCTGATCGAGCCGTCTTCCCTGCGGGCTGAGCAAACTCACTTGCGCCCTCCTTCCACCGGATGCACCACTGGCTGCATCCCGTGCCGCTCGAATGGCCCTGCGTAGCGGCTCAACTGCCATCACCATTCCCGGCCCACCACCGTAGGGTCGATCATCTACGGTATGGTGCCTGTCCCGGGTAAAATCCCTTGGATTGAGTAACTCGAGTTGGACTTTGCCTTCCCGAATCCCGCGTCCCGTCACACCCAGATCAACCAATGGGGTGAATTCTTCCGGAAACAGCGTAATAACCTGTATTTTCATTTAAAAATCCGGGTCCCAGTCGACCACCACCAATCCTTTATCCAGGTCTACGCTTTTGACGTACGACCCCAGCACAAAAGGAATCAAGCGTTCACGTTCGCTGTGCAACACCCCCTGTACCACCATTACGTCATTGGCCCCTGTAGCCAGCATGTTACGAATGGTGCCAAGATTCGTACCATCTTCCAGTTGTACTGCCAGGCCCACCAGGTCTGTCCAGTAAAACTCCTCTTCGTGCAAGGGGGGAAGCTGGTCACGATAAATGGCAATTTGCCGGTTTACCAGGCCCTCCGCCTGGTCGCGATCCGTTACCGTTTCAAGCATGGCAATCAAGTGTTTGCCATGTTTTTTTCCCTGCTCTATATGTACTGCTTCCAGCTGATCGCCCACCAGCCAGGGCTGATATTCAAAAATAGCTTCGCGTGGCTCGGTCAGCGAATAGATTTTCACCCACCCACTTATTCCATGAACACCGGAAATATGGCCTATCGGCACAATTTTCCGCTTTTCAGCGTCTCCCGGGCTCACCACACCGTACCCGGCCGGCTCAGGAAACCTGGGCGCGTGCCTCGGAAATCAGTGATTTCACACGGTCGCTGAGTTGGGCCCCTACACCCGTCCAGTAATCCACGCGATCCAGATTCAACCGCAAACGCTCTTCCTGGCCACGGGCTAAGGGGTTGAAAAACCCGACCCTTTCAATCGGGCGGCCTTCGCGAGCCTTGCGGCTGTCAGTTACCACAATATGATAAAATGGAACTTTCTTCGCGCCACCTCGTGACAATCTGATTTTTACCATTCTTAAGATCCACCATTTTTTAAAATCTAATTAATATTACGTGTTATCAACAGCCTGTAAGCTGTGTTACCTGCCCCGGGTGAAATTTCACCCGAGCAACAGTGTTTCCTGATTTCCCGGCGTTCCGCTCAACACAACCGAAGCAGCAAACCGGATATTCTACCTCTTTTTTTAAAGAAAGAACATACCTGTAGTAGGCTGCCTACAGCCCAATGCGAGGGGACTCCTGGAGGGTAGGCTTACTGACAAATAGTTCGCGCACAGGGCATGCATCTTCTACAGGTGCATACCAGGTTAACAGGCCGTTAGGGAAGCTTAGATTAATCCCTGCTGCCACGGGCCTGTGATTGCGACTGTAATCCCGGGATTTAAGATGTTGACGAAGAGCCAGTGGCCGTCCCCGGAGAAAGTAGCACCAGCCCATTCACTGTAAAGTACGGTCGTGGCCAGGTCATGGCCGCCATGATTTCCTTTGAGTTCGGGATTGATCTGACAGAAGCGGAATAGTTCACCTTTTGCTGTCAGCCCAACTAGATTCTGTGCCACGGTGTTTTGGCCGATGCGGTCCTCACACAGAATCAAGCTGCCGCGGGGGCTCATGACGATGTTGTCCGGACCCGAAAACACCCGGTGTCCAGGAGACTCATAGATCAACCAAAGCATCTTCCGGTCGATGCTGTATTGGTAGACATAACCGGACCTGGCCTTACCACCGAACTTGCTGGTGAAATACACGTGACCGTCGCTACAGGTACAACCCTCCAGCGAGATAAAACCGGACCCGCCAGCCGCCAGGCCTTGTTTCACTACTCCGTCACCTTCCCTGCTATTCCTGGTGAAACCCTGTTGGGGGTTGGGGATATCGACCCACTCAACCGGCATTTCTTGGCCTGGAACCAGGCTGTCGCGCATGTCACGCCCGCCATCAACCCGCATCATTTGCAGCCGGCCACCCCGCAGTAGTTTGCCTGGAACATTGGCAGTGAAGCGGTAAATGCCGGCTTTCGGTTTCAAGTCCTCGGTGAGGTATGCAATGCCACTGCGATCATCGAAGGCGACTGATTCGTGATAAAACTGCCCCATTTCAACAATCGGCTCGGGCCGGGCAACTCCTTCCGCCGGTACTTCAAACACGTAACCGTGCGAGCGCCTGGCGTCTTCAATGTTCCAATTTGCCTGTCGCCGGGACACGGGCAAATGAAACAGATCGGGAGATATGGGGCCTTCTTCACACGACAACCAGCTACCCCAGGGCGTCACACCGCCCGCACAATTGCTGACCGTACCGCCCAGGCTGACCCATGAATCTTTCAGTGTTTCATCCGAGGTATCGAATACCAACGTCGTGGTACCGCCCCCGGTGACATCATACGCAAGTTCCGGGTCCCCAATCGGACCACTGGAACCTCGCAGTTCGTGATTCCTGACCAGTGTTACCCGGCTCCCCACATTCCGGATCACACCCATCCCATCCGCCTTCTCCGGCACCGGATAACCGTCGTGCAAGTCCGAACCTGCCCACGAAAATGTCTTGTAACGGAACCCCTCGGGCAACATCAACAGCGGCAGCCCTGTGGCTTCATCAAGAACGGGAGCTAACGGGCCCATGGCGTTACCCATCACCAATTTTCCTTTTGTCGCGACATACTTTGACAGGGCGACAAGGCCCAGCGACACCATCCCCGCTCCGAGCAGGCTGCCGGTTATGAAATTACGTCTTGAAGTACTGACCATCCCAATCCCGCCCCATTTAAAATGGCATCTTACCTCCGGGCCCACCCCCGGGGAAACTACCCGTCGGCACTTGTCCCTGCAATCTGCCCATCTTTCTCATCATTCTCGCCATGCCACCCTTGCCCATTTTCTTCATCATCTTCTGCATCTGGCCATGTTGCTTCAGCAAGCGATTGACTGCCTGAATCTGCGTGCCGGAACCCAATGCGATGCGTTTTTTACGGGAGCCCCGGATCACGTCCGGGAAGCGCCGCTCTTGTGACGTCATGGAATTGATAATGGCAATCATCTGGCGGGTTTGACGGTCATCTACCTGGGCTTTTACCTGGTCAGGCAACTGGCTCATCCCGGGTAGTTTATCCACCAGGCCACCGAGCCCGCCCATGTTCTGCATCTGTTCCAATTGTGTGCGAAAATCTTCCAGGTCGAAAGCCCGACCCCTGCGCATTTTCCTGACCAGCTTTTCGGCTTTTTCCCGGTCCACCTTACGGTGAACTTCTTCCACCAGCGATAAAACATCACCCATACCCAGGATGCGAGAAGCCATACGCTCGGGATGAAACGGCTGGAGCGCATCAATTTTTTCGCCTGAGCCGAGGAATTTCACCGGCTTGCCGGTAATCTGCCGCATGGACAAGGCGGCTCCACCACGGGCGTCACCATCTGTCTTGGTCAACACAATACCGGTCAGGTCCAGTGCCTGGTTAAAGGCAACAGCCGTGTTTGCTGCATCCTGGCCAGTCATCGCATCAACCACGAACAGGGTTTCGTGTGGCGATATCGCAGCGTGGATCTGGCGGATTTCAGTCATCATTTCTTCATCGACATGTAAACGACCGGCCGTATCCACCAACAACACGTCACACATTTGCTGACGCGCGGCATTCAACGCATTTCGCGCAATGTCCGGGGGCTTCTGATCGACCGTTGATGGCTGGAAAATCGCACCCACCTGGTCTGCCAGGGTTTTTAGTTGCTCGATGGCGGCCGGGCGGTATACATCGCATGAAACAACCATCACGCGCTTCTTTTCCTGCTCGATCAGCAGGCGGGCCAGTTTCGCTGTCGTCGTGGTTTTACCGGACCCTTGCAGGCCTGCCAGCAATACCGGCACCGGAGGCTGCGCGCGCAAATCGAGTGCCTCGTTCTGCACGCCCATGATCTGGACCAGTTCATCATGGACCAGTTTCACCATGGCCTGGCCGGGTGTGAGGCTCTTGAGGAATTCCTGGCCGAGTGCTTTCTCGCGCACTCCCTTGATAAAAGACTGGACTACCGGCAATGCGACATCAGCTTCCAGCAAGGCTATCCGTATCTCACGCAGGGTATCCCTGACACCATCCTCGGTCAGGCGGCCTTTACCACGCAATTGTTGTACCGTGCGTGACAGTCGCTCGGTCAAATTTTCAAACATGAATCACTCCGAAAAATAAACTTTGGAGTACGATCGATCACTCTAGCCCGTTAACACTTACCAGGTCACTGCGTTGCCGGCCCAAATGGTTCCAGGCAAGGCACGTCTCGCCGGCAATGGCCTGGGTCCTTGCCCAGAGGCGTAACACCGCGAACGACCGCTTCCCGGCTCACTGAACAGGTCAATATTACCTTGGAAGGATACGACCATTGAACAAAATGGGCTCCCGTCACAACGATATGGCGAGTGTTAACAGGCCCTAGTAAACAACCGTGGGTTCCTCCTACTCCTTTTGCAGGAGTACTGGGTTATTATAGCCGCAGAACTCACCGTACATCGGACTGAAATGACCCACGATTTATCATTGATTCTGGCAGCAATTTTCTACGTTGTGGCGGCAGTCCTGCTTTACCAATCCATCAAGACCCCACGCTCTGCCTGGAGGCGTAGCTCGTTCACATCTGCCCTGGTGGGTGTTTTGTTTCATACCATAGCGCAAGCCGATCACTGGCTTGGATCCGCGGCGCCTGATGTCAACCTGCCGCACCTGGGCTCTCTTTGTGCGCTGGTCATCATACTATTGCTGATCGGTTCCGCGTTCACACGCAATACACTCTATGACGCAGGACTGGTGGCGCTGCCCATTGCGGCCGGCGTGGCGCTGCTTGAATGGGTTTTACCACAGAATGTTATCCCGCTGACCGATCTATCCAAAGGTGTAGGGGTGCATGTGATCAGCTCAGTCCTCGCATTTGGCGTGCTCAGCATTGCCGGTGTTTATGCCCTGTTCGCTGCCATCATCGATTATTTCCTGCGACACCATCACCTCAACCCGCTGGTCAAAACGCTACCCGCGCTGGAAGTTCTGGAAAGCCTGCTTTTCAAGCTGATCACCACCGGCGTCGTATTGCTCTCGGTTTCCCTGCTTTCCGGCCTTTTGTTCATCAACGACATTTTTGCCCAGCATCTGCTACACAAAACGGTGCTGTCCATCATGGCGTGGTTGGTGTTCGGGCTCCTGTTATGGGGGCGCTGGCGTTACGGCTGGCGCGGCAGCCTGGCGGTGAGAATGACGCTGGCCGGAATCGTATTGCTGCTGTTAGCCTATTTCGGCAGCAAGCTGGTGCTGGAAGTTTTCCTGGGACGTAACTGGCAAGCCTGATTCATGGAAGAAATTCCTCTAGGCAGTTTGTACATCACGCTGGTCATCCTGATCATTTTCTCAGGTTTTTTCTCCAGTTCTGAAACCGGGTTGATGGCGCTGAACAAGTATCGCCTGCGGCACTTTGCCAAGCAGGGACACCGTGGCGCACGGACTGCGCAGAAATTGCTGCAAAAACCGGACCGCCTGATCGGCTTGATTCTCCTGGGAAACAATTTGGTGAATATTCTTGCAGCCTCGATCGCTACCGTAATCGGCATCCGGCTATTCGGTCCCAACGGTATCTGGATCGCCTCGATGGTGATGACGGTGGTTATATTGATCTTTGCCGAGGTGGCACCAAAGACCGTTGCCGCCGTGCACCCGGAGCGCATTGCGTTTCCTGCTTCGTACATCTTGACCATCCTGCTGAAGGTTCTTTACCCGCTGGTGTGGCTGGTCAACGGACTGGCTAACCTTGTTTTGAGACCTTTCAAGGTCCGCACAAACACGGATATGATCGAGCGACTTAACCGGGAGGAGTTGAGAACCCTGGTACAGGAAGGCGGCATGATTCCAGATGATCATCAGCGCATGCTGATCAATATTCTCGATCTGGAGCAGGCGACGGTGGCGGACGTGATGATTCCCCGCCAGGATATCGTCGGCCTCGACCTCGATGATGACTGGGAAGATATCCTGATCCAGCTAACCCAGACCGTTTATACACGCCTGCCGGTTTACCGGGAAAGTATTGACCAGGTAGAAGGCTTATTGCATATCCGAACGGTCATCGCCAAGCTGGCACACGGTGCCCTCACTTTCGACAACCTGAAACGTTCGGTGCGCAAGCCCTACTTCATTCCTGAGGGCACCGGGCTTACCCAGCAGTTGCTAGAATTCCAGTCCAGGAAACAACGGATGGGTCTGGTTGTGGATGAATATGGAGACATCCAGGGACTGTTGACACTGGATGATATCCTGGAAGAAATTGTCGGCGAATACACCTCTGACAGCCGGGCGAGGCCCCGCCATATTCGCCAACTAGACGACGGCAACTACCTGGTGGACGGCATCGTCACTATTCGGGCGCTCAACCGCAAAACAGGCTGGGATCTGCCCGAAGAAGAAGCCAGTACACTCAACGGTTTGCTGCTGGAGGAACTGGCTGATATGCCAACCGGCAATACCAGTATCCGGATAGGCCGACACATCATGACAATCGTCGAAATCAAGGACAACGTGATCAGCAAGGTCATGGTTAAGCCAAACCAAGCGCCTGGTTGATTCTTAATGCTGATCAAAGAGCCATATTTGTGGTTTACCGCCACCCTGCCGAAGCACTGGCAGTGATACCAAGCAATGACCTAGCCCGCATAATAGGTAGTGCAATTTCTTTAGATTTCAGCAACTGGCTGACTGTTTTCTTGAAAGCAGCCCTGGCAAAAAGCGGGGTGCCTTTGCTTAGCTTGATTTCAGGTTACCTGGCAATTTACAGCCTGGAAAAGTACGGTTATT
>JAZFUZ010000030.1:0-28243 GCA_036447475.1 Lysobacterales bacterium | reverse complement strand
ACATCGGTTTCCGCGCCTGCTTCGACCGGCTCGCGCGACGCGGCCGGCCGGTACACGCTCGCGTTCAGGCTGATCCAGTGCTGGTCCTGCTGGGACACCAGTTGTGCTGAAACCTGCAGACCATCGGCCGTCAATAATCTGATCCCTACGGCATCCGACCAGTCAATTTCACTTTTGGGGACCACCGCATCCAGGCGCAGTGTAGCCATGCCTCCGCCAATCGAGTTGACTGCCCAACTGGATTTGATCTCTCTGCCCTCGGGGACATTCTGCAATTTGAAATCTGCATCATCAGCGGACGCCTTCTGCAGAAAGACCTGTTCTCCATCGGGATGGGTGATGGATATCTCTACCAGCTCGCCCTCCTGGACATCGATGATTTCCCGGTCCAGCCACTGCTGCACATCGCGGGGCACAGTCATCACCCGGTCAATCAGCGCACTTTGATCGCTGCCAAGCAACCGCACGTACTGACCCTCCCTTCCCTGCGCCTTGTTGCCGACGATCAGTGAGGGCAGACCGGTTTCTTCAGCAAATCCGATCAACACGCCTGCTGCGTCCGGCCCGTCCACATCTTCCACACCCAAATGCGTGTAGAACTCCGGATTTGATGTTTTCCCCTCGATCACTTCTGCGCCTGCAAGATCGGACAAGAGTTGCCTGAGCACGGTCCAGTCAGCGCGGTAATTAGAAGATTCCGCCACCAGCCACTTTCCGCCACGCCGGTTCAGCGTCGCGATGGTCTCATCGCCTGCGCCGGTCAATTGGACATACTCAATTTCGTTGACCAGCGTGGCCAGCCCCGGTAGTAAGCGATGTTTTTGGAATGCGCTTTCTTTGCCGGTGTTGCCGGGAACCAGCAACACCAGCGCCGCAACCACAACGGTCACCAGCAACAAGATGGAAAAGTGCTTTTTGCCCATCAGACTGCACCCTCACTGACCTGCTGGGTGTTTTGCCGCCGGCGCCGCCGCAAAGCGTACAGCAGGGCGGCAATCATGACCAGTACCGGCATGAGAACGATATTGATCAGTTTGAGCCGGGTACCCAGCCGGTCTATGTCACGCTGCAGATTATGCTGGACCTGTCTGAGTTGCTTGCGTATTTCCAGCTTGCGGTCCATGAAACGATTGATTTCAGCCTGTTGTTCATCACTGAGCACGAACAATTCGCTCTCGCTTTTTGCCAGTTGCAGTTCGGTCAGCTTGCGCTCCGTTTCGGTCAGTTCCTGCTGCAGCCGCTCTTCAGTGGCGAGGTAGTTGCGCTCTGCCACGACCTGCAATTCGCTCACCCGGTCGAAGGGCCTGCTGGAACTCACGCGCGTGCGGATATTGATCAGGTTCCGGTTGCCCAACATATTGTCCACGGCATTGACCACCAGCGTGCCGTTGTCTGCGAATGCAGACACCAGGTTCTGACCCAGGAAAGGCTGCTTTTGCACCCACAGGCGGTCGGTCAACAGGTCCGTGTCGGCAAACAGCATCACGGTGATCCCGGACTCGCCGGACTCTGACCGGTGGCTGGCGGACTGTGCATCCCCGTCAGGCGGGTCGAACGCCGACCTGGCGGGCCCGGTAAGTCTGGCCGCCAGGGTGTACCGGTCGCCGGTGGGGTTGAACCCTTTCATCAACTCAGCCGGGTTGGTCAGGAACCGGAGGCGGGAGGTATCCAGCGGAGCAGCGTTCTCACTGCTTTGCACCAGGACTTCGAAACTTGTGCCGGCGCCTTCGAGGGGAGCCAGCCAACCGGTAGATGAAAAGTTTACAGCCTGGAGGTCGGCACTGACGATATCTTCACTGTTGAGGCCGTCGGCAGGCACGGAGAGAATGCCGATATGCCGCGACTGGCTGGTTCCCACGCCGTACTGAAGATCGCCGATCACGCGGCCAGTCTCAAAACTCACGCCCCAGCTGTCCAGCAGGAGGCCGAGATTCGAGGCGCTGCCGGCCTGCATCATGGCCATCGGATCATTGGGGTTGCCGCGATCAGACTCGGCAAACGGATCGAGAAAAACGATCAGGCGACCTCCGCCAAGCACGAACTGGTCAAGCTGGTACATCATCGGTTCAGACAGGTCCTTTGGATGAACCAACAGTAAGAGATCAATATGGTCGGGCAGTGAATCGGCGCCCGGTTCGATGGTTTCGATGTCGAACAACTGGCCCAGTTGTTCATACACAACCCAGGCTTCCCGCATTCCCTGGGTGGCCTGATCGAAGCTTGCTTCCATCTGCAGCGTGCTGAGAAAGCCGATGGTCATTTTCTCCGGGCTGCCCAGCGAAGAGATCATCTTGGCCAAGTCGTACTCCAGGAATTTTTCCTTCGATGGCTGCAGAAAGGGCATGACGTGGACATCATCCAGCGAATTGGTTCCGGCGATACCCAGATAAAGTGTTTCATTGCCTGCACCCACCGGCACAGCCTGCAAGCCGAAGGCGGCGGCCTGCTCTTCCTCCTCTGAAAAAGGTTCCGGGTCAACGCGGTGGACGAGCAGCTTGCCCGCGGCCTGGTTTTCGAATTCTTCCACCATTTCGTCAACACGCCGGGCATAACTGCGGATTTGCGGCAGGCCACGACTGGCTTCACCGGAAAAGAACAGGTACAGGTTAACCGGTTCCTGGAGTTCCCTGAGGATATTGCGCGTTCCGTCACTGAGCGTATACAGCCCGTTCTGGGTCAGGTCGACCCGCAGGCCCCTGAGCAAACTGCTCGAAAGCATGCTGATGGCGACAAAAAGAATCAGCAGCAGTGCCAGGGAACCCAGCGAATAAATGAATTTCTTCTGCATTTGTGAACCCTCAGTCCGCTTTCTTGATTTCGAGCACGATCGTGTTGGCCGCCAGCCAGAACGCTGTCACCAGGCCGAAATAAACCAGGTCGCGCAGATCGATCACACCCTTTGAAATAGCCGTAAAATGGGCAAGAAAACTGAAATCTGCAATCACATCCAGCAAGGCCTGCGGCGCCCATTCCGTAAACACGTTCATGACCATGGGCAGGCCGCTTAGCAGGAAACCGAAACAGACCACGATACTCAGAATAAAGGCCACGACCTGGTTGCGGGTCACTGCTGACATGCAGGAACCGATGGCGAGGAAGCCGCCAGCCATCAACCAACTGCCGATGTAACCCGCAACGATGATTCCGTTATCAGGATTCCCCAGGTAATTCACCGTCAACCAAACGGGAAAAGTCAGCACAAGCGACAGCCCCAGAAACAGCCAGGCTGCCAGGAACTTGCCGAGCACAACCTGTCCTGTGGTCAGCGGCAGCGTCAACAGCAGCTCAATGGTCCCCGAACGCCTTTCCTCTGCCCACAGACGCATGGAAATCGCCGGCACTAAGAACAGGTAGAGCCAGGGATGAAACTGGAAAAACGGCGCCAGATCAGCCATACCCCGTTCATAAAAAGAGCCGATATAAAAAGTGAAAACACCGGACATCACCAGAAAGATCACGATAAACACCCAGGCCACGGGTGTGGAAAAATAGCCGGACAATTCTCTCCTCATGACGGTGATAACCGCACTCATGCCCGAACTCCTTGCTGCACTCATTTTCCGTTTGTTCCCTGTGTCACCTGACGAAATACTTCATCCAGTCTGCCGGCTTCAAGCCGGAGTTCGCTCACCGTCCATCCGTATTCCTTCACTACATCCGAAATGACCTCGAAAAGGCGGGCACCTTCGGCAGGAAACACGGTTAACTCCCCTTCCCTCAGCTCTACTTTGCGGGCCTGGGGTATCTCGCTCAGAATACTCGCCACGCGCTCGGGTTCCTCAACCACCAGCGTCACGGCATTGTGGTAGCGGGAACGGGCTATCAGGCCCGCCGGTGTATCATCTACTAACAAGCTGCCATCAGAAATGATCATTGCGCGGTTGCACAGGGCGTGGACCTCATCCAGCATATGGGTGGAAATCACGATGATTTTTTCGCTGGACATATCCCGGATCAGGCGCCTGACCTCATGTTTCTGGTTGGGATCCAGGCCATCGGTAGGCTCATCAAGGATCAACACCGGCGGATCATGGAGAATCGCCTGTGCCAGGCCAACCCGGCGCTTGAACCCTTTGGACAGTGTTTCGATCGGCTGCTGCGGCACCCGGTTCAGGTTCAGGCGATCGATAGCAGCGGCGGCCTTTCGCCGAGCCTCGCGGCCTTTGAATCCCCTGGCCCTGGCGATGAATTCGAGAAAATTCCTGACTGTCATTTCACCATAGCTGGGCGCGCCTTCCGGCAGGTAGCCGATGATCCGCCTCGCTGCCAGCGAGTCATTGATGATGTCATGACCGTTGATGGTCGCTGTTCCCGCGCTCGGCGCAAGGAATCCCGTCAACATTTTCATAGTGGTGGACTTACCGGCACCATTTGGGCCGAGAAAACCCAGGACTTCTCCAGACTTGACTTCGAAACTCAAGCGGTCCACCGCCACGATGCTGCCGAAGTTCTTGCTCAGCGACCTGACTTCAATCTTCAATTCACCCATGGAAAGGTACTCATATCAACATGTTATTTTCTTGGGCCTTTTTACCATGCCCGCGTTTTTTGGTTTGCGCTTTCTTCAAGGACAGATTGACTGTATCTTGGCCGCCTATTTTGCCATTTTTTGCACTAAGGAACCTCTGATCTATTCATGAACTCGTATCTTGCGTCCAAAATGTCCAGCTTCTGCGTTGCGAATCTTCGCAATAGCCAGCTATTACGTGCGATCCACGCCTTAAATCTGAACATTTTGCATCACAATCTACTTCGCCCAGAATAAATCAGAGCTTCCATAAATGAGCACCGCACCGAACCTTTTAGAACTGGATCATTTGCCGGATGGGCTCCTGGAGCGGCCCGCGTCCGCCCTCTACCAGCAATTGGAAGGCCCCACGCTGATTCACCTGGAGGGTCGAATCAAGCGTCCGCTGTTCGTATCGGTGCTGCAGCACGGCAACGAAGTCACCGGCTGGGAAGCGATCAGGAGGCTGTTAAAAAGCCACTACCGGCACGATGAGCTACCTCGTTCGATGTTAATCCTGATCGGTAATGTCCAGGCTGCCCGGCACCGCCTGAGGCACCTGGACGCGCAACCTGATTTCAACCGTTGCTGGCCCGGCCGCAAAGGAGTGGACAATGAGTATGCTCGATTGTTCCAACACATCCATGACCGGATCCTGCAACATCAACCACTGGCCTGCATCGACATTCACAACAACACAGGCTTGAATCCACATTATGCGGCGGTGAACCGCATCCGGTCGGAATTTCTGCGCCTGGCGTCACTGTTTTCCCCCAAGGTCGTTTATTTCACCAGGCCGCGAGGAACACTTGCGCACTCATTTTCAAAGCACTGCCCTGCAGTGACGCTGGAATGTGGCCAGGCTGGCGAAATACACGGCACTGACCATAGCATGGCCTTCCTGGAAACCTGCCTGCATATGGATGACATATCCAGGGCCCCGGTGGACGCTGAGGCGGTACACCTTTTTCACATGGTGGCTACCGTCAACATTCCCAAGGATGTGCTTTTTGGATTTGGCAATGCACCGGTTGAACTGGCCTTGCGTGATGATCTGGATGAGTTCAACTTCTGTGAACTACCGCCCGGTACATCCTTCGGCGAGCTCAATAATGGTACGAGAAAACCCCTGGTCGCGACGGACAATTCGGGCAGGGACGTCACTGACAGTTATTTCAGTTTTAGTCGCGGCCAGGTGGAAACCGCAAGGGCAATCATGCCTTCCATGCTGACTCTGGACCGCCGGATAATACAACAGGACTGCTTGTGCTACTTGATGGAGCGCATTCACTACGAAGACCACGAAGAAGTCAGCAACCGTAACCTGCTTCCCGAAGGCATTCTTCGTACCGATACACCCGGGGAACCCACACCGGACAAGTTCCGCTAAGAGCCCACCTGCGGGCGACCTTTTTTCGGTTACTCATCCAGCGCGTAATCAAACCCAGGAACTTCGATCCGTCTAGCCCGCACAAAAATTGGCATCAGCTCAGACACTAAGGCCTGGCAATCAGGTCTCTCAGGTCACCGTAACTGTCCATTTGCATGAAACCTTGATCGCGCATCCAGGTGCTTGATTCGCACCACCGGTGTGTTGCCGATCAGGTCAAGAACGTTATTGAAAACTTCCATTCGGGGAGGCGCTCCGCTCACTTGGTCCATATCCCGGGGGAAAATCCGGAGCCGTATTTTACAATCTAAGGAGCTGAAAAAAAAGCGGCCGAGCGTGAACCCGTCCGCTGCTTAATCAATTATTGCAACCGGTCAGGAAACGGCCATGTCCATCATGCGCGCCAGTTGGTCTTTCGCCCGAAGTTTTTCTTTCTTGAGTTGGTTGAGAGCCAGGTCTTCCATCGGGTCTGTGCCAATTTCAGCGGCCGTGACCCGTTTGTCCAGTTCTTGATGACGATTGAATACCCGAAGAAAATCTTTATTTTCCTGCTTCATTTTTTCCATTTGTTCCTGACGGTGTTCAAACATAGGAATCCTCCGAATCTGATCTATGTAAATACGACGATATGCTGTAGCTCACCACATTTGCTGGCGCTAAGTGAATAGTTCAGGTAATTTTCTGGCGAGTTGGTTTGGAGTTGATAATGTGGCATGCACCGGATACGGGGCACGAGCGCCATTATCCGCGAACTCCATTTTTAATTGGAAAAACCATATTGCTAAGCTAAATTTAGCGCAATTAATGTACAACGGCAAGCAAATTCGCTGACCGCAAAAACAATCTATGAAAAATACTTTGCGCCTGACCGCCAGTCGACGGAACCGACGCTTCAGGATGCCGGATCAATCATCCAGCAGGATCACATCGACACGCCGGTTTCGGCTGCGTCCTTCTTCCGTTTCATTACTCGCAATGGGAAAATCCTCCCCCATTCCACCGGCCGTGACGCGAGTCGGATCCACCCCAAGCGCCACCAGCGAATCCATTACTTTATTGGCTCTTTGTGCTGAAAGCTCGAGGTTGGTAATTGCATCGCCGGTGGAGTCCGTGTGACCCTCGATTCGAATTTTATGGTCCGGTTGGCTCTGCAACAAGTCAACAACTTCTACCAGGCTTGACTGTGCTTCCTTCCTCAATCCCGACTGCCCTGTCTCGAACAGTACATCGCCCAGCGTTACCACTACGCCGCTTTCAGTCTGGCGCAATTGCAGACTTTCCAGCTGGCGGCGTAGTGAATCGGCTTGTTCCGTTGCCAGGTTCGCTTCCCTGCGCGACAGCTCAGCCGCCGTTGCGCTGGAAACGGCAAGTGCCTTGGCCGCCTCCGCTTCTTCGCGTGCCTGTTGCGCATTGCGTGCAGATTCTTCTTCACGAGAATAAGCCTGCTGGGCTTCTTCCCTCGCACGATGCGCTTCTTCGGCCCGCGCCGCTGACATCATCCTTGCCTGTTCAGCCTCCAGCCTGGCTCGCTTAGCCTCGAGCTTGCTACTGCGCACCAGCATCGCACTGCGTTCGTCTTCCAGCCGGTCGAACTCCTCTTCCATGTGTTCGTGTTGAGCCGTGGCTCGTGCAATCTGAATCCTTCGATCAGCCATGTAGATCAGGTGGATGCGATAGGTTTTGTTACCTCCTGTATTCTCGGCCTGACGCAACGCTCTGGTTGCTTCACCCAGCGCCAGCGGAGCATAGCCCACCAGTTTTTCGTCGTCTTTCAGTTCCTGCAATTGAGCTTTAACTTGCTCCAGTGCAAGGTCTTTTTTGGGTGAACTGGTACAAGTTGCGAGCAACCCGACTGCTGCTGCAGCGATCAGGATTCTTACAACCGCTAAGTTCACAACCGCCCAGTTCATTTAAATTCCTCCCCGAAAACAGATTCAAAATCTTCCCGGAGAATCTCGTTCTCCCGCGCCAGGTCCGTTACCTTTCCGCGTATGATTGCCGCCCTGGTTTTCTCCAGGGCCAGTTCAGAATTAATTTCAGATTGATCAATCAGGTAAATCGCTTTGTCGAATTGTTTGTACTCCATCCCCTTGTGCGCTTCGGCCAGCTTTTCCCGGGCAAAGCGCAGCTCCACCGGTGAATGCTCTTCGGCACCCACCTGAACAGCCGCCTCAATGGCCCTTGCGGCACTGGTGAATGCATCGGCCGCCGGTTTTGTCGTTGTACAGGCAAAAAGCAGCAATAAGATCAAAAGAAAAAAAAGGTTTCGCATGTCGGTTTACATTTAAGCTGAACAGGCTTGGAATTATGACTCATGCGCGCGTTCGAGTTAAGCCCCATGATTCAATTAAGGTGCCTTAATTTCAGTATCTGGCTGGTTTTCGGGTGCGGCTGCCCGAAACCCGGGCAGTTCCCGGCACAAAGAGGTGATTCTCATGATATGGGGGTATGGCTCAAGGTCACAGTTGAAGCGTTCCGCATTGTAAACCTGGGGTACCAGGAAACAGTCTGCGAGGCCGGGCGTATCAGCATGACAAAATTTACCGGTGTCCTGGCTTCCCAACCAGGATTCAATGGCAGAAAAACCGCGGGCCACCCAGTAGACATACCATTCCCGGACCGCTTCCTCGGTTTGCCCCATTTCCTTTTTCAGGTACTGCATTGCACTTAAATTGTTCATGGGTTGAATCTCACTGGCAATACTTTGGGCAATGCTCCTGACCCTTGCCCTGCTCCGTTTGTCTGCGGGCAACAGCGGCGAGGCGGGGAAGGCTTCTTCAAGGTATTCACAGATTGCCAGTGACTGAACCACGACCTGCCCGTCGTGTACCAGCGCCGGCACCAGACCCAGGGGGTTTATTTTCCGGTAGGCTGGCTGATTCTGTTCACCGCCGTTGCTGACCAGGTGGATCGGAACCTGCTTGTAATCGATCCCTTTCAGGTTCAGGGCTATCCTCACCCGGTAAGATGAGGAGCTGCGCCAATAACTGTAAAGGACCGGCGCTGCGGTCTTACTATCCGGCATATCGCTCTATCACCTGCTCAATCGCACCGAAAATGCTGCGTCCTCGTGCATCCAGCATTTCGATACGTATGCTGTCACCAAAAGCCATGTAGGGAGTTTCAGGTTTGCCACTTTCAATAATCTCCAGCATTCGCCGTTCTGCCAGGCAGGATGCGCCCAGACTTTCGTCCTGATTCGCGATGGTGCCCGAACCCACGATGGTACCGGCTCCCAGCGGACGTGTCCTGGCTGCATGGGCCAGTAGCTGGGCGAAATTGAACTGCATATCGACACCTGCTTGCGGTGCACCGAAATACTCACCATTCAGCGAGGAAAGTAGTGGCAGGTGCACAACGCTATCCCGCCATGCATCACCCAACTCATCCGGCGTCACAAATACCGGAGAAAAGGCCGACCGTGGTTTTGACTGCAGGAATCCAAAACCTTTTGCCAGCTCGGCAGGAATCAGGTTCCGGAGACTGACATCGTTGATCAGTCCCAGCAGCTGAATATGCCCGGCCGCCTGCTCCACACTGACAGCCATCGGCACATCGTCCGTTACCACCACGATTTCTGCTTCGAAATCGATTCCGTACTCCTCGCTGACAACCGGAACCGGGTCACGCGGCCCCAGGAACCCGGCCGATGTAGCCTGGTACATCAGGGGATCCTGGTAAAATGATTCGGGTACTTCCGCGCCGCGGGCACGACGCACTCGTTCAACGTGTGGCAGGTAAGCGCTACCGTCGACGAATTCATAGGCACGCGGAAATGGAGAAGCCAGCGCGCTACAGTCCAGTGTACTGGTGTCATCACACTGGCCGGCATTCAATGCTGCGGAAATAGTATTCAGACGCGGAGCGCTATTGGACCAGTCCTCAATCGCCTGTTGCATGGTAGCCACGACCTCATCAGCCACTACATATTGAGTCAACGCCCGGTTAACGACGATCAGCGTGCCATCCCGACCGCCAGTTTTAAGAGATGCCAGTTTCAATTTGTTTACTCCAAATATCGTTGCTCGAAGTGAATAATAAGGGCCATGTGTTCCGCTTACCACATACAGAACAAATTTTCATCCAGAGCGCAGTATAGAAGCAAGCGGACCGAGTCCGCAGATTGCCCCGATCTCGCTTAAAACTACACAGCCCTATTGCCCCCACGGTCATAATCTGGTATAACTTGCCGGCTTTTTTGATCCACCCCGGTCAATGGCAAAACAGGCACGTCAAACGGCTGAGATAGCCTGGACTACGCGCCAAATACGCACACGCACCACAACGGTTCAGAGGGGTGCCCTGAACGAATAACAGGGTCTCTGCAACGGGTGCGCGGAAGGATTAACCCCGGAATCCCGCAGTCTGTGGACTGCAGGGACTCCTGTATTTCAAGGACCAACAACATGGCTAACGTAACCATGCGCCAAATGCTCGAAGCAGGCGTACATTTCGGTCACCAGACCCGCTACTGGAACCCCAAGATGGCTCCTTTCATATTTGGAGCCCGTGGCAAGATCCACATCATCAACCTGGAAAAAACGCTGCCGCTACTGAATGACTCGATGAACTTCATCAGCAAGCTCGCGGCCAAGCGTGGATCCATCATGTTCGTAGGCACCAAGCGTGCCGCCAGCGCAGCCATCGAAGAAGAAGCAAAGCGTTGCGGCATGCCTTTTGTTTCACACCGCTGGCTGGGCGGTATGCTGACCAACTACCGCACCATCCGCGAGTCCGTCAAGCGACTCAAACAGCTCGAGGTAATGAGTGAGGACGGCAGCATCGAGCACCTGGTCAAGAAGGAAGTGCTGCAACTGACCCGTGAGCGCGACAAACTGGAGCGCAGCCTGGGCGGTATCAAAGACATGAAGGGACTGCCCGACGCACTGTTCATTGTTGATGTCAACCATGAAGATATCGCGGTAAAAGAAGCTCGCAAGCTGGGTATTCCGGTGATTGCCATCGTCGATACCAACTGTTCTCCTGATAACATCGATTACGTCATTCCAGGCAACGACGATGCCATCCGCTCCATCCAGCTGTACGCACGACTTGCTGCCGAAGCCGTGCTCGAAGGTCGTGCCTCGACACCACAAGTTGATGTGAAGGACGAATTCGTCGAACTGGATGCCGAGGGCAATCCCATCCCTCGCAATGACTCCAAAGCCAAGCCGGTGTCTACCAGCACCATCCGGAAAAAAGTGAGCAAAAAGGTCGTTGTCCGCAAGCTGCCGGTAGCCGCCCGCGCAGTGGAGGCTGAAGCCCAGGTTGCAACGGAAGAAGCAACTCCGGCAACAACCGATGCTCCTGCCGCTGAAACGGCTCCTGCTGACACCACAGCTACGCAAACTGCGGCTGCACCAGCCGCACAGAAGAAGGCTGAAGAGAAAACAGATGAACCGGCGCAAAGCGCTACGGAAACCACGGAAGTGGATGCTGCAATACAAGCTGCCGTCGAAGCATCCAAAGCCGAACAAGCCCAGGCCAAAACTGAAGTTTCTTCTGCAGAAAAAGAAAAAGCAGAGCCTGAAGCCAGCACGTTACCTGAAGCTAAGAAAGTCGACACAAAGGCTGCTGAGAAAAAAGTAACCGCGGCAAAGGCAAGCAAGACAAAGGTTGCCAAGAAGAAGACCACCAAAAAGAAAACCAGCAAAAAAACAGCCGCCAAGAAATAGGTCACAGGAGCCTGTCGGGCTGACTGTTCAGCAGACCGGGGAGTGATAAAATCACTCCCCGGTCATGAATATGAACTAGGGCCTGTTAACACTTGCCAGATCGCTGCGACGGGAGCCCATTTTGTTCAATGCAAGGAACGACAAACGTAATGTATTCTATGTACTTTAGTGAGGAGAGACGCCGCAGTGGGCAAAATGGGACCCGTCCCTCCGGGTTGCTGTCCCAAATGGCCCCATGCTGCGTTGATCGTCACTCATTTGGACCAGCCAAACCACACTCCTCGCGCCTTGCCTGGTACCATTTGGGCCGGCAACGCAGTGACCTGGCAAGTGTTAACAGGCCCTACCAGAGGAAATTCTGATGGCAGTAACCGCTGCAATGGTAAAAGAACTTCGTGATCGCACCGGTGCGGGCATGATGGAATGCAAAAAAGCGTTGGTGGAAACTCACGGTGACATAGATGCCGCAGTCGACCACTTGCGCAAGTCAGGACTGGCCCAGGCCAACAAAAAAGCCAGCCGCATTGCCGCGGAAGGGAAGATTGCCCTGTCGCTTTCCGCCAACGGCAAACAAGCCGTCATGGTCGAAGTGAATTGCGAAACCGATTTTGTTGCCAAAGATGAAAACTTCAATACCTTCGCCGATGCCGTAGCGGCCAACGCATTGTCCGAAGGCCCGGTTGACTTAGAAGCACTGTTAGGCACCCACATCGGGGACGAGACCGTGGAACAGGCTCGCCAGGCCCTGGTAAGTAAAATCGGTGAAAACGTCCAGGTCAGGCGTTTTGCACATGTTTCTACCGATGGAACGATTGGTGCCTATGTCCACGGTGGAAAAATCGGCGTGCTGGTTGACCTCAGCGGCGGTGATGAAACCCTTGCCCGTGACCTCGCCATGCATATTGCGGCTCTGAACCCTGAATTCGTATCAAACGAAGACGTACCCGCAGAACTCATTGCCCGTGAAAAAGACATCCTGGTCGCGCAGGCTGAAAGCAGTGGCAAGCCGGCTGAGATCATTGAAAAAATGGTCACCGGACGCTTGCGCAAACACCTCGCAGAGATCACACTGCTGGGACAATCTTTTGTCAAGGACGGGGACCTGACTGTAGGCAAACTGATTAAGCAAAACAACGCCAGCGTTAACGGATTTGAACGTCTCGCCGTCGGCGATGGGATCGAAAAGCAGGAATCCAATTTTGTAGACGAAGTCAGGCGGCAGGTGACCGGTGGCTGACGGAGTCTATCATCGAATTCTTCTAAAACTCAGCGGTGAGTCGCTGCTGGGTAACGAAGATTACGGCATCGATCCAAAAATGATTCACCGGATCGCTGTCGAAATTGGTGATGTCACCCGGTCGAATATACAGATTGCGGTCGTCATAGGTGGTGGCAACATTTTTCGCGGAGCCGGACTGGCTGAATCGGGCATCGACCGGGTCACCGGTGATAACATGGGAATGCTTGCCACGGTGATGAATTCCCTGGCCCTGCAGGACGCATTGGAGAGCATCGGTGTAGACGCCCGCGTCATGTCGGCTATTTCGGTGCATGATGTATGTGAAGACTACATACGCCGCCGTGCAATCCGGCACCTGGAAAAAGGCCGCGTTGTCATTTGTGCCGGCGGCACAGGCAACCCCTTCTTCACCACCGACACTGCCGCTGCCTTACGCGCGATCGAAATTGGCGCCGATATTGTCCTCAAGGCAACCAAGGTGGATGGCGTGTATTCCGCGGATCCTGCCCTGGATCCACAAGCAGAATTGTTCGACAAGCTCAGTTATGACCGGATCATAGAAAGCAAGCTTGGCGTGATGGATGCGAATGCCATCGTACTTTGCCGTGACCAGGGAATGCCCATTCGGGTTTTCAATGTTTTTGAAGAGGGGAACCTGGGTCGCCTGATCAAGGGAGAAGCCATCGGCACCCTGGTGTCCTGATAGTTGTAAAGAGGAGGCTTTCATGCTCGAAGATATTGATAAAGACGCTAGGTTCCGCATGAGCAAAAGCCTGGAATCTCTGCGTTCCGAACTGGCTAAAATCCGCACCGGCCGTGCACACCCCAGCCTGCTCGAACACGTTCACGTGGATTACTACGGCAGTGAAGTTCCGATCAGCCAGGCAGCAAACGTAGCGGTTGAGGATGCTCGGACATTGAGCGTAACACCATGGGATAAAGCCATGGTCCAGGCAATAGAGAAAGCAATCCTCCGGTCCGATCTCGGTCTCAACCCGGCGACGGCCGGCCAGGTCATCCGGATTCCCTTGCCCCCCCTGACCGAAGAACGTCGCCGTGAACTGGGCAAGGTGGTTCATTCTGAAGGTGAAAACACCAAAATCGCGATTCGGAATATCCGCCGTGATGCCATTCACCACATCAAGGAATTGCTCAAGGAAAAGGAAATTTCCGAAGACCAAGAGCGCAAGGCAGAACATGAAATCCAGAACGTCACCGATAAGGCCGTAGGGAAAGCAGATGGAATCGTCGCCGAAAAAGAAAAGGAACTCCTTGAGATCTGATTCCGGAATCCCCGCTCACATTGCCATTGTGATGGATGGTAATGGCCGTTGGGCGTTACAGCGCAATCGGCCAAGATCGATGGGGCACAAGGCTGGTTTGAAAGCTTTACGCTCAGTCATTGAGCATTGCGCTAACCTGGGCGTCAGGGAACTAACCGTGTTCGCATTTTCCAGTGAAAACTGGAGCCGCCCGGAACAGGAAGTCAGCCGGCTGATGGACCTGTTCATGCGAGCACTGGACCGGGAAGCAAAGGAATTAAACGAAAACAACGTATGCATCCGGTTCATCGGGCATGTCGGGGCATTTTCGTCTGCCTTACAGCACAAAATCCACCTGGCCCAGGCCCAGACTGCCGGCAACACGCGCATGACATTAAACGTAGCAATCAATTACGGGGGTCGCTGGGACATTGTCCAGGCCACCAGGAAACTGGCAGAAGATTGCTCCAGGGGCCTGATCAATCCTGAAGACATCAATGAGGAACTACTGGCAAAACAAATCTCTCTGAACGAGAGTAGAGACCCGGATCTGCTGATCAGGACCGGGGGTGAAATGCGTATCAGCAATTTTCTTCTGTGGCAATTCGCGTATACCGAACTGCATTTCACTCCCACCCTCTGGCCGGATTTCGGACCCGAATGCCTGGACCAGGCCATCGCCGTCTACCGGTCCAGGGAAAGACGTTTCGGCCTGACCAGTGAGCAGGTAAGGAAATCAATCCGCAGTCCCCACCAGCCGGCCTCCGACCGCACCGATTGAGGTGCTTGACCCTTGCTTAAGACTCGAATTCTAACTGCCGTGGTGTTGGCGCCCGCCGGCATTGCCATGACATTCCTGACTCCAGCCTGCGTATTCAGGCTGGTCGTTATCCTGTTGATGCTGACCGGAGTCTGGGAGTACCGCCGGCTGGCGGGACTGGCAATGCTACCGGGCCTGACCTTGTTTGCACTGCAAGCATTTATCATGGCCCTGATGTTTCTCTACTGGCCAATGGTGGCCGGACACGCCTTTACCATCCTGTTGGCTGGGTGTTTCCTCTGGTGCCTGATGTTCCTGCGACTCAGCCGTTATCGTGCAGACCAGGTGCCTGATCTTGCATTCCGGACGGTCAGCTTTGGGTCAGCCCTGGCAGGCATCACGATCTGCACCTTTGCCTTGGCCTGGCTGCGGGATCAGGCTCACGGGGAACTTCTGATCCTGCTGCTGCTGATCACCATCTGGGCTGCAGACATCGGCGCCTATTTCAGCGGACGGCACTTCGGCCGTACAAAACTGGCGCCTGTCATCAGCCCGAAAAAGACCTGGGAAGGCGTTATTGGAGGCATCATCCTGGCCGGCATCGCCGCCCTGTTGTTTACTCATTTTACGCCCGACCTGGAGACGGCGGCCGGGCCTGCAGCCATGCTTGTCGCGGCCACGGTACTGGCTTCCGTAGGTGGTGACCTGTTCATCAGCATTCACAAGCGAACCGTGAAGATGGAGAACTGCGGGAAGATTTTTCCCGGTCACGGTGGTGTACTCGACCGCTTTGACAGCTTGCTGGCGGGCGCACCATTTTTTGCGCTGGGCGTTTGGATTCTTCGCGCATGAAAATTGAGACAGTAACCGTACTTGGGGCCACGGGCTCCGTGGGCAAAAGCACGCTGGACGTCATCAGCCGCAATCCCGACTCTTACCGCGTGACTGCCCTGACTGCAAATCGCAATACACAGCGTCTCGCGGAACAATGCGCCTACTTCGATGCGGAGTTGGCCGTAATCGCCGATCCCGCACTTGAAAATGAGCTGTACAGGGCATTGAAAGTACTTGGCGCCAATGCGGCAGTGATGTCCGGCGAAGCCGGTCTGGTTACGGCCGCGGGCCTGCCGGAAGTCAATATTGTCATGGCTGCCATTGTCGGGGCCGCCGGCCTGAAGTCCACCTTACGGGCAGCCGAAACCGGTAAAAAAATCCTGCTGGCCAACAAGGAATCCCTGGTCATAGCAGGTGAATTCTTAGCCCATACGGCGCGGCGAAACGGCGCCCGGATCCTGCCGGTCGACTCCGAGCACAATGCTATTTTCCAGGCCCTGCCCGCGGGCTTTGAACGAGGTCTGGAACAAACCGGCGTGGAGCGGATCATTCTCACAGCATCCGGCGGGCCTTTCCTGGACATGCCGGCGGAACAACTCAGCCAGGTCACACCGGCCCAGGCCTGCAAACACCCAAACTGGGACATGGGCCGGAAAATTTCGGTAGACTCCGCCACCTTGATGAACAAGGGCCTCGAGGTGATCGAAGCGCGTTGGCTGTTTAACGCATCACCGGATCAACTCGAAGTACTGATCCACCCTCAGAGCATTGTCCATTCCATGGTGGCATACCGCGATGGTTCGGTGCTGGCGCAACTGGGCACGCCGGATATGCGAACGCCTATTGCACATGCCCTGGCCTGGCCTCAACGGATTGAATCAGGCGTGGAACGTCTCAATCTTGCACAGGAGAGTGATTTGTCATTCAGGCAACCGGACTTGGAAAGGTTTCCCTGCCTGGGCCTGGGATTCGAAGCCATGCGCGCGGGTGGGAGTGCTCCGGTCGTATTGAACGCTGTCAATGAAGTTGCGGTCAAAGCTTTTCTTGAAGAAAGGATCACTTTCAACGCAATATCCTCGCTGGTGGGCGAAGTGATGCAAAACCTGGAGGTGTCAGTCATTAACGATCTGGAAGAAGTACTGATGCACGACAAGCTGGCCCGCACCCGGGCCATGGAATTGGTGAAACAAAGATCATGAGTGAAATTATTGGTTCAATCTGGTGGCTGCTGGTCACGCTCGGGGTACTCATCACCTTCCATGAATTTGGTCATTTCTGGGTTGCCCGGAAACTGGGTGTAGGTGTGCTGAAATTTTCCGTCGGTTTTGGCAGGCCACTCTGGTCATACCGCGGAAAAGGCAATACCGAATACATCATTGCAGTCATTCCACTGGGCGGCTACGTCAAAATGGTGGACGAGCGCGAAGGCGATGTTGCCGAGGAAGACCTCGACAAGGCATTCAATCGAAAATCGGTCTGGACCCGGATCGCTATTGTTGCAGCCGGCCCTGTATTCAACCTGGTCTTTGCAGTATTGGCGTTCTGGTTGATGTTCGTCCTGGGAATTCCGGAAACACGACCGGTCATCGGTGCCGTAAGTGGCATTGCAGCCGAAGCGGGTATTCAGCCCGGCGATGAAATCATCGTGGTTGATAAACAAAATACCAGAACCTGGTCACACGCATTTCTGGGCCTGGTCACTCATGCCATCGACCGGACCGAAGTCAGCGTGACGGTGCAGGACTCAAAAGGCCGCCAGTCTGAACACCTGCTGAAGCTTAAAAATCTCGGCCCCGATTTCAATGAAGAACATACACTCGAGGCCATCGGGCTCGAACCCTGGCGGCTCGATATTCCACCGATTGCCGGGGAAGTTATTTACGATAGCCCTGCCCGGCGGGCAGGCATGCGCAGCGGAGACCGCATTATCAACATTGCGGGAAAACCAGTTGAAAGCTGGAATCGGATTGGTTACCTGGTGCAAACCCATGGCCAGGAAAACCAGCCCCTTGCCGTCACTATCGAACGCAACGGCGAATTGTTGCAGTTGGAAATTCTGCCACGCAAGGAAAAAACCGGGATGTTTTCCAGCCGCCTGCTGCTTGGAATCAGCAATGTGGAGATTAGCGCAGAGCAAAGGGAAACCCTGGAGCGAACCGCCATAGTTTTGCAATATGGCCCCGTGGAAGGCCTGGTAGCGGCGGTCCACGAAACCTGGAGGATGACAGAGGCAACATTCAGCCTCTTGATACGCATGGTTACCGGCAAAGCCTCGGTGAAAAGTCTGTCGGGCCCCATCAGTATTGCACGGTTCGCCAACATCTCAGCCAGCCTGGGCCTATCGAACTTCCTGTTTTTCCTTGGGGCGATCAGCCTCAGCCTCGGGATATTGAATTTATTGCCGATTCCGATACTCGATGGCGGTCATCTGCTTTATTACCTGATAGAATTGATAAAGGGAAGCCCGCTATCCGACCAAGCTCAGATGGCGGGTCAGTATTTTGGGCTGATTGCCCTCGTAGGACTGATGAGCCTGGTTTTTCTTAACGATATTTTACGACTGGTCGGATAGGCTACCCTCGCAGAAAATTTTCCGGCAAGGAGCCGTAACGGATCTGTCTCAATGATAAGAATATTAGCTCCGCTACTGGGCTGCCTGTTATGGGCAAACACCACACTGGCAACCGACCCTTTTATCATTTCCGATATTCGTGTCGAAGGCTTACAGCGTATCTCTGAAGGCACGGTTTTCAACTACCTGCCACTGGATGCTGGTGATCGTCTTACTGCAGCCAATACCCGCTCCGCCATCCGCGAACTGTATCGAACAGGCTTTTTCCGTGACATCAAATTAGGCCGTGAAGGCAGCATTCTGGTCATCACGGTCAGGGAACGTCCTGCCATCGCCAACGTAGCAATCACCGGCAACAAAGCGATCAAAGATGAAGACCTGTACCGCGTTCTGTTCGATATCGGCCTTGCCGAAGGTGAAGTATTCGACCGCCTGGTGCTTGACCGCCTGCAGCAGGAATTGGTCAAACAGTATTTCAGCCAGGGACGCTATGCCGTCAGTGTCGATGCGGGCGTGACGGAACTCGAGAGAAATCGCGTCCGCATTTCCATCGTGATTGATGAAGGTGACGTTGCCGAAATCCGGCACATCAATATTGTTGGCAACGAGACATTCGATGACCAGGAAATCAAGGATGAATTCGAGTCCGACATCAAACCGCGCTGGAAATTTTGGTCCAAGAAAGGCCAGTATTCGCGGGAAAAATTGTCCGGTGACATTGAAAAGCTGCGTTCTTTTTACCTCGACCGCGGTTACGTGGATTTCAGTGTGGAGTCTACCCAAGTGTCCATTGGCCCAGACAAGGAAAACATTTACATTACCGCCAACGTGGTTGAAGGTGAGGTCTACAGCGTGGACGAAGTGCAGATTACCGGCGACCTGGTCATCGGTGAGGCTACCCTGCGCCGCTTGATCGTCGTCCAGCCCGCAGAAATTTTCTCGCGCAAAAAAATCGAGCAGAGTGTGGAAAATATTACGGGAATCCTGGCCAACATCGGCTACGCATTCGCCAACGTCAACCCAATTACCAACGTCGATCGCGATAAGCGCCTGGTATCGATCAACTTCTTCGTCGATCCGGGCAAACGGGTGTACATCCGGCGAATTCAATTCGTTGGTAACTCGAAGACCAAGGATGAGGTCATCCGACGGGAAATGCGCCAGATGGAAGGCGCCTGGTTTTCACAGTTGGCCATTGACCGTTCCAAGATCCGCCTGCAGCGTCTGACTTATTTTGAATCGATAGAGGTGGAGACACCAGCGGTGCCGGGAACGGATGACCAGGTGGATATCATCCTCACTGTGGCTGAACGCGCAGCCGGTAGCTTCACCGTCGGCCTGGGATTTTCACAGGTGCAGGGCCTGATTGCCTCGCTCAGTATCCAGCAGGATAATTTTATCGGTAGCGGCAAGCGGATGGGGTTGGGAGTTTCCTACAGCAAAATCATCAAAAGCGTGAATGTGACCTACAACAACCCCTACTGGACCGAAGACGGTATCAGCCGTGGATTTTATACTCGCTATCAGGAATTTAACCAGGGCCGGGCCAATATATCGACATTTACCAGCAGTGAGTGGGCCCTGGGAATGAATTTTGGCATTCCGGTTACTGAGATCGATTTCCTCAGATCCGGATTCGGATTCCGTCATTCACAGCTCAATATCGGCTCGTTCGCCTGCGTAGAGCCTGACCCGGACAACCCGAACAACTGCCTGGAATTCGGCCTGTCGCCCACGCCGGGTGACCCGTTGTCAAACTCCCTCGATTTTAACGGCGATGGCATCATTTCTGACAATGAACGGCAATTCGATATATTAGACTGGACCATCGGCTGGTCCCGTGACAGCCGCAACCACTTTCTCAATCCATCGCGCGGATCTGCCCAGTCCCTGACCTTGCAGGCGGCACTCCCGGGCAGTTCCCGCCAATACTACAAACTTTTCTACCGTGGTGCGAAATACTGGAAGATCTGGCGTGGCTTGGTGTTTTCTGTCCGAGCCAACCTGGGTTACGGAGATTCCTACGACAGTTATGACAAAAACACGCTTGCCACAGCCATTGATACCGAGTTGCCGCCCGGCCTCGGAGATAGTTGTGACCAGACCGATGTAGTCGCCCTGGATAGCGGCCTGCCATTCTACGAACATTTTTTCAGTGGCGGCGTACGCGACCTGCGTGGATACGACGACAATACCCTGGGACCAAAAGACAGGTTCTGCCGCTCAGTGGGTGGTGACTTCAAGGTGACGGGCGGCGCCGAACTGGCTTTCCCAACGACCTTCGCCGGTGGACGGAGCAGCACCCGCATCGCGTTGTTTTTAGATACCGGTTACGTCTACGAAAACATCAGTGCTTTCGAGGCCAACAAGTTGCGCAGTTCAGTCGGCCTGTCGGTGACCTGGGAAGCCCCCATCGGCCCGATCGTTATCAGCTATGCTTTTCCGTTCAACGATCAGCCGGGCGACCGCACCGAAAACCTGCAATTTTCCTTCGGGACTACTTTTTGATCCACACCGTCGCAGGCCTGACAGGGCCTGTAAACCTTCGTGATTTCACCCCGTTAGGTGTACAATACGGAGTATGTGGAGGTGTGTGCGGACGAGTTGTATGCTTATTTTCGGCCTGTTGTTTGCCGCAACCGCCGGTGCGCAGCAATTACGCATCGCTTACGTGGATATGAAGCAAGTATTGGATAATGCTCCACAAGTGCTGGCCGGCAGAGCCACCCTGGACAAAGAATTCCGCGCCAGGAACGATGCCATCGAGATGGATGAATTCAGAGCCGGAACACTGGAGGCCAGGCTGCTACGGACAGATTTACTATCCGACAATAAACTTGCGCTGGAACGTGAACTGCGGGAACTGCACCGCAATATCAACCGGCGTAAAGAGGACTTGCGCGATGAACTGTCTTTCCGCCGCACCGAAGAAGTCCAGCGACTGGAAGAAGAAATCAATGTGGCCGTCGAGGAAATCGCACTGAGACACGGCTTTGACCTGATCATCTCCAGCCCGGTGGTCTACGCCAGCCCTGACCTGAACATCACCGACCTGATACTGGAGCAACTGGAAGTCGAATTTGCCGCCGACCAGTTGGAACTGGCTACACCCTGAAGCCAGTTCCGGGAATCATGCCGAGGGATAAGAGCACTTATAAGCTGTCTCAAAATTATGTGACTGTAGCCGACTCAAACCTGGCGTATGCCCGTATGGCATGGCTGTTCGATTCGCACCCGATTACCCGGCGAATCACGGAACGAGCCCGTTTCAACCAAATTGTTTTGCCGGCTACAGTGCAAATTCCGGATCCTTCGTGCAATATGCGGGCTAGAAAAATAAAGGAGAGGCCGTTAAATAATGAATGATCAAGTCCTGCCCGGCCCTGTGGAGATTGCCAGGATTCTTGAATTCCTGCCGCACCGTTACCCGTTTTTGTTACTCGACCGGGTACTTACCCTTGAAATGAAGCCCAAGAAAAGGCTTACCGCTCTCAAAAATGTGACCATCAACGAACCGTTTTTCCAGGGGCACTTTCCAGCCAACCCGGTAATGCCGGGCGTGTTGATCATCGAAGCCATGGCGCAGGCGTCCGGAATGCTAGCGCACCTGGCTGCTGCAACCAAGGGTGAAAAAGGGGAATTGTATTACCTGGTCAAGGTAGACAAAGCCAAGTTCAACCGGGTCGTTGTTCCCGGCGACCAGGTAATCCTGGATGTGATACAAAAACGGGTCATGCGTAATATGGGCCAATACGAATGCAAGGCCTTCGTCGATGACCAACTGGTAGCGAGCTGCAAACTTCTTTGCGCCGGGAAAATAACTTGAGCAGGGTCCACGCAACCGCGCTTGTCGACCCATCGGCGCAGATTGCAGATGACGTAGAAATTGGTGCTTTCAGCATTGTCGGACCGAAAGTGACCATCGGTCCCGGCAGCTGGATCGGACCACACGTGGTGCTCACCGGCCGCACGACCCTCGGCAAGAATACCCGTATATTCCAGTTTGCATCCATTGGCGACGAGCCCCAGGACAAAAAATATGCTGGCGAAGATACCGAATTGATCATCGGTGACAATAATACCATCCGCGAACTGTGCACTTTCAGCCGTGGAACCGTCCAGGGTGGCGGCACAACGGTCATCGGCAACGACAACTGGATCATGGCCTGCGTTCACATCGCCCATGATTGCCGACTGGGCAACAACATCATAATGGCCAACAATGCTTCCCTGGCAGGACACGTGACCGTGGGTAACTGGGCCATCTTGTCTGGTTATTCGCTAATCCATCAGTTTTGTATCGTGGGCGAGCACAGCTTCACTTCATTTGCCAGCCACGTGAACCAGAGCATTCCGCCCCACGTCACGATCGCCGGCGAAAAAGCGAGGGCCAAGGGTATCAACACAGAAGGACTGAAACGCCACGGTTTTTCACCGGAACAAATTCAACAGGTCCGCAAAGCGTACCGGGTACTCTATCGTTCGGGTTTACCACTGGAAGAAGCCAGGCAGCAACTGGCAGAAATGGCCAATGAGCACGACGAAATTAAGCCCTGGGTGGAATTTCTGGACACCACGGAAAAAAGCATCGTTCGCTAGCCCGCATTTTGTATGAGTCGCCGGAATTGAACACCCAGAAACCAACCATAGCCCTGGTTGCAGGAGAGGCATCGGGCGATCAACTGGGCGCGGCACTGATCGGCGAACTTCGTAAGCACCACCCAACTGCTGTATTTGTTGGTATCGGAGGCGAGCGCATGCAATCCGCCGGCATGGATAACTGGTGGGACAGTGAAGAACTGGCCGTGTTTGGCCTGTTCGAAGTCCTTGCCCATTTGCCCCGCCTGTACACAATCCGCCGGGAGCTTCGACAACGACTGCTGGTGCTCAAACCCGACGTCTTTATTGGTATAGATGCACCCGACTTCAACCTGGGACTGGAAACAGTACTCAGACGCAACGGCATTTGCACGGTCCATTACGTAAGCCCGACGGTATGGGCCTGGCGCGAAAAACGGGTGAGGAAAATCGCCCGCGCCGCCGATCTGGTGTTATGCCTCTTTCCCTTTGAGCCGGTTTTTTACCGGGGCCACGGTGTGCCGGCCACCTACGTAGGCCACCCGATGGCGGACCAGATTTCGGTTGGTGATGACCCGGTAACTGCAAGGCAACGCCTGGGCATAAGCACCCAGGGCATTCACATTGCCCTGCTGCCGGGAAGCCGTGCCGGTGAAGTTTTGAAACTGGCCGAACCCATGATCGGGGCAGCCCGAATCCTTGCACAGCAGATCCCCGAAATTCACTTCTCAGCGGCAATGGCCAATTCGAGGGTCAGGAAACAGTTCGAAACCACGATGGAACGCCTGGCGATGCAGCAGATACATCTGGTGGATGATGACCCACACGGCGTGATTGCCGCAGCGGATGTCGTGATGGTTGCTTCGGGCACGGCCACCCTGGAGACTATGCTGATTAACCGACCCATGGTGGTGAGCTATCGTCTGGCGCCATCCAGCTACCGCTTGGTGAAAGCGCTGAAGCTGGTACGGGCGAAATTTTTTTCGCTACCCAATATCCTGGCCGGAGAAACCCTGGTCCCGGAATTGCTACAAGATGATGCCAATGGCCCGCGCATGGCGGAAGAAGTTCTGAAATGGCTTGACGACACCAACCGGCGCCAGGCTTTGCAAATACGTTTCTCAGAACTGCGCGAACAGCTGCGTTGCAACGCGAGCGCCCGGGCCGCGGAAGCCGTGGCTCAATTAGTTCGATGATCGTAGCCGGTGTGGACGAGGCAGGCCGCGGTCCACTGGCCGGGCCGGTCGTGGTCGCCGCGGTAGTGCTCAACCCCGACCGGCCCATCGACGGGCTGGATGACTCAAAACAACTCAGTGAAAAACGCCGTGAGGAGCTTTTTCCGTTAATCGTGGAACGGTCCCTGGCCTGGGCCGTCATCGAAATCGATGCTGCTGAAATCGATCGCATCAATATCCTGCAAGCCACGCTGCTGGGCATGAAACAAGCCGTCGAGCAATTACTTCCACCACCATCACTGGCATTGATTGATGGCCGCCAGGCCCCAACGCTGGACTGTGCCGTGCGCACCATCGTGCAGGGTGACAGCCTGGAACCAGCCATCTCGGCCGCATCCATCCTGGCCAAGGTGACACGTGACCGCTTGATGAGAAAACTACATATCGATTATCCGGATTACGGTTTTGACCGGCACAAGGGCTACCCTACCGCAGACCATCTGGCACGACTCACCCGCTACGGCCCCTGCCCTATTCACCGCAAATCTTTCGCACCAGTCAGAAACATCCTTCAGGCTAAGCTGTCGTGAACCCGGACAGGTGGGGATCTTCGATCGTTTCCTCAATGACTTCATCCACGCGAGCCATGGGCGGGCCGTGATGCAGCCAGACCACGAGGTCATCAATGCCTTTTTCACAACCAACTGCAACCACCTCGACCCTTCCATCTGGAAGGTTGGATGCACTGCCGTTCAGTGCCAGGGCGGTGGCCACCCGGCGAGTAGACTCGCGAAACCAGACACCCTGCACCTTCCCTGAAACCAGGATGCGCCGGCAAGCCTGGCTCATGGGTCCGCAGGCTCCTTATCGATGCCGACCGAATCAATAAAACGTTCGATTGCTTCGCGGGTCACGGGCCCAAGAAAGGTTTTCACTACCCTGCCCTCCGTGTCCAGGATGATCGTCGTAGGGAGCACTTTGGGTGCACCAAACGGCTCGGGGGGCCGGTAAACATCAACCCGCAAAATGGGGTAGCTGGCGTGAAACTCAGCCAGAAAAGTCTCGAAAGCTTCCTCATCCGTATCTTCGAATGCGAGTCCCAGCACGGTAATGTCATCCCGTTCATCATGCAATTGTGACAACTCCGGCATTTCCTTGCGGCAAGGGGCACACCAGGTCGCCCAGTAATTCACCACCACCCAGCCACCCAGGTAGTCGCTCAGCGCAATCTCGCCTCCGCCCAGTTGCGGCAGGGTGAAATCAACCGGCTCATCGGTCGCATAAGCAGCGCTGGCGGAAAAAGTCACCAGCATCAGCAATACGGGCAACCATTTTGCGCAGCTCCGGATTTCATAGCTCATGTTTTGTGCTCCTGTTCAGATTCACGTTTTCATTTTCCTCGTACATGCCCCTCTAAGGAGTCGCCTTCTGCACTGATCTTGTCCGAAAAAGTCGTTAACGACGCCGCCAGCGAAGCGCCGAAAAGAATCACCGCCCATACGATGTACAGCCACAAAAGGAAAATCGGAACCGTTGCCAATGCGCCATAGATGACACTGTAATTCGCGTTGCTTACGTAGGCGACGAATCCCATCTTGGCCACTTCAAACAGGACCGTGCTGAGGAATGCACCCACAGCCGCGTTACGGAACTGCACCCTGCGGTTCGGCACCAGCATAAAGAACATGGTGAAAACCATCCACGACAGAAAGAAAATTCCCAGGTGATTCCAGCCGGCTGCCAGACCTTCCTCGATTCCCAGCGTGGTTAAAACTTTCTGTGCACTCAGAGCAATAGCCGCACCGGTCAGGATCGGACCCAAGGTCAGCACGGACCAGTACATCATGATGCGGTTTATCAGCGCGCGCGCCCGTTTAACTCGCCAGATGCGGTTAAAAGTCGCTTCGATGCGAAACATCAGCAACAGGGCCGTGATGATGAGGAATACCGTGCCTGGCAGGGTCAGGCTGCTGACGCTTTTCAGGAAGGTATTCAGGTAAGGCTGGATCTGCTCTCCTGCCGCGGGAATGAAATTGGCAAAAACAAAGGATTGCAGCATGTCGGAAATCTGGCTGAAAACCGGAAATGCCGAAACCACCCCAAAAATCACCGCCAGCAAGGGCACCATGGCCAACAGGCTGGTATAGCTGAGAGAGGCCGCTCCTTCCAGGCAACGATCTTCCTGAAAGTGTTTCCAAACATGATTGGCGAGTCGTCTGAGCCGGATTCCGGTCTCCTTCAAGTCAAGGCCAGGTTCTGCTTCATCATTCATCGTGGTTTACTGGTACTCAGTTAAGTTACTATTGACCGGTTCAGAGCTACGGCTATGGCTTTCGGTCCAGCCCGGTGTTCAGCCGCAGCTGTCCAGCGCCATCATCCGGGATACTGGTGCAATATGCGGGCTAGTGTAGCGTCCTACACTAGCAACACCATTCTAACCAAGAGACTAGCCATGACCATCAGAATCTTTCATAATCCGCGCTGCTCCAAGTCCAGGGCAACACTTGCATTGCTGCAGGAACAGGGCATTGAGCCTGAAATTACACTTTACCTGGAGTCTCCGCCTGACGCCGGTGAACTGCGCAGCATCCTGGATAAACTGGGTATGGACCCGCGAGAGCTGATGCGCACGGGTGAAGCGGAATTCAAGCGACAGGGCCTGGATGATGAATCCCTCAGTGATGATGAACTGATCAATGCCATGGTCGCCACCCCAAGGCTGATCCAGCGGCCAATCGTGTTGGCTGGCGACCGCGCTGCCATAGGCAGACCTCCGGAATCAGTGCTGGATATTCTCTGAATGAATATTCTGATTCTTTATTACAGCTTGCATGGTCATACCGCAGAAATGGCCCGGCATATTGCACGAGGTGTGGAGGAAATGGACGGCGCGGTCGCGCGGGTCCGGACCGTCCCACCGGTCAACAGCGGCCTGGAACGAAATAACCCACCGGTACCGGAAACCGGACCACCCTATGCCAGGAAGGAAGACCTCCACCAATGCGGAGGCTTGATCCTGGGGAGCCCCACGCGATTCGGCAACATGTCCGCAGCCTTGAAGTACTTCCTCGACGGCACTGCGGCGGAATGGTATTCAGGCGTTCTCGAAAGCAAACCGGCCGCGGTATTCACCTCGACTGCAAGCCTTCACGGTGGTCAGGAAAGCACCCTGTTGAGTATGATGCTGCCACTGCTTCATCACGGCATGTTCCTGGTTGGTCTGCCCTACAGCGAAGCCGCCCTGATCAGGACCCGGGGGGGCGGCTCACCCTACGGAGCAAGCCACTTCGCCGGCTGGGAGGGTGAACGTGAACTCGACGCCAACGAAATCAGCCTGTGCCGCGCGCTGGGTACAAGGGTTGCCCGACTGGCCCGGCAATTGTCATCTGACTGATGCGGAATATGCAGGCAAGTGTTTACATGCCCTAATTTCATCAACTTCCACCACGCGGGTGTCGCACTGGCGTATCTCGCCCTGCTCATCCTGCAACCGGTATGGCACGCCCTTGCGCCAACACCTCTTGGCGCTGAATCCTGGTGGCTTGCCCTGGTAGCCACCGGACCCTTGCTGTTCCCGCTCAGGGGCATCCTTAAGGGCAAGCTTCGCAGTATGACATGGGGCGGGTACCTGCTGGTGTTTTATCTCGTCGTTGGCATCACCGAAGCGTGGAGTAACCCACCACAGCGGTTACCAGCGCTGTTGCAGACAGCGCTGGTAACGCTTTGTATTTACGGCATGCTGCGATTCAGCAGCGAACAGCGCTAAGCCCGCATATTGCACCAGTATCACGGATGATGGCGCCGACAAACCCCGCAAAGATCGCTCGCAGGCGAGCTTCTACACTTGAACAGGAGTCCGGACCAGTTCGTCGTTTTCGGCTGGGCTGGGTGGCAGGGCAAAAAACGCCTGGTACAGTGCATTCAGCCGGGTGATGGCATGCGCCACACTCAAGGCAACAGAGCCGGATCGGCGCACCGATTTCGACTGGCGATTCCACAGCGCAGTGAATTCCGCCAGGCGTGATACAGCGATGTCGTTGATGGATTCAACCGGCACATTGCTTTCCCTGAAACGCCTGAGTACCGGCCCATCGACCAGGGCGCCATTCCCTGCAAGGAACCCGCGGATCTGATCCGAATCCAGCAACAAATCAGGGTAAAACAGACTCATGTGAAAGCGTACCAGGCTCTTGGCGATATCCACTTCAGTCATCTGACCATAAAGGGAAACGGATCGGTCAAGACCGTTC